>NZ_CP041242.1:0-225000 GCF_006547045.1 Lysobacter alkalisoli
CCCCGCCGCTCCGTGCGCGCGATGCCCATTCGCATCGCGCAGGGCGCCCTCTTTCGGGCAACTTGCTCTGAACGGTTTGCTTTGAACCACTTGCGTCGCATCGCCTGCGCCGCATCACAGGAATACACACGCAGATTCTATGGACGCCTGGCCCCGCTGCCTCGAACGCCTCGAAGCCGAATTCCCGCCCGAGGACGTCCACACCTGGCTCAAACCGCTGCAGGCTTCCCGCCGCGACCAGGTCACCGTGCTCTACGCACCCAATGCTTTCGTCGTCGAACACGTTCGCGAACGCTACCTCGCACGCATCCGCGAATTGCTCGGCCACTTTGCCGGCAGCGCCGAGGTCAGCCTCGAGGTCGGTTCGCTACCGCGCGAGCCGGCGCCGCTGACGATCAACCGGCCCGTCGTGGCCGCACCCCCGGCCGTCAGTGCCGCTCCGTTCAACGGCCACCTCGACAACCACTACACCTTCGACAACTTCGTCGAAGGGCGCAGCAACCAGCTTGGCCGCGCCGCCGCCTGGCAGGCCGCACTCAAACCCGGCGATCGCGCCCACAACCCGTTGCTGCTGTATGGCGGCACCGGTCTGGGCAAGACCCACCTGATGTTCGCCGCCGGCAACGCGATGCGCACCAACAAACCCGGCTTCCGGGTGCTGTACCTGCGCAGCGAGCAGTTCTTCAGCGCGATGATGAAGTCATTGCAGGACAAGACCATGGACGCGTTCAAGCGCCAGTTCCAGCAGGTCGATGCACTGCTGATCGACGACATCCAGTTCTTCGCCGGCAAGGACCGCACCCAGGAGGAGTTCTTCCACACCTTCAATGCGCTGTTCGACGGCAAGCAGCAGATCATCCTGACCTGCGACCGCTACCCGCGCGAGGTCGAGGGCCTGGAGCCGCGTCTGAAGTCGCGTCTGGCCTGGGGGCTGAGCGTGGCGATCGAGCCGCCGGACTTCGAGACCCGGGCCCAGATCGTGCTGAGCAAGGCCACCGAACGCGGCGTGCAGATTCCCGAGGACGTAGCCTTCCTGCTGGCCAAGAAGATGCGCAGCAACGTGCGCGACCTCGAGGGCGCGCTCAACACCCTGACCGCGCGAGCCAACTTCACCGGGCGCGCGATCACCGTCGAGTTCGCTCAGGAGACGTTGCGCGATCTGCTGCGCGCGCAGCAGCAGGCCATCGGCATCCCCAACATCCAGAAGACCGTGGCAGACTACTACGGCCTGCAAATCAAGGATTTGTTGTCGAAACGGCGGACCCGCTCGCTGGCCCGGCCGCGCCAGATGGCCATGGCGTTGACCAAGGAGCTGACCGAGCACAGCCTGCCGGAAATCGGCGACGCCTTCGCCGGCCGCGACCACACCACGGTGCTGCATGCCTGCCGGCAGATCCGCACCCTGATGGAGACGGACGGCAAACTGCGGGAAGACTGGGACAAGCTGATCCGCAAGCTCAGCGAATAGGCCTGGAAAGTGAGCAGCACCGGTACAAACTGAACGGGCAAGGGAATACTCTGGACCGCATGCGTATAAGTTGTGGACAACCCGGACGCGCGATCAGGAGGCAAAACTTGTCCACAGCTTGTACCCGTTTGTCAGCCCGGTTCCACAGCAGTTCAGCAGGAAGAATTTTTGTTTTAGAACAAGATGTTAGGGTGGTTTTCCCGGGGTTTCGGCGACACCACCACCACCACGATTTTGATTTATCCAATCTTTTGTCTTGGGCATAGGGGAGCGGTTGAGCATGCGTTTCAGCCTGCAGCGCGAAGTTTTTCTTAAGCCGTTGGCGCAGGTCGTCAACGTGGTCGAACGACGTCAGACCCTGCCGGTGCTGGCCAATCTGCTGGTACAGGTCAAGGATGGGCAGCTGTCGCTGACCGGTACCGACCTCGAAGTCGAAATGGTGTCGCGTATCGCGGTCGACGGCAGCGAGGATGGCGAGACCACCATTCCGGCGCGAAAGCTGTTCGACATCGTCCGTGCACTGCCCGACGGCAGTTCGGTCACGGTCAGCCAGAGCGCGGAAAAGATCGCGGTCCAGGCCGGGCGTTCGCGCTTTACCCTCGCCAGCCTGCCGGCCAACGACTTTCCGGCCATCGATGAGGTCGAGGCGACCGAGCGGGTCCGGGTCCCGGAGGCCTCGCTGAAGGAACTGATCGAGCGCACCGCGTTCGCGATGGCCCAGCAGGACGTGCGCTATTACCTCAACGGCTTGTTGTTCGATCTGCGCGAAGGCAGCCTGCGCTGCGTGGCGACCGACGGCCACCGCCTGGCCCTGTGCGAGGCCGAACTGGACGGTGGCAACGGAACCAAGCGCCAGATCATCGTCCCACGCAAGGGTGTCACCGAACTGCAGCGCCTGCTCGAAGGCGGCGACCGCGAGGTCGAGATCGAGATGGGCCGCGGCCATATCCGGATCAAGCGCGACGATGTGACCTTCACCAGCAAACTGATTGATGGCCGCTTCCCGGACTATGAAGCGGTGATCCCGATTGGTGCCGATCGCGAGGTCCGGATCGACCGCGAGGTTCTGCGTGCTTCGCTGCAACGCGCCGCGATCCTGTCGAACGAGAAGTACCGTGGCGTCCGTATCGAAGTTTCGCCCGGTCAGCTCAAGATCAGTGCCCACAACCCGGAGCAGGAAGAGGCACAGGAAGAAGTCGAAGCCGAGACCAAGGTGGACGACCTCGCGGTCGGCTTCAACGTCAACTACCTGCTTGATGCGCTGACTGCACTGCGCGATGACCAGGTGATTCTCGCCCTGCGCGATGCCAACTCATCCGCGCTGGTGCGTGAGGCCAGCAATGAGCGAAGCCGCCATGTGGTGATGCCGTTGCGGTTGTGAGTCTTCGTTCGCAGGCTTCCATGCAGAAGCGGCCCCCGTGCCGGGACACTTCCAGTCCTGTTCCACGTGGAACATCAAGACGCCCGGCTTCGGCCGGGCGTTTGTTTTGTTCGCCTTGTTGGCGCGGTAGAGAGATCTGGCCGGAAGGTATCGCCGGGCAGTGAAAGACGGCTCAGTCCGTTTGACGATGTCGCTACTCTCAAGTCCGGTCGAGGTGTTCAGCGTCTATTGCCCTCTTTCGCCGTCTGCAGGCCTCGTGAATGGGCCTGTTTTGAGTTTCCGTCTTTCCTGACATCGCCAATGTGCCAGCAAGCAGTGGTTGCGGGTTCTGCGGCCCATCGGATTGTGTGACTGGGCCGGCACACGATGTGGACTGCGCGGTCGGGCGAATCGGTGACGAATCCCCCGAACGAGGCGGAACGCATCGCGAATAGGGCTACCGGTGCGTGCCGCAAACCCCCTCCGTGCATTTCGTAGAGCCTGCCCGTTCCCGAACGGAAGATCCTTGCCTTCGGCGATACCCAGTAGCGCCCCCTGCCCTTTAAGCTTCCCCGATGCAGATCACCCGCCTCGACCTCCGCCGTTTCCGCCGTTTCGATGAGGTCAGCCTGGCACCGGCCCCCGGCATCAATTTGATCACCGGCGAGAACGGAGCCGGCAAGACTTCCTTGCTCGAAGCCATGCACCTGATGGCATACGGCCGCAGCTTCCGGGGCCGGGTCCGCGATGGCTTGTTGCAGGCCGGCGCCGACGCGCTGGAGGTGTTTGTCGAATGGCAGGAACCGCATGCCGTCGTGCCAGGCAATCGCATGCACAAGGCCGGGCTGCGCCATAGCGGACAGGACTGGAGCGGACGGCTCGATGGCCAGGACGTCAACCAGTTGGGGGATCTCTGTGCGGCTCTGGCGGTGGTCAGTTTCGAACCGGGCAGTCATGCCCTGGTGACGGGGGCTGCCGAAACCCGTCGGCGCTACCTCGATTGGGGCCTGTTCCACGTGGAACACGATTTCCTGCCGCTGTGGCGACGCTACTCCCGCGCCCTCAAGCAGCGCAACGCCCTGCTCAAGAGCGGCCGGGTCGGCGATGGCCTCGACGCGTGGGAGTGGGAGCTGGCTGAAGCGGGTGAGCCGATCAGCCGTCGCCGGCAGCTTTATCTTGAGGCGTTACAGACCCGCCTGACGCCCTTGCTGGCAGGCCTCGCACCGGCTTTGGGCGAGGTCTCGATGGAATATCAGCCAGGCTGGCGCCGCGAAACCCTGCCACTGGCCGACGCGTTGCTGCTGGCCCGTGACCGCGACCTGCAAAGCGGGCACACCTCGGTCGGGCCGCACCGGGCCGATTGGCGGATCCTGTTCCCCCACCTGCCGGGCCGCGAGGCCCTGTCTCGTGGCCAGGCCAAGTTGACCGCACTGGCGGCCACCCTGACCCAGGCCGGCCATCATGCCGCGGCCCGCGGGCATTGGCCGGTGATCGCCCTGGACGATCTGGGTTCCGAGCTGGACCGACAACACCAGGCGCGGGTGCTGGAACAGCTGGTCGACAGCCAGGCTCAGGTCTTTATCACCGGCACCGAGCCACCGCCGGGATTGCACGATGTCGCGGCATCCACCACGGTGTTCCACGTGGAACATGGCCGAGTCGAGGCGGCTGCATCAGGATTTCCAGACCCCGTCGCAGGTAGCTGAAGGGCCGGTATCAAAGGCCTGCCCCGAATGCTGCGTGACGGCCGGCCGACCGCTCCCGGCTGCTATACTCGGCCACTATCCTTAGATCAATGCGTCCAGACGCTTCCACGCCCCTGTGGCGGCGTCGCCGGAGCCTGTCGCCGCAATGACCCCATCCGAGCACGACCCCAAGTCCGAGTCCGTCCAGGACCCCGCCACCTCATCCGCCGATCAGGCCCCCCAGCAAGCCTACGATTCCAGCCGCATCACCGTGCTGCGTGGCCTGGAAGCCGTGCGCAAGCGCCCGGGCATGTACATTGGCGACGTCCACGATGGCACCGGCCTGCACCACATGGTGTTCGAGGTGGTCGATAACTCGGTCGACGAGGCCCTGGCCGGCCATGCCGACGACATCATCGTCATCATCCACGACGACGGTTCGGTCTCGGTGTCGGACAACGGCCGCGGCGTGCCGGTCGACATCCACAAGGAAGAAGGCCGCTCGGCGGCGGAAGTCATCCTCACCGTCCTCCATGCCGGCGGCAAGTTCGACGACAACAGCTACAAGGTTTCCGGCGGCCTGCATGGCGTTGGCGTCTCGGTGGTCAATGCCCTGTCCGAGCACCTGTGGCTGGACATCTGGCGCGATGGCCACCACTACCAGCAGGAATACGCGCTCGGCGAGCCGCTGTATCCGCTCAAGCAGCTGGAGGCGACCGACAAGCGCGGCACCACCCTGCGCTTCAAGCCGGCGGCGGATATCTTCACCGACACCGAATTCCACTACGACATTCTCGCCAAACGCCTGCGCGAGTTGTCGTTCCTGAACTCGGGGGTCAAGATCACCCTCGTCGACGAGCGTGCGTCCCAGAGCGGGGGCGAGGGCAAGCGCGACGTATTCCAGTACGAGGGCGGCATCCGCTCTTTCGTCGAACATCTGGCCCAGCTCAAGACCCCGCTGCACCCGAATGTCATCTCAGTTACAGGTGAGATGAACGACATCACGGTCGACGTCGCGATCCAGTGGACCGACGCCTACCAGGAAACGATGTTCTGCTTCACCAACAACATCCCGCAGAAGGACGGCGGCACCCACCTGATCGGCTTCCGCGCCGCCCTTACCCGCACCCTGTCCAATTACATCGAACAGAACGGGATCGCCAAACAGGCCAAGGTCAACTTGTCGGGCGACGACATGCGTGAAGGCATGATCGCGGTGCTGTCGGTCAAGGTGCCGGATCCGAGCTTTTCGTCGCAGACCAAGGAAAAACTGGTCAGTTCGGACGTCAGGCCGGTCGTTGAGAGCACGTTCGGTGCACGTTTGGAGGAGTTCCTCCAGGAACACCCCCAGGAGGCCCGCGCCATCTGCGAAAAGGTGGTCGATGCCGCGCGTGCCCGCGAGGCCGCGCGCAAGGCCCGCGACCTGACCCGGCGCAAGGGCGCGCTCGACATCGCCGGCCTGCCAGGCAAGCTGGCCGACTGTCAGGAAAAGGATCCGGCCCTGTCCGAGCTGTTCATCGTCGAGGGCGACTCCGCCGGCGGCTCGGCCAAGCAGGGACGCAACCGCCGTACCCAGGCGATCCTGCCGCTCAAGGGCAAGATTCTCAACGTCGAGCGCGCACGCTTCGACCGCATGCTGGGTTCGGCCGAGGTCGGCACCCTGATCACCGCCCTGGGCACCGGTATCGGCAAGGACGAATACAACCCGGACAAGCTGCGCTACCACCGCATCATTCTGATGACCGACGCCGACGTCGACGGCAGCCACATCCGTACCCTGCTGCTGACCTTCTTCTACCGGCAGATGCCGGAGCTGATCGAGCGCGGCCACATCTACATCGGCCTGCCGCCGTTGTACAAGATCAAGCAGGGCAAGACCGAGCTGTACCTGAAGGACGACGCGGCGCTCGACGCCTACCTCGCCAACCACGCGGTCGAGAACGCCAGCCTGATGCCGGCCGAGGGCGAACCGCCGATCACCGGATCGGCGTTGGAGAAATTGCTGCTCGTCTACGCCTCGGCCCGCGAGGTGATCGCCCGCAACGGTCATCGTTTCGACCCGCGCGTGCTGGAAGCGCTGATCGACTTCACCCCCCTCGACAGCGCCCATCTGACCGAGAACACCGACGAGCGTGCCGAGCTCGACGCACTGGCTGCCCGTCTCAACCGCACCGGTCTCGGCCAGCCGCGCTATTCCCTGGACATGCAGGCGGCCACCGATGGCCATCCCGCCGCCCTGATCATCGAACGCAGCCACATGGGTCAGACCCTGACCCAGGTACTGCCGTTGGCTGCATTCGAAGGCGGCGAACTGCGCCCCTTGCGCGAGGCTGCCGACCACTTGCATGGCCTGATCCGCGAAGGCGCGAAGATCATCCGCGGCAATCGCGAACAGCCGATAGCCAGCTTCGCCCAGGCCCAGGCCTGGCTGATGGACGAGGCCAAGAAGGGTCGCCAGATCCAGCGCTTCAAGGGCCTGGGCGAGATGAACCCCGAGCAGTTGTGGGAAACCACGGTCAATCCTGAGACCCGCCGCCTGTTGCAGGTGCGGATCGAGGACGCGGTCGCCGCCGACCAGATCTTCAGTACCCTGATGGGCGACGTGGTCGATCCGCGCCGCGCCTTCATCGAGGACAACGCGCT
Organism: Lysobacter alkalisoli; assembly: GCF_006547045.1. Classification (NCBI taxonomy): domain Bacteria; kingdom Pseudomonadati; phylum Pseudomonadota; class Gammaproteobacteria; order Lysobacterales; family Lysobacteraceae; genus Marilutibacter; species Marilutibacter alkalisoli. The sequence continues at coordinate 7,157 of NZ_CP041242.1, forward strand.
GAAGGTGGCCAACCTCGACATCTGAGTCCGGTTCCGGGTTCCGCATGGATACGCAGGGCGCGACCGCGCCCACCATGCCGCCGCCGTTGCCGGTTCGCCCACTCGGGCCGGCGGTGCTCGGTTTCGTCATCGACCTGATCGCCGTGCTGGCGACGGCGATCGTGCTCAGTGCCCTGCTGGGGGCGGCATGGGTGGTCTGGAGCGCACTGTCCGCCGCTGCTGGCGACCTGGACCGGTTTGCCGAACTGGTCAAACAGGTACCACCTCCGGACGGCATCGTCCTGGTCTGGATCACCCTGTTGGCGATGCTGCCGACAGCCGTGCTGTTCTACTTCCTGCGTGCCCGCGCCACGCGGGCCGAACGCGCGGCCTCGCACGCGGCGCTCGCCCGGCCGGCGACCTGGGGCTGGATGTTGATCACCAGCTTGGCCGTGCTGGCCCTGAGCTACGGCATTGGCTGGATCGGCGATCGCCTGGGCAGTACGCCGGTCCCGACCAACGTCGCCCTGGTCGAGAAGGCCTTCGACGAAAGCCCGTTGTTCCTGATCGCCTTTACCGTGCTGCTGGCCCCGCTTTACGAGGAACTGCTGTTCCGGCGGGTGTTGTTCGGGCGCCTGTGGCGGGCCGGGCGGCCCGGGTTGGGCCTGCTGCTGAGCAGCGCCGCCTTCGCCCTTGTCCACGAGCTGCCGGGAATGAGTACCAATCCCTGGCCGGCGATGCTGCAGCTGTGGCTGGTCTACGGGGCGATGGGCGCGACCTTTGCCTGGGTCTACCGCCGTACCGGCACCCTTTGGGCGGCGATCGGCGCACATGCCCTCAACAATGCCTTCGCCTGTGCCCTGCTGCTGTCCGGGCATGGCTGAACGGTCTTGCCGGGCCGGTGGCTGCAATTACGCAACGTTAATCCGCGATCGACTACAACGACTCTGTTCCAGAGGGGAGGCCCGCATGAAGACCAAACCCATGATTCCGGCCGGCCACAGCAGCATGAATCGCTCCACGCCGGCCAAGGCCGCCCTGGCGGGCCTGGCCATCGCTGTCCTGCTGGCTGCCTGCGCCACCACCACCTCACCCACCGGGCGTACCCAGGTGGTCGGCGGCATGTCCGATGCCCAACTGCAGCAACTGGGTGCCCAGGCATTCCAGCAGGCCAAGCAGAAGAACAAGGTCAGCACCGACGCCGCCCGGACCCGTTATGTACGCTGCGTGGTCGACTCGCTGACCCGCGAATTGCCACAAGGGCAGCAGGCGGGCTGGGAGGTCGCCCTGTTCGACGATGACTCCCCCAATGCCTTTGCCCTGCCCGGCGGCAAGGTCGGCGTACATACCGGCATCTTCAAGGTTGCCAGGAACCAGGACCAGCTTGCTGCAGTGCTCGCCCATGAGATCGGCCATGTGATTTCCCAACACCACAATGAACGGGTGACCCGGCAAATGGGCGCCCAGGCCGGACTGGGCGTGCTTGGCGCACTGGTCGGCGCCCGGTACGGCGATGCCGCGGCCAATACCGCCACCCAGGCCGGCGGCGTCGCGGCCCAGGCCGGTCTGCTGCTGCCGAACAACCGGACCCAGGAAACCGAGGCCGACGTCGTCGGTCAGCGGTTGATGGCCCGGGCCGGGTACGACCCGCACCAGGCGATCGACCTGTGGAGAAACATGCAGACCGCCGGTGGCAGCCAGCCGCCGCAGTGGCTGTCGACCCACCCCAGCGCCTCGACCCGTATCCAGGAGCTTGGCAGGCGCGCCGACAGCCTGATGCCGACGTACCAGCAGGCCCGGGCCGCCGGGCGCCAACCCCATTGCGGATGACTCACCATCACGGCGACGGATCACCGTGACCCCATTTCCACCCGGCAGAATCGTTGCCCCTGCAACGATTCTGCAACAAGGTCAACCCTGTATGCCTCGGCTATCCGTTTCTGGTAGCGTGGCGCCCCCTGCAGGTCTCGGCCTGCCGACTCCGGCCCCACGGGCCGCAGAAATCAGAAAGGTGATTCGATGAACGCATCTTCTCCCCGCCATCTCACCCTGCTTGCCGCCGCGATGGGCGTGGCGCTCGCCCTTGGCAGCGTTTCCACCGACGCCAATGCGCAGCGGCGAGGTCAGGCCAGCACGTCCGTGGCCGAGTACCCGGAGGCGAGCCGCCAGGAACCCGGCACCCGGGCTTCGGCGAAGATGTCCTCCCGGCTGCAGAAGATGATCAAGGCCTACGAGGGCGACAAGTACGCTGAAGCCATCGTGATGGCGGAAGAGATCATGGCCGACGAAAAGGCCAACGAGTACGACCGCGCGTTCGCCGCGCAGATCGCCGCACAGAGCGCCTACAACGAAGACGACTTCGACACCACGATGCGCTATCTGGAGAAGGCGATCGAATACAACGGCCTGGACAACAACGGCCATTACGGCGCGATGTACATGCTGGCACAGCTGCAGTTGCAGGAAGAGCAGTACGACAAGTCGGTCGCCACCCTCGATCGCCTGTTCGCCGAAACCAAGAGCGCCAAGCCCGAACAGCTGGTGATCAAGGGCAATGCGCTGTACCGGCTGGATCGCTACGCCGAGGCCGCGGCCGTGCTCGAGCAGGCGATCGCCTCAACCGACGAGCCGCGCAACGATTGGCAGCAGCTGCTGATGGCAACCTACTTCGAGACCGGGCAGACCGACAAGGCCGAAGCCCTGGCCGAGAAGGTCGCCGCCAACACTCCCGACGACAAGCGCTCGCAGATGAATCTTGCCGCGACCTATCTGCAGGGCGAGAACTTCGGCAAGGCCGCCGAGGTGCTGGAAAAGCTGCGGGCGGCCGGGCAGCTGACCGAGGATCGCGACTACCGTCAGCTCTATGCCTCCTACCTCAACATGGATGGCAAGGAAGCAGAAGCGGCTCGCGTGATCAAGGACGGTCTCGACCAGGGCATCCTCGAGAACAACTTCCAGAACAACCACGCGCTGGCGCAGGCGTACTACTTCTCCGATCAGATCGCCCCCGCCATCGCGGCCTACCAGAAGGCCGCGCCGATGGACGAGGGCGGAGAGACTTATCTGAACCTGGCCAAGATCCTGTGGCAGGAGGATCGCATCCCGGAAGCGAAGGAAGCCGCACGCCAGGCCTTGTCCAAGGGCGTCAAGCGCCCGGAGGAAGCCCGGCAGATCACCGCCTTGCCGGGCGGCTGACAGACAGGGCAAAATTGAGGGCTTCCGCTTGGAAACCAATGCCCTATTTGGTATAACCTAGGAGGTTCGGGCGTCGCGAATGCGGCTGCCTGGACCAGGTAATCAACGCCCGCGGCGTCAGACGTTGCGGAAACATCTCCCCGAGCTGACGGCGCATGACGCAAGACCTCGAAAATCACGTTCACAAAGACGACCGCGACGAAGGCCTGAACTGGGCCCGGATTGCCGGTCAGACCATGGCCATCACGGTGCATGTTGCAGTCCTGTTGCTGCTGCTGGCCCCGATGGCACCGCCTCCGGCGAAGCAGGAGAAGGAAGAGGTCACCCTCGTCAACATCATCAAGCCGCCACCGCCGCCGCCGCCACCGCCGCCGCCGCCGCCGGAGCCGCCCAAGGAACTGAAGCCGCCGCCGAAGATCGCGCCGCCGCAGCCGAGCCCGCTGCCGCCGCCGCCCGAGGATCCGCCGGTGGTGTTCGACGATCCGAGTCCGGTCGACACGCAGGCCCCGCCGCCGGCACCGCCTTCGCCGCCACCGCCGGCGACGAGCATCGGTTCCAGCGTCGACCCCTCCTCGCGTGCGTTGAACCCGCCGCGCTACCCGCCGACCGAGGCGCGTCAGGGCGTCGGTGGCACCGTGGTGCTGATCATCAGCATCGACGCGCAGGGCAACGTGCTTGATGTCTCGGTCGAGAAGTCAAGCCGCAACCGCAACCTGGACCGCGCGGCGATGGACGCCGCACGCAAGTGGCGGTTCAATCCGGAAATGCGCAGCGGCGTGGCCGTGGCCAGCAAGGTGCGTGTCCCGGTCGATTTCGTCCCGCCGCGCTGATCGGGCCGGCAGGACGGGTAGTCAGGCAATACGTTTCATAGAACCCGCTTTACAGAAACGCTCCACATTTCCGTAACGATTCGTTTTCAACAGTTCGTTCCTTCCACGACATTCAAAGGTAAGCGTCATGCTGCAGGAAACCACCACCGCTGCCACTGCCGGAGGCTCCAACGCCGAAGCCCTCCAGCAGATGAGCTTCAGCCACATGATCCAGAGCTTCGATCTGGCCGCCTGGGTTGTGTTCATTACTCTGGTTGTCATGTCGGTCATGTCGATCTACTGGATGATCTACAACTACGTCCGCAACATGCGCCTGCGCGCGAGCACGGACCGTGTGATCAGCACGTTCTGGGAGACCCCGAACGCGCAAGACGCGATCCGCTTCATGGAAGAGCAGCCCAAGAGCGAGCCGTTCTCGAAGATCGCGCTCGACGCTGCCCAGGCTGCTTCGCACCACCAGCGCCATGAAGGTTCGCGTCTGGTCGAGTCGCTGAACCGCTCCGAGTTCGTCGACCGCGCCCTGCGCCAGGCCGTGACCCGCGAAAGCATGGGTCTGGAGTCGGGTCTGACCCTGCTCGCCTCGGTCGGTGCGACCGCGCCGTTCGTGGGCCTGCTCGGCACCGTGTGGGGCATCTACCACGCCCTGATCCGCATCGGCATGACCGGCAGCGCTTCGATCGACGCCGTCGCCGGCCCGGTCGGCGAGGCCCTGATCATGACCGCGATCGGTCTGTTCGTCGCGATCCCGGCGGTGCTGGGCTACAACTTCTTCACCCGCATGAACCGGGTAACGAACAACAAGTTCGATACCTTCGCGCACGACCTGCACGACTTCTTCGCCACCGGCGCACGCGTCGGCGAGGCGGGCAGCAAGCGCTAACGGTACCGTCGTCACTCACGCGATTTTTGGAGTTCGAACATGGCTTTCAGTTCTGGCGGCGGCGGTGCGATGTCCGACATCAACGTCACTCCCCTGGTGGACGTGATGCTGGTGCTGCTCATCATCTTCATGATCACCGCACCCCTGATGACGCACAAAGTCAAGGTGGAGTTGCCCAAGGCCAACCTGGAAGAGAAGCAGGAACCGCTGCCGACTCCGCCGATCACGGTGGCCGTGCTCGATGACGGCACGTTGTTCTGGAACGACGAGGAAGTCACCGCGGACATGCTCGAAAGCCGCTTCTCGGTCGAGGCGCAGAAGACGCCTCAGCCGCAGGTCAACGTGCGTGCCGACGAAACCACCCGCTACCGCATCGTCAATGACGTGGTGAAGACCGCGCAGGCCCAGGGCATGCGCAAGGTCGGCTTCGTCACCACCCCCGATCGCGGCAATTAAGGGAGAACAGCAATGGCATTTGCTAGTGGTGGCAAGGGTGCGATGGCCGACATCAACGTCACGCCCCTGGTGGACGTGATGCTGGTGCTGCTGATCATCTTCATGGTGACCGCACCGATCGCCAGCTATCCGGTCGACATCAGTCTGCCGCAGCGCAGCGTGAACCCGCCGCAGGTCAAGAGCGATCCGCCGCCGCCGATCCGGCTGCGGATCGATACCAGCGGCATGGTCTACTGGAACGATTCACCGGCAGCGATGTCGGAACTGCAGAGCCGGATGCTGGCCGAGGTCCAGAAGGACCCGACCAACCAGCCGACCCTGGAGATCGATGCCAGTGGGGATGCCGCCTATGGCACCCTGGCCAAGGTCCTGACCGCGGCCAAGAACGCGCATATGGAGAAAATCGGCTTCGTCGACAAGTGACGTAGAAGTCGATCGACGCCTACCGTCGTGATGTTTCAATTGAACGCCGCCCTCCGGGGCGGCGTTTTTTTGTTCGCGGTGGTTGCCGCAATGGCGGTTGCGGGCGTAAGGTCGAATACGGGCATGGGGCCCCATGACAGGAGGTTGCAATGGCCGTCTCCACGCAGTCCCGCAGTCCTTTCGATGCCACCCGCGGCAACGCCGCGCTTGCCGACATCAACATCACTCCCCTGGTCGACGTCATGCTGGTGCTGCTGGTCATCTTCATGGTCACGGCGCCTATGGCCATGCAAACCCTGGAGGCACGCCTGCCGCAGGCGGTCGAACAGGTGGGAACTCCGCCGCCGGTCGAGCGGATCGAGCTGGTCGCGCAGGGCTGGGGCCTGTTCCGCCTGGATGGGGTCGTCATGTCCAGCGGCGACCTTGATGCGGCGCTGGCAGGGCGGATCAACAGCGCGATGGCCGCAGGCAAGCAGCCGCTGCTGATCGTCGGCGCCAGTGGCGAGGCCGACTACCAGTCGTTCGCCAATGCGCTGGCGGCGGCACGTGCGACCGGCATCAGCGAGATCGCCCACGGCCCTTGATCTTCCAGCGGCGCGTCGGTGTGCTGGCGGGACCGGCTCGGGTATCAGCGGGCAGGTATCAGCGGGTGCCGGCAATGATGTCGAGGTAACGACGCACCGTGGTGGCGAGGCCCTCGTACAGGGCCTCGCCGATCAACGCGTGGCCGATAGAGACTTCCATCACCTCCGGCACGGCCGCCAGGAAGGCGCCAAGGTTGTCCTGGCTCAGATCGTGCCCGGCATTGACGCCCAGCCCTGCAGCGCGTGCCCGCGCGGCGGCCGCGGCGAATCGTTGCAGCATCGCGGCGCCATCGGGGCAGGCAAAGGATTCGGCATAGGGACCGGTATAGAGTTCGACCCGATCCGCACCACAGTCGGCGGCACGGGCGATGCTGCACCGCCCGGGATCGAGGTGGGCGTCGGCGAACAGACTGATCCGGCATCCCAGCGCCTTGAGAGAGGCGACCAGCGGGCTCAGCGCGTCGGCGTCACGCGCGAAATCGAAGCCGTGGTCGGAGGTCAGCTGGGCATCGCTGTCGGGCACCAGGGTGGCCTGGGCCGGACGCACCTGTTCGCATAGGGCGAGGAAGCCCGGATAGCCGGGCCGCGGCGGAGCGAACGGATTGCCTTCGAGGTTGAACTCGACCCCGTATTCGCGGGTCAGCGCGGCCAGGGCGAGGACGTCGTCGGCGCGAATATGGCGGGCGTCCGGGCGCGGATGCACGGTGATGCCGTGGGCGCCGGCATCGAGGCAGGTGCGCGCGGCGCGAACCACGTCCGGTTCGGCGCCGCCGCGCGAATTTCGCAGCACCGCGATCTTGTTGACGTTGACGCTGAGCACAGTCATCGCGGGAGCTTACTAAGCCCGCCGAAGGGAAGCCACTCAGTGACCGAAGCGAACCCCCGAAGAAGCAGCTTCGCAAGCCTGGCCGGATCCGGTCTGGGGCACCGCTACCGAGGCCTGCAGCGTGTCAGTGCTCAGATTCAGGCGTGTTCTGCGAAGCCAGTTTGCGCGCCTCGGCCTGCTCGCGCATGCGCCGCAGTTCGTCCGGGTCGAGGATGTACGAGGCATCGCGGCTGGCGTTGCCGACACGTTGCGAGAGCAGGCCCAGTATCCAGGCGACCAACAGCCCCAGCGCGACCAGCAGCCACAGGGCGAGCACGCCGGGCGTGGAGGCCTTGAAGGCGAGGGCGAGCGAGGCCAGGGCAAGTAGCAGGAGCAGCCAGGGCATCATGATGATGATTCCATCGGGGGACGGCACCGCGAGTGTAACCGTGCTGGAGACGCTGATCGCTCCGGTCACGCCGGGCAGGCGTCCGCTGGTCGGGCGCGGCCCGTGCACGGGCCGATACCACATGCCAGGCAGACGCCGTTCACAACAGCGGCGAGACCAGCCGAGCCAGCGCTTCGGGCAGGCGAGCGGTCCACAGCGGTCGGACGCGATCATGCGGGACTTCGACGCTGTCGCGGCATTCGGCTTCGAGCAAGCTGGCCAGTTCGGAAACCAGTGTCTGGTCGCGGAACAGCACCGAGACCTCGAAATTGAGCCGGAAGCTTCGATGGTCGAAATTGGCGCTGCCGAGCAGGGCCAGATCGTCGTCGCAGAGCAGCGCTTTGGTGTGCAGCATGCGTGGACCGTATTCGAAGATGCGCACGCCGGCGAGCAACAGTTCGTCGAAGTACGAGCGTGCCGCCCAGGTCACCAGCCGGCTGTCGCTGAGCAGGGGCACCAGCAGTCGGACGTCGAGTCCGCCGAGCGCGGCCGAGGTCAGCGCCATGCGCGCGGCCTCGCCGGGCACGAAGTATGGGGTGACCAGCCAGACGCGCCGTTGGGCGCCGTGAATGGCGCTGACATGCGCGCGATGAATCGCTTCCGAGGCCGAGTCGGGGCCGGAAACGATCACTTGCGCGGCAATGCTGCCTGCGACGCGTGCCGAAGACGGCAGGTGCAGCGGCGGTCCACCAGTCGCATAGGCCCAGTCCTCGATGAAAATCAGCTGCAGCGCCAGCACGACATTGCCCTCCAGCCGCAGGTGAAGGTCGCGATAGGCATCCGCGCGCAGGCGTTCGTTCTCCTCGTCGGTGACGTTGATACCACCGGTAAAGGCGATGCGGCTGTCGATCACCACGATCTTGCGGTGGGTACGCAGGTTCAGCCACGGTCGTTTCCAGAACCAGCGCAGTCGCATCGGGTGGAACCAGGCGACCTCGCCGCCGGCATCGACCAGCGGCTGCAGGAACCGGCGCGGGGTCTGGCCGGAACCGACTGCGTCGAGCAGCAGCCGCACCGTCACGCCGGCGCGCGCACGTTCGACCAGCGCATCGCGCAGCGCCGTACCGGTACGGTCGGGAGAAAAGATGTAGTACTCAAGATGAATGTCCTTCTGCGCGGTCGCGACCGCATCCAGCAGGGCTTCGTACTTGGCGCCGCCATCGATCAACAGTTCGGCGCGGGTGGCGGTGGTTTGAGGCAGACCGGTCAGCGCCTGCACCAGGCAGGCAAGTTCGATCGCCTCCGGGTCCGGCAGCAGGCCCATGGGGGGAGGCGGCAGCGAATCCCGGCTGCGACGTCGCCGCAGTCTCTGCCTGCGGATCTTCTGTGGCCCGAAAAAGTAGTAGATGAAAAATCCGACATAGGGCAACGCCGCGAGAGACAACAGCCAGCTGAGGGTGGCCGCCGGTTCGCGCTTTTGCAGGATGATCCAACTGCCGATCCCGGCCAGATACACCGCCCAACCGATACCGAGGTAGAGCGCCAGGTTCGGGATCGAGGCCAGGGCGTGCCAGAGATCGGTCAGGGTGTCGGGCATGGAAGGGCGGGTATCCGGATCGGTTCGACCGGCGTCGCGCCGGTTGCGACAGGTTGGGGGTAGGCTGGACAGCATGGATGATGCCCGCAAAGCCATTGCCCCGTCTCCACACCGCGTGAAGGGGCGCGGTGCGGCCTCATACGTGGACGGACGCTACGCGGTGACCCGGGTCGAAGGCGAGGACGACGGCTGGGGCTCGCTCGGTGCCGAACTCGCCGACCAACCCCACCCCGCCACCCGTGTGCAGGAGGAGCGCGCTCGGACCATCATCAGTCGCAACGACTCGCCCGACATCGGCTTCAGCCAGTCGGTCAACCCGTACCGCGGCTGCGAGCACGGCTGCGTCTATTGCTTCGCCCGGCCCTCGCACGCCTACCTTGACCTGTCGCCGGGACTGGACTTCGAAACCCGGTTGTTCGCCAAGGGCAACGCCGCCGAACGGCTCCGGCACGAGCTGTCGAAACCGGGCTACCGCTGTGCGCCGATCGCGCTGGGCATCAACACCGATGCCTACCAGCCGATCGAGCGCCGCTACCGGATCACCCGCCAGTGCCTGGAGGTGTTGGCCGAATGTCGGCACCCGGTCAGCTTCGTGACCAAGGGCGCGACGATCCTGCGCGATCTCGATCTGCTTGCGGCGATGGCACGTGAGCGGCTGGTCACCGTGTACGTATCGATCACCACCCTGGACAACCGGCTCGCGGCACGGATGGAACCGCGCGCGTCGGCACCGCATACGCGACTGAAAATGGTGCGCGAGCTGCACGCGGCGGGGGTGCCGGTCGGGATACTGGCCGCACCGGTGATCCCGATGATCAATGACGGCGAGATCGAAGCGATCCTGGAGGCCGCGCACGAAGCGGGCGCGCATGCGGCCGGGCATGTCCTGCTGCGGCTGCCACACGAACTCAAGCAGATCTGGCGCGAATGGCTGGAGCTGCACTACCCCGACCGAGCCGCGCACGTGATGAGCCTGATCCGGCAAATGCGCGGCGGCAAGGATTACGACAGCGCGTTCGGCACCCGCATGCGCGGAACCGGGCCCTTCGCCGAACTGGTAGCGCAGCGATTCGCCCGCGCCCACCGTCGTCTCGGCTACGGTCGACTGCCAGCACTGGAAACCCGCCATTTCGTGCCGCCGCGGCGCCCGACACCGCAGGGGGAGCTGTTCTGATCCTGCACTATGCCATCACGGCCGGTAGTTACACTTCGAGCACTAGGTAACGAGTGTGTCGTAATGTCCTCCATCCTTGCGCGCCTCCCAGGTGATGACGCCCTCCGCCTGGTAATGGCGGCGTCGGGTATCGGCATGGCGCTGGCCGACATGGATGGGGTCATGCAGGAGGTCAATCCGGCGTTCTGCCGGATGCTCGGTTATGACAGCAGCGAACTGATCGGGCGCCGCTACCTCGATATCGTCCACCCCGACGAGGTCGAGGCCTGCGTCGAGTTCGTGCAGGAGTTGATGCGCCATCCCGACAACATGCTCGACCAGCGCAGGCGCTACATCTGCAGCGATGGTTCGGTACTGCATGCCCACCTCAATGTCGCGGTACTGCGCGATCGCGAGGGGCAGCCGTTGTGCCTGCTGGCCCAGATCCATGACATCGCCGACGAGGTCGCGCGCGAGGCCAGCCTGCGTGCCAGTGTCGAGCACCGCGGTGCCGAACTGGAGGTGTCGCACCGGCAGCTGCAACTGTTTGCCGACGCGGTCACCCACGACCTGCGCGCGCCGCTGCGTGCGATCGAGGGCTTTTCCGAACGCCTGGCCCGCAACCTCGAAGGCCAGCTCGACGATGTTTCCAGCGACCACCTCGAGCGCATCCGTTCCGCCGCCGCGCGGATGTCGGGCCTGCTGGCGGCACTGGGGCGGTTGTCGCAGGCAACCCGCGCCGAGATGCGGTTGGGTCCGGTCGATCTGAGCCTGCTCGCCGACTGGACCTGGGCCGAGCATCAGGACACCGACCCGGCACGGGTGGTGCAGGTGCGGATCCAGCCCGGACTGGAAGTCGAGGGCGACGAGCGCCTGCTCAAGGCGATGCTCGACGAACTGATCGACAATGCCTGGAAGTTCACCCGGGACCGACCCGATGCCCTGGTCCAGATCAGCGGCGAAGCCGAAGGCGGGATGCTGAAAGTCGAGATCCGCGACAACGGCAGCGGTTTCGACATGCGTTATGCGCACAAACTCTATGAGCCGTTCCAGCGCCTGCATGGCCCCGAACAGGGCGGCGGCCACGGCCTCGGCCTGGCGATCGCGCGGCGGGTGGCCGAACGCCACGGCGGCCTGCTGCAGGCCGACTCGACCCCGGGTGTGGGCAGTTGCTTCGTGGTGCGCCTGCCCCGCGAGCAGGCGTCGGCGGTGACGGCCCGCCGTGCCACGGGCGCGCCCCGTGTCGCCGCGGACACGGCGACAAAAGCCATTCACGGAGATGTGGATTGATGGAGAAAGTGATTCTGCTGGTCGAGGACAACCCGGACGACGCCGAGCTGGCCCGGCTCGCATTCGAGGAGGCGAATGTCGCCAACCGATTGGTTGTAGCGAAGGACGGCGTCGAAGCCCTCGACTACCTGTTCGCGCGCGGCGCCCATGCCGACCGCGACCCCGGCGAACTGCCCTCGATCGTGCTGCTCGACCTCAATCTGCCGCGGGTCGACGGCCGCGAGGTGCTTACCGCGATCCGCGAGAACGAGACCACCCGCAACCTGCCGGTGGTGGTGCTGACCACCAGCGCCGAACCGCTGGATGTCGACAGCAGCTATGCGCTTGGCGTCAACAGCTACATCCAGAAGCCGGTCGATTTCGAACAGTTCGTCTGGGCGGTCAAACAGGTCGGCCTGTACTGGCTGGTGCTGAATCAGCCGCAGGGCCGCGAATCCTGAAACGGACTCGTGTTCTTCAGCCGCCGCGTGCGCCGCGGCCGCCGCCGAACAGCGCTTCGGCGCGCTGGAACAGCACCCAGCTCGTCGCGATGAACTTGTCGCCGCCCTGCGGGCGGTTGCCGCGGTGGGTATGGGTGAACGCGGCTGGCGCGATCAGCAGGCTGCCTGCCTTCGGCGCGATCTTGCGCTGCTGGTGCAGGAACTCGGTCTCGCCTTCGCTGAAGCCGTCGTTGAGGTAGATCGTCCACAGCAGGTGGCGATGCAGGGTTTCGCCGCCGGGGTCGCGCGGGAACAGCTCGCAATGCCAGTACGGGTAGCCGCCGCGCCCACCGGTATAGCGCTGCAGGTTGATCGAGCCCGGCCGCATCACCGTCTGCATTACTCCGGCCAGGGCCTCGTCGCTCATTGCCTGCAGGCGCTCGGCGGTGAGCCGGTGGCGACCGCCATCCTCGCCGGCCACCTCCAGCATCAGCGGTGCGATCAGGGTGTACGGGTAGCGCCGCAGGTAGGCCATCAGGCCCCTGAACACGGCGGTGTTGAGCATCGCCTCGGCGTCGCGCCACTCCGGCTTGCCGCCGAGGGTGATGTCCCGGCTGTCCTTCAGTTCCGGCCGGTGGCCGCCACCGACCAGGCCGGGGCCGTCGGCGCCGCTGCTCTTGAAACGTTCGATCAGCGCGTCGCACTGGGCGCGGCTCAACGCGTCGGGGTAGACCTCGATGAAGTCGGGGGTGTCGGACATGGGACGTAGATGTAAACGGGACTGATCGGCATCCTCGCATGGCCAGGCTGCCGGCGGTCAAATGCGGCGGGTTCGACCCGTCAGTCGGCCTCGACGTGGTAGCGCACCGCGGCCTCGACCTCGGCCTTCGAGCCGAGGAACACCGGCACCCGCTGGTGCAGCCCGGTCGGCGGCACCTCCATCATCCGCTGCCGCCCGGTGCTGGCGGCGCCGCCGGCCTGTTCGACCAGGAATGCCATCGGGTTGGCCTCGTACATCAGGCGCAATTTCCCGCCTTTCCCCGCGCACTTGCTGTCGAGCGGATAGCTGAAGATGCCGCCGCGGGTCAGGATGCGGTGCACGTCGGCGACCATGCTGGCGACCCAGCGCATGTTGAAATCCTTGCCGCGGGGCCCTTCCCGGCCGGCCAGCAGGTCGCCGACATAACGCTGCATCGGCGGCTCCCAGAAGCGCTGGTTGGACATGTTGACCGCGAATTCCCTGGTCTCCTCCGGGATCTTCATGTCGCGCTGGGTCAGCACGAAGCTGCCGATCTCGCGATCGAGGGTGAAGGCGTGGGTGCCATGCCCGATCGTCAGCACCAGCATCGTGCTCGGCCCGTAGGTGCAGTAGCCGGCGGCGAGCTGGGCGGTGCCGGGCTGCAGGTAATGTTCGTCGCCCGGGGTGGTCACGCCCTCGGGGCAGCGCAGCACCGAGAAGATGGTGCCGACCGAGATGTTGACGTCGATGTTGGAGCTGCCATCGAGGGGATCGAACAGCAGCAGGTAGTTGCCGCGCGGATGCACGTCCGGGATCGGCAGCGAGTGGTCCATCTCCTCCGAGGCCAGCCCGGCCAGGTGGCCGCCCCAGGCGTTGGCCTCGAGCAGGATCTCGTTGCTGAGCACGTCGAGCTTCTTCTGCGCCTCGCCCTGGATGTTGATGCTGGCCTCGCCGTCGCTGCCGGCATCGCCGAGCACGCCACCCAGCGCGCCCTTGCCGACGGCGATCGAGATGCTCTTGCAGGCGCGGGCGACGACCTCGATCAGCAGGCGCAGATCGGCGTTGATGTGGCCGGCGCGTTGCTCTTCGAGCAGGTAACGCGTGAGGGAGACGGTGCTGGCTTGCGACATGGCGACGGAACGGTGGCGGGAAAGAGCGCCATTGTCGCCGATGGGACGCTTGAAAGCAGGGCTTTCGTGGTGTTTGCGCAGACAGCGTTGCCGTCGGGTCCGGGACGAGGGCTACGCCGCGTGCCGGTTCACGCCGGAAAACTTGCGCCGGATGGCATGAGCCAGGGCCTCCCGCGCCATCTCCAGCATCATCAGCGGCGCGGCCGGGTCGGCGGCGGTCATGGCGCGCTTGGCGGCGGAGATCGCGGCACTGGCGAGGTCCGCGTCGTCGTCGAGCAGGCCGCGCAGGGTGCGTTGGTGGTGGTCGAGCCGGCGTTCGAAATCGGGATCTGCGCCGCGGCCGGCACGGCACCGAACCTGGGAGAACGTGGCTTCGGTGCGGGCGTGGGCCTCGCGCAGTCGTTGCAGTTCGATGGTGTCGTTCATGACCTGATGCTGTCCGTTTGCGGTTGCATGGAGTGAGACGGATGCCGCGCGGCCTGGCGGGCCGGCGCGGGCAGTCTGCGGCGATGGCATGACAGACATGCGCAGGCGATCGCGAACCGGGGATGACATTCGCCTGCGGTTCACCGCGATCAAGGCGGTGTGCACGTGTCATGCACGTGCAGCCATGTCCTGGAACGCGCACGCTGCGCGCTCTTCAACAACCTGTCAGAGAGTGTCTGCAGGGACTGCTGCCATCAGGCTGGCAACAGTGGCGGCGCAGGCTATACCCGTGCACCTGAACCGGACGCTAGCGCCTGCTGCGTCTGTCGCCTCACATCGCCCGAACATGAGGACGCCGTCGTGAACCAGCCCGGTCCAACTCCCGGTCCCGCACCTGCCGTCATCGACGACGGCCGCCGGGACTTTTATTTCTGCTTCGGCCGTTGGCAGATGCACCACCACATCATCCACCGCGCCGCGATTGAGCCGGCCGCATCTGCCTGCGAAGATGCCGCATGCGCCGCGCCGACCGCCTGTTCCTGTTGATCCATGCCCTGCGTGGACGCCGCCGTGCCATCACCGCACAACAGCTCGCCGAAACGCTGGAGGTCTCGCCGCGCACGGTCTATCGCGACGTGGCCGACCTGCAGCGTTCCGGGGTGCCGATCGAGGGCGAGGCCGGGGTCGGCTACCTGCTGCGCAAGGGCTCGGACATTCCACCGCTGATGTTCACGCCCGACGAGCTCGAAGCCCTGGTGGTCGGATCGCGCTTCGTGCGTGCATTCGGTGGCGGGCGGCTCGGCCGCGGCGCGACTACCGCGCTGCTCAAGATCGAGGCGGTGCTGCCGCCCGAGCTGCGTGCGCGCAGCGACCGCTCGCGGATCTTCGCGCCGGAAGTGAAACGAATGGAAACCAGTGGCCGGATCGACGCCCTGCATGCGGCGGTGATCGAGTGCCGGGTGCTGTGCATCGACTACCGCGATGAGGCTGGCCGCGACAGTGCGCGCGAGATCGAGCCACTGTGCCTGATGTTCTGGGGCGGAAGCTGGACGCTGGGTGCGTGGTGCCGGTTGCGCGGCGACTTCCGCAACTTCCGTCCCGACCGCATCGTCGAATACCGCGACAGTGGCGAGCGCTTCGACGACGGCGACCCGCTGCGCGGCCTGCAGGCCTATCTCGACGCGATGGGCGTCGACCGCGAGCGGCGGCCGGACTGATCCTCCTCCGCGCATCTCCATCCTTGCCGGGCGATGCAACCCCGGGTCCACTCCGCGCATCCATGGTTTCGTCGCGTCGTCCCCTGCTTCGTCGCAATGGCCCTTCCGTGCCGCGGCCGCGGAGCTATGCTCGACTCCGTTCCGATCCCAAGCCCACGCCACCCCGCCACCCCGCCCATGAGCTTCCCCTACGCCTTCATCGCTCGCCGCCTGCTGGCCTGGGCCGTGCTGTTCGTCGTCGTGGCGATGGCCTGGGACTCGCTGCCGCTGCCGGACATCCTGCCGTTCTTCGTCCTGTTCCTGATTGCCGCCGCGTTCGTGGTTTCGCTGGGGTTCTCGCACCTGCGCCGGGTACGGATGATCGCCGGCAATGTCGATACCAGCACCGTCGCCAACCGCCAGCGCCGGCAGATCGAGATACCGCTCGATGCCGACGAGGCCTTCGAGGTCTTGGAAGCGGCGATCCGGGAGCTGCCCGATGTCGAAAGCGTCGAAAGCCTGCGCGACAGCCTGCAGGTGCGTGCACGCGCGCCGCGGCCGCAACCCGATGGTGCCGGCGGCGACTGGACCTCGCGTCTGGGCAACACCCTCAACCGCCTGTTCCGCAGCACCCGTCACCGCATCCTCGCCACCCTGGTGCCGGGCGACGGCACCAGCAGCGCGACGGTGGTCTGCGAGCCTGAAAGCGATGCCTGGAACGACTGGTTCCGGGTCGATGACGGCGCCAATCTCGAGAACATCGAGGCGATCACCCGCGCCATCACCCGTCGCGTCTCCGAGCGCCGCCGCAGCGAACGGGCGGCGGCCAAACAGACTGCGACCGAGAAGGAGTTGACCGTGGCCAAGTTGAGCCTGCTGCATGCGCAGGTCGAACCGCACTTCCTGTACAACACCCTCGCCAGCGCGCAGGTGCTGACCCGGCACGACCCGCCGCGCGCCGACCTGATGCTCGGCCATCTGATCGAGTACCTGCGTCGCTCGCTGCCGCGCACCGACGAATCGATGTCGACCGTCGGCGATGAGCTGGAGCGTTCGCGCGCTTACCTGGAGATCCTCAGGCTGCGCATGGGCCCGCGCCTGCAGGTGCAGCTGGACGTGCCCGACGACCTGCTGGGGCTGCCGATGCCGCCGATGATGCTGCAGACCCTGGTCGAGAACGCGATCAAGCACGGCCTGGAGCCCAAGCCCGGCGGCGGCACCGTATGGCTGCTGGCGCGTGCGAGCGAATCGAAACTGGCGATGACCGTGGCCGACGACGGCATCGGCTTCGGCATCGACGATGGCAGCCGCCAGACCACCGGCACCGGCATTGGCCTGAAGAACGTGCGCGAGCGCCTGCGGCTGACCTATGGCGAAGCGGCGCAGCTGTCGGTGGTAGCCAACTTCCCGCGTGGCGTCGCGGCCACGATCACCCTGCCGCTGGCGACGCCGCCAGGCGAGGGCCCTGGCAATGAGGAGCGCCGCCATGGCTGATCTGCGCCCGATGCCCACGGCGATCGTGGCCGAGGACGAGGCCCTGCTGCGGCAGTCGCTGGTCGAGCTGCTGCAACGGGCATGGCCGGAGCTGGAGATCGTCGCCGAGTGCGACGACGGTGCCGGCGCGCTGGAAGCGATCGAACAGCATCGTCCGGGCGTGGCCTTCCTCGATATCCGCATGCCCGGCCTGACCGGCATGGATGTGGCCGCCGCCGCCATCGAAGCCAGTCCGGCCACCCGCATCGTCTTCATCACCGCCTACGACCAGTACGCGGTCGAGGCCTTCGAGCACGGTGCGGTCGACTACCTGCTCAAGCCGGTCGATCCGGAACGGCTGGACGCGACCGTGCGGCGGCTGCAGTCACCGCCCGGTCCCGGGCTCGATGCCGCCCTGCTCGATGCGCTCGCCGCGCGCATGAAGGGCGTTGCGCTGGCGCCGGCCGAACCGCTGACCTGGATCACCGCCAGCGCCGGCCGCGAGACCCGGCTGATCCTGGTCGACGATGTCATCTACTTCCGCGCCGACCACAAGTACACCGTGGTCGTCACTGCCGAGGGCGAGGCGCTGATCCGCAAGCCGATCCGCGACCTGCTCGAAGTGCTCGACCCGACCGTGTTCAAGCAGGTCCACCGTTCGACCATCGTCAACCTGCGCGCGATCGCCGCGATTGTCCGCGACGACAGTGGGCGCGGCACCCTGCGCCTGCGCAATCGCGAGGAGACCCTCCCGGTCAGTGCGCCGTTCATGACCCTTTTCCGTCACATGTAGCCCGTCGCCAGGTCCTGATCCACGTCGAAGCTCCGCAAGCACACCGGCATCCATTGCCGGGAAGGAAGGATTCCCATGCGCCCCGCCCACCCCCGTCCCGCCCGCAGGCAGTCCGCCAACGGCATGTTGTCGATCGTCCGGTCCGTCGTGCTGGCCGTTGTGGTCGGGAGTGCGTTGGCCGGCTGTGTCGACGGTCCGGGCAGCAGCCACGTCGTTCGGACCCAGGTCGATGGCCGCGATGCCTTCCACAGCCGTGCCCGGCTGATGCCGGCCAGCGCCCGTTTCGAATGCCTGTCCAGCGACAGCGGCCACTGCCACTACGCAGTGTTCGGCGGTGCCTGCGGGAGCGTGGCGACGACGTTGGGCAGCAGCGTGCTGCGCTGCAGGCCCGATGCCGAGGCGCATGCAAGGTTCAGTCTCGCGGTGGGCGAGCAGCGCGAGGTCGACGGCCTGCCGCTGGACTTCCGCCATTGTGCCAGCGAGCGGGCGGAGCCGATGACCGCCGCCTGCCTGCAACTCGCAAGAGCGGTTTCATCCGCGATGTGACCGGATATCGGAACTTCAGGAGCCGGACTCGGTGAGCAAACGACGTTTCCTCAAAGTTTTTGCGGCCGTTCTGTCGATGGTGGCGTTGATCGTGCTGGTGTGGGGGTGCCGGCCCTTTGTCGACCGGCAGGCGATTGCATCCAATCCCGTTCCTGTGGCCTCGGCTCCCATGACGGCGGAGCATGCCGGGCGACTGGTGACCTGGATCGAAAAGGAAGCGGACGGGATCGAGGCGTTCATCGCGGTCCGGGACGGGAAGGTGCTGCTGAGCCATGGAGCGGTCGATCTCCCCATGAGTCTGGCGTCTGTCCGCAAGAGCGTCCTCAGCCTGCTGTTCGGGATCGCCTGGGATCGCGGACTGATCGATCTGGATGCGACGCTTGCCGAACTGGGCATCGACGAGGGCGCGATCCCGTTGACCGAGACCGAGAAGCTGGCCACGATCGAACAGCTGTTGCAGTCGCGCTCGGGGGTCTACCTCCATTCCGGGGCCGAAACCGTGGAGAACAAAGACGGCCGCCCCCGACGCGGGCAGTTCCTGCCCGGCGAGCACTACTTCTACAACAACTGGGACTTCAACGTTCTTGGTGCCATCTTCGAACAGCAGGCCGGAATCCCGATCGGCGAAGCGCTGGACTCGTGGCTGGCGGTGCCACTGGGAATGCAGGATTTCCATGCAAGCCATGTCCTGTACGACAGCAGGGGCTCGGACTCCGACTTCAGGACCTACCGAATCCACATGAGCGCGCGTGACCTGGCGCGTCTGGGGGTGCTTGTGCAACAGGACGGCCTGTGGGGTCGCGAACGGATCGTCTCGAAGCAATGGCTGGATCGCAGCACCACGCCGTACTCGGTTCCCGACAGTCCGTTCTATGACGGCTTCGGCTATTCGTGGTGGCTGAACTCGGAACTCAATGCGGTGCTGGCCGATGGCTGGGGTGGCCAGTACCTGCTGATCGACCGCGATCACGACCTCGTCCTGGTGACGCGCCGGGACAACGGAAACTCCATTCTTGGGTACCTGGTCTCGAGCCAGCTCAAGCCTGAAGGACACCCTGCGGACATCCAGAAGCTGGATGCCATGATCCGCGACATGGTTGCGACCCCGGTGCAGTGACCTGCAGCGCGAGACCAGTCCGCGGGTGCTCAGATCACCCGCAGCGTGATCGCCTTCAGCACCGCACGGGTGCGGTCGCGGGTGTCGAGCTTGTCTAGGATGGCCGATACGTAGTTCTTGACCGTGCCTTCGGCAAGGAACATCGCCCGCGCGATCTCGCGGTTCGAATAGCCGCCGGCGATCAGGCGCAGGACCGCGACCTCGCGCTGGCTGAAGCGTTCGCTCGGCGGGCTGTCGTCGTGGTACTGATAGCGTGACCGCACCGGCGCGGTGTTGACCGGCTGCAGCAGGGTTTCGCCGGCGGCCACGCGCACGATCGCGTCGTAGAGTTCCGGCGGGGTCGCGTCCTTGAGCAGGAAGCCCTGCGCGCCGGCTTCGGCGGCGAGCAGCGGCAGCTCGCTGTCGTCGAAGGTGGTCAGCAGCAATACCGGGGTGGTGTCGCCGTGCGCGCGCAGCTCGCGGACCGTAGCGATGCCGTCCAGCACCGGCATGCGGATGTCGCTGAGCACGACGTCGACCGGCGTCGCGGCCAGCCGCTCGAGCAGTTGCCGGCCATCGTCGGCTTCGAACGCGACCTTGATGCCCTGGCGCTCCAGCAGGGCACGCAAGCCGGCACGGACGATCGCCTGGTCGTCGGCGAGGGCGATACGGGGGGCCTGTGATCCGGCGGTCATGACCTCATCCCTGCTCCGCCGCCGGCAACCATGCCTCGATCCGCAACGCGCTTGCCGATGACGACCCGAACTCGATCCGGCCGCCACGTGCCTGCACACGTTCGCGCATCCCGGTCAGGCCGCTGCCCTCGCGCAGTGGACCTCTCAGGTGGCCGTCGTCCTCGATGTCGACGCGGATGTCGCCGTCCACCATCGCCAGCGAAACCCGGACGCGATCGGCGCTGGTGTGGCGCGCGGTGTTGGTCAGCGCTTCCTGGACCAGCCGCAGCAGGGTCTCGGCGGTGTCGGGATCGGCGACGTGCACGTCCGGGGTGATGCGCAGGTCGAGTTGCGGGCGCGGCAGCGGCGCGGCCAGTGCACGCAATGCAGTCGCAAGGTCGAAACCACGCTCGTCGCGGACCGCGTGGACGATGCGGCGGATGTCGCCGAGCAGCTCACCCGCCAGTTGCTCGGCCTGCTGCAACTCGTGGCGCGGCGGCAGGTCGGCGGCCAGCACGCGCAGATTGAGGGTCAACGCGGTCAGCTTGTGGCCGGCCACGTCGTGCAGTTCACGCGCGACCCGCAGGCGTTCGCGGTCGCGCACGCTGTCGGCGAGCAGGCTGCGGGTGGCGAGCAGGTCGGCATTGACCGCGGCGAGACGGTCGCGCGCTTCCTCGGCCGTGCGCGCGTACCAGGTGGTCAGCATGGCGAACGCCTGGAACCCCATGTACAGCACGACCTGCAGCCAGACCGGGTCGCGCCCGGCGGATGCCAACAGCGCATAGAGAATGAGGTTGAACAGCAAGGCCAGCGGCAGGACCACGCGCAGCGGGTAGTCCATCACCAACTCTGCAACCAGGATCACGAGCAGTATCGGCGCGACCCCTGTGCGCGGCGCCAGCGCGATCACCGCGAATGCGCATGCGCTTTGCACCAGATACAGCACCGCGCGCGACCACGACGCTGCCGGAAGCACGTCGAGCGCCAGCAGGGCGGCGATGAACAAGCCCAGCAATCCCCAGACGGTGCCGACCGCGGTGACGGAGTCGAGCTGGATGGCCATGCCGACCGTGGCCACGGTCACGATCGCGGCCAGGTTCAACGGTTGCAGCAATGGGCGCAGGCGCTGGGTCATGTCGCCATGCTGCGCCCCACGGACGTGCCCATGCAATGCCGGTGATTCGAAAGTGACTTCCGGCATGTCGATGTGATGACCGCAGGCACTGCGTCCGTGTCGGCGATGACCGCAGGCTGTGCTTGCGGGTCGATGTCCGGCCTTGCATGCACAGGAGTCATCGCAATGAATGCCTATGGCCTGCTTTTCGCCACCCACGTCGCGGCCGGCACAGTGGCGCTGCTCACGTTCTGGTCGGCGGCATTGCTGCGCAAGGGCAGCCAGCCGCATCGCCTCGTTGGTCGAGCCTACCTGCTGGCAATGGTCTGCGTGATCGCCACCGCACTGCCGATGTGCGTGGTCCAGTACCAGCGTGGTCAGCCGGTCACCGCGGCCTTCCTCGCCTATCTGGTCGTGATCACCAGCACCGCAGTGTGGTCGGCCTGGCGCGCGGTCCGCGACAAGCACGATGTGGTCCGCTACACCGGGCCGGTGTTCGTGGTGCTGGGCGTGCTGTCGCTGCTGACCGGTGCGGCGGTACTGGCACTCGGCGTGCGGGTGAACTCGCCTCTATTGATGGGATTCTCGTCGATCGGGCTGGTGGCCGGCATCGACACGCTGCTCAAGCGCATTCGACGCGAGAAAATGGCGGCACGGCCGGGCTGGTGGCGGACCGAGCATTACACTTCGATGCTCGGCAACGGCATCGCCACCCATATCGCCTTCCTCGGCATCGGCCTGCCGCGCCTGTTGCCCTCGCTGGGCGGCAGCTCGCTGCAGTACCTGGCCTGGTTCGGGCCGTTGCTGGTCGCGGTGCTGGCCAAGCTGTGGCTGGACCGGCGCTGGAAGCCGGGCCCGGCGCGCCCGACCGGGCGCGCGATGGACTCGCTGCAGCGATCAGCGTGAGGACGTCACGACCTGCACCCGTGCAGAACGGACCGCGTCACCGCCTTCGCGTGCAATCAGGGCATGGGTGGCGCTGCGGTCGGCGCCAGTGGCCGCATCGACCCTGACACCGGCCTCGCGCAGGGCCTCCGCGACGGCCTCGGCACGGGCCAGGGCGAGGTCGGCGTCACCCCCGGCATGGCCGGTCACGACGACCGAGTGCAGCTGCCAGCGCTGCAGGGCCCAGGCGATGTCCTGCACAGCTTCGCGTCCGGCAGCATCCAGCTCGGCGCTGTCGTCGGCGAAACCGATCGCCGGCAGCGGCTGCAGCGCCGGAATCACGTCCACCTGCGGAGCGGTGCCGGCTCCGACCAGTGCCGATTCCATCTGTCGGGCCGCGGCCAAGTCCAGCCCGGCTTCGGACTTCAGCCGCCAACGGGCCTGCTGACCGCCTTGCAGTACTTCGAACGCGCCCAGCTGCGATACTGCACGTTCGTGCAGTTCGACCAGCGCCCGTTCGCTGGCAGTACGTGCCTCGGCATCCTGTCGCGCGGCCGATTGCAGCCGCTGCACGCTGTCGCGCAGTTGTGCCAGCGACGCCTGGTCGCGGGCCAGGGTGACGTCGTCGGCGGTCAGCACCTCGCGCAGCTCCACCACCACCGGCTGGCCGAGCTCGGTTTCCAGCAGACGTTCCAGCGCCTGGCCCAGCTGCGGTCGATGTTGCGGGGTCAGCAGCACCGCGTCCACGTGCAGGGCGCGGTCGCGCCGCTCGACCCGCAGCGAGGTGACCTGGCCCTTGCTTTCACGTGCCGCAGCGTCGAGCGTGGTGCGCACGCTGCGCTCGACCAGGCCGCGTGCGGCGATCTCGCGCAGGGCGAGCCCGAGCGGGATCGACAGCAGCACGAACGTGCCGACGATCAGGCTCGCCTGCCAGGCGGTCTGCTTGGGCGAATCGGTCGCGCCGAAACCGTACCAGCGCGCCATCATCGTTACGCTCAGCGCGATCGCGAGCAGGTTGGTCATGAACAGGAACGCCGCCCCACCCGCGATGCTGCCGTTGCCGATCGCGATGCCGAAGCCGGTCACCGCCAACGGAGGCATCAGCGCAGTCGCGATCGCGACACCGACGATGGTCTCGCCCTTGCGGGTGATCGTCGCGTAGGCGCCGGCCAGTCCGGAGAACACCGCCACCAGCAGATCGAACAGGGTCGGCTCGGTGCGGGCGAGGATCTCCGGGGTCGGCTCGCGCAGCGGCGACACCGACACGATCAGGATCGCGGTCAGCAGCGCCACGGCCATCCCGACCGTGAGTGTCTTCAGCGCCGCGCGCATGTTGCGGAAGTCGAACGTGGCCAGCGACATGCCGAGCTCGACGATCGGTCCCATCAGCGGCGAGATCAGCATCGCGCCGATGATCACCGCCACCGAGTTCTGCAGCAGGCCGAGCATGGCGATGCCGCAGGACATCACCGTCATGAAGGTGTAGCGCGGGCCGAGCGATCCGGCCTCGGCCACGTGTTCGAGCACCGCGATGCGGTCGACCTTCAGGTGGTTGCTGCGCCACTGGTGCAGCCAGTGCCAGAGAGCTTGGGGACTGGACAGGTTCGGCAAGCGTGGACGTCCGTGTGGAGAAGCGCAAAGCTTACCCGGCAGGCGTGAAGAATGGGATGGCAGTCACGCGGAAGTGTGTGCCATCGGGGTTTCGACGAGTGCGCCACAGAGCGGAAACCCTATCTGTAGGACACCTACTTCCATGTTTCTCCATCGCGATGGCCCGGATTTCACGCATTCCCCCGCGGACTCCGGGGCCATCGCTGGATGGGTCGATATGCATTTCCGAGAAGTCCCTGGAACCCCAGCGGACCACCTTGCCGTCATGACCCAGTGTCAGCACCGTATCTTTCCGGATGGGTGACCACGCACAGGCTGACGGCCGCGATCCCGAACGACCTGCTGGCCCATTTTCCATTCCACCGAAGCACGGAGCTTGCCGGGATGTTCTTGCTGGAAGAGCCGTCATGTGCGGCAGTCAGGTAGACACGATCCTCACTGAGAACGGCGACGTCGATGAAACTCCAGGCGAAATTCCGGGGTGCGCCCATGGTTCAACTTCCTTCTCGATTGGATACGGGTTCCCGCCTGATGCCGCATCGCCGGGGGGCGTATCCTGCGATACGCAGGCCGTCCAGACGGGCTTCGATGCGGTTGTCCAAGGTGGTCGGGTGGTTGGAGTCCTAGTGGGGAGCCTGTACGGCCTGGTGGCGTAGACCGGCAAGAAAGACGGCTTCCTCCGCGTGCTGCTCGAGCACCGTTGCGATCAGGCCAGCCTGCTCCAGTCATGGCCATCGAAGGCAAAGATATCCTTTGCCCCGATCGACCAGAGGACGCCATCTGCCTGACTGAGATGATGGAAGCTCGTTGGGCGTTCACTTCCAAAATCGACAGGAACCAGTTGCTCGCCCTGGAGCACGTAGATTCCTTGGCTTGTCGATACGTGCAGCCGGCCGTCGAACCAGGCCATATCCCATATGTCTTCCGCGAGGTCCTGTTCGACAACCTGCCAGGCCTCGCGACGTCCCTTCAGCAACAGGCCCCGCCGCCCCGCGGCATAGACGAATCCGTCTTCGGCACAGAGCAGGCTTGTCAGCAATTGGTGGGTCGGGCTGCGCAGTTCTTGCCAGTGCTTTCCATCGAACTGCCAGAGTTCGCCACCCCAGCCGGCGGTGTAGATCTCATCGTCGCCGTAGCCGTCGATGGTTTCGAAACCCTTTACCTCGCCCGCGCCTGGACGTATCGCCTGATCCAGGCAGATCCACTGATTTTCTCCATCTCGACGATAGACTTGACGATTCATGCCTACTGCGTAGGTCCGCCCGGCAATGGTGCGAACCTTGCGCATCGCTCCACGGACGCCCGGGGAGCCCTGAGGCGTGCTGATGGTCTCGAGGCTTTGCTGGCCGCTACCGAAGAGCTTTATCTGACCCGCCGGAGAAAGGGCCAGCATTTGCTCGAGCGGGTGTTTGGTTATCGTCATGGATACAGTGAGCCAGGGCTGGATCTCCACATAACCGAGCTGCCCCTTGTTGAAGCCGTAGAAATGACTGTGGGCGATATTTCTGTCGACCTGATCATCCTGACTGGCAAAGTAGCCCAGCTTGCGGTGACGGACCGCTCCGGTCACGAATGTATGGGTCGATCCCAGTTCAATGCTCATGCTCACTCCATTGACATTATGGGTATGTGGCTTACTACCGGTTTCTGTAGTTGGCCTCGATGCGGATGAGTTCACCGCCCCGGTGTTTCAGGATGATGGTGCTGGGCGTTCCCGCAGTCGCCTTCATCGGATCGATGGCTGACCCGCCGCAGTCATTCCGTCTGGAACATCAGCCGCAACTCGCGGCTGAATACCGTCTCGTATCCTCGATAAGGCAACGGACTGGCCTGGAATACGGCATCCACTACCGACGCCTGGCCCGCCTCGTCGTATTCACAGGTCGGGTGCGGTTGCACATCGAGCACATCACCGCCTGGCAGCTGCCTTACCACCAGCGCACAGACCCCGGTCACGTCCGCGCCGTCCGGTGGCTGCCAGTGCGTATGGACGGCATCATGAAGCGCCCGGGAGTAGGCGCGCACCAGCGCAGCCTCGTCCCGGGCAGGCGATTGAGCCTGTGCCGACAGGCAGAGCGACAGGGCCACCAGCAATGCGGCACGCTCCCGGATCTTTCCCGACTTTCCTGTGTCGCCGGCAGTCCGGCCAGACATCGCTTTCATAAGACGCTCCGCTCGCTTGGGAACTGCCGGAAAACAAAAGCCGGCACCTGGAGAGATGGCTGACAATGGCCGATCTGCCGTGCCGGCCGGGAGCGATGGTACGGATACTGGAAGGAATCGGGAGCGATCATGGGGTCGTACGGTATCGGGTTCACGTCCGGAAATGAAAGCTCATTCGGACCGATGGGGGCATCGTGCATGATGGAGTTCATAGGGAGCTTCGGCAGACCGGCTAGTCGATCCTCGTCCATGAACTTCCGTCGAATGCGATTACATCCTTGGGGCCGATTGACCACAGGGCATTCGCCGATGAGGAGAGTGCATGGAAGGTTTCAGCCGCTGTGACTGAAACGTCCACAGGAACGATCGAATCCCCGTGCAGCTTGTAGATGCCACGTGCGGAAGACAGGTAAAGCGCTTCCTGGAACCAGGCGACGGACCAGAAGTCATCGGCAACATCCTTGTCGAGGACTTCCCACTCGTCATGCCTTCCGCGGACGATCAGTCCGTTCCGTCCACAACCGTAAACCTGCCCATCGGCGCCAACCGCCAGCGAAACGATGATCCGGTCGGTGGGACTGGCCACGCTGCGCCACTGGCGGCCGTCGAAAGCGACCAGTTCCCCGCCCCATCCTGCCGCATACATTTCCCGGGGAGAAAAGGCGGTCACTGCTTCGTAGCCGGCACCTGCCTCCCGGTCTGGAGACAGCCCTGCCTCCAGGGTCGACCACGTGCCGCCGGGGCGACGCAGGTAGACCTGCCTGTCCATGCCGACGACGACGATGGCGCCCCCGACACAGGTTCCGCTTCTCAATGGGCCCCGGGTGGCGGGCTCGCTTCCCGATGAGGAAATCGACTCTTGCGTGAGGGTGCCGGAAGCGGAAATCGCAATGCAGTCGCCGTACTCCCCCACCGCCACGATGCCGCCTCGCTCTGGATCCATTCCGAGAAACTTCGTATGGACGAGCTTGCGTCCAAGCGGCTTGAGGGTTGTCCCATTCCAGCTGATGAAGATGGTGTTGGGCACGTCACGGGCATTCATTTCATCAATGGAAATGGCCAGTGCGCCCTGCCCCCCGGAGAAGATGCCGCCCGCAGTGTAAGTACCGATATCCGAAAACTTCCCGCCCATCTCCCCGCTCCTTGAACATCATCGCAACATCGCGCGTCTCTGGGCGCCGCTTCTGTCCCCGCGCCGCCGCCCGCCCGAACATGTCGGCATGGATTGCCGCAAGCGCCGGCACGACAGGCCGGGCGACGGTCATCGACCGATATGCAGCACCCGCTTCCCCCCCTCCCCGTCGAACGCCATCAGGTCCTTGGCGCCGATCGACCACAGGAGCCCGTCGGCAGCGCTCAGGTGGTGGCAGGTCCCGGGCGTGTCGTCGCCGAAATCGACCGGCTGCAGCCGTCCATGCTCCAGGCGGTAGACGAAGCGGGTGGACGAGACGTAAAGATGGCCGCCGAAGCACTCCATTCCCCAGAGATCCTCGCGGGTGCTGTCGTGCCCGATGATCTCCCATCGGTCATGCCGCCCCCGCAGCAGGGTTCCCGACTGCCCGCATGCATAGGCGTGGCCATCCGGTGCGCAGCGCACCTTGTGCAGCGCGAGGTCGGTCGGGCTGGTCCGCTGGATGAAGCGATCGCCGTCGTACTGCCAGATCTCGCCTTCCCAGCCAACCGCGTAGATCTCCTGCTCGCTGAAGCCGTCTATCGATTCGAAGCTGGCATCGACGACGGGAACGCCCCCGTGCTGCGCGGATGGGTCGATGCAGCGCCACTGCCCGTCGCCCTCCCGCAGGTAGGCCTGGCGACCGGCGCCCACCGCATAGGCGCGGCCCTGCGCGATGCCGCGGATTTCGCGAAGCGGACCACGCTCGCGCGGGTCGACGCCGCAGCTGGCGATCGGTGCTTCTTCCTTCACCACACCGCCGCCGCTGGCGCGCACCGAACCGTCCGTTCCCAGCGCCAGATAGCGTTCGGCCGGCACATGGCAGACCGTGCCCGAACAGGCCGTCCAGTCCACGGCACCGGCTCCCCAGGTACCCCGATCGAGCGTGAAAAGCACCGAGCCCGAATGGCCTTCGGCGGCGGCATCATGGATGGCGATCAGGTAGCCAAGGTCGGAATAGCGGACGGCTCCGGTTGCGATGCCGGTTCCGTTGAAGCGAGGGTCATGGCCATCCATGCGTTCTTGCTCTCTTGAGGAAATATTGGGGTAACGCCATCGGCACGGAGTGCGCGGATCTCCATCGGGCTCATCGGTGCCTCATTTGAACCCTGGCCGACGGCAGGGCCAGTCGTCGCGGGCGAGTCAGTTTTCCGGGCAGACGTGTCGGCGCCATGCGCCGCCATCGAAGCTGAGTACGGATTCATCGCCCACCACCCACATGACGTCGGCCTTGGCGTCGATGGCGTAGTAGGCCTTCTTGCCCTTCACTGGCACCTTGGTTTCCCGCAACCGGATGCCATCGTACTCGAGCAGTTGATCGGTGGCGGTCACGTAGAGCTTTCCATCGAACTCCGCCATATCCTCCAGGACTTCCGAGCACAGATCGGCGTTACCGATATCGGTCCATCCCGTTTCCGTGTTGCCCTTCAACAGCACGCCACCCGCCCCTCCGATATACACCGTGCCGTCGGTGGCGCAGTGCACACAGTAGAGCGGCAGGCAGGTTGGCCCTGGCGATTCGCGCCATGCCTGGCCGTCCCAATGCCAGATGGCCCCAGTATCGCCGACGGCATAGAGATCGTGAGGCGAGAAACCGGCTATCGCGTTCAGACAGGCTGTCACTTCATCGCCGAGCGGGGTGTAGATCCCCTGGTCGATCCGCTGCCAGACACCTTTGCTTGTGCGCAGCACCTGATTCTGCGTGCCGCAGGCGTAGAGCTCGCCCTTTATCTCGCTCATTCCCATCAGGTAGGGAGTGTCGATGTCAAGGTGGGCATCCCGGTGCGCCAGGCCCGAAGGATGCTCACGTAGCAGGCCGGACCGCCCCAGGAAGCAGAAATCTCCCTTCTTCTGGCCTGGCCGCGCGGCTCTCTGCAAGCCGCTGCACACGACTTCGGGGATGTCGTAGACATGAAACCAATCTTCTTCATCGAGCATCATTACCCGGGTAACGGTTGGCTCGGCCCCCTCCAGGTAGAGGTGCCCGGCGAACAGGGCCTCGCGCGGTCCAATCGCGATGACGTCGGTGAAATACAGGGCGGTACTTTTTGCCATTTTCGGATCCCGGAATGCCGCCCGATAGAGGCGGCATGCATAGAGGCCATAGACCGGCGTAGACGCCGGTCCTATTGGGTACGCAGTGCGAAGGCCATGAGCGTGGACGTGGGGACGAGACCTGCCAGGACTGCCATCCCGATACGTGCGGTGCGATCGGCTGCAATTGGTCCCGGTATACAGAGACAACAATGCACTGCCTCCGCACAAGCGGTCCGGCCGTGCGACATGGTACCGGACCCGACTCGAAGGCCAGCACCACACTGGCGAACATCTCGCCGATGGCATGCGGGCCAAGCTGGGCGAGCAGGATTTCCAAACCGCTGGAGCCCGCGATGCGCAGGCCGTCGAGATGGGCGTCGAGGCGGTCGTCGAGTGTGCCGAGGTCGTCCAGGTCGTAATGCGGCGCGCGCAGGGAGTAGTCACGCAGGATGGCGAGGAAGCCGGCTTCTTCGGCGTGTTGTTCAAGAATGATGGGGACGAACCTCAGAATGCGTCTGCTAGGGTCGAGATCATGGTGTCACTTCGGTCCAGGTCTGGCCGTCCTCGGTCCAGACGACATTCTTCGGGCCGCAAGACCAGAGAACACCATCGTTCGCATGTAGATGACGGCAGCTAGCTTTGCTGGGAAGTTTCATGTCGACCGCGATCAGGTCGTCATTACCGTCGAGGCGGAACAGGCCGCTGTCGCAGGCTAGGTAGAGTTCATTGTTGAACCACTCCATGCCCCAGAGATCATCCGTGACGGCGTCGTGCTTGATGGCCTCCCAGTGTGAGCCATTGCTGCGTAGCAGAGTGCCCATCTGGCCGCAGGCATACGCCAAGTCTTCGCGTACGACTTTGATTCGGTGAAGTACTAGGTTGGTCGGGCTCTCATGGTTCAGCCATTGGCCATCCTTACGTTGCCACACCTCGCCGTTGAAGCCGACGGCATAGAGGTTGCTCTCGTTCAGGCCATCAATAGAGTTGAAACCGCAGAGCTCGATCTTGCCTCTAGGCAGAACAACACCTTGATCCTGACGCGTCCAGTTGTTCGCACCTTCGCGCCGGTATACCTGGCGTCCCATACCGGTCGCATAGGGCATGCCTGCGATGAGTTGGAGATCTCGAATGGGACCACGTCGGGCCGGGCCATCCAAGGAATCGTCAATCTCTTCCTCGGTCGAGCCAGCCATTGTACTGACTGACACGATGCCGTCTGGGCCGGTAGCAAGCACCATAGGTTCTGGGACTTCGACGAAACAGATGCGTGTGGCATGCCATTCTAGGTCGAAGGAGAACCAGTGATTTGCAGAACGATCCCATTTCAGCAATATTGATGCGGTTGAACCGTTCTCCTTCAGATAGTCCACCTGAGCAATGACCCGCCCCACGTTATGACTTTGCATGAAGCCGGAAAGGAAGGAGTATTCGTTAGACATGGGACAACTATCGTTCTTGGAAACTGAAAATCAAGCGGCAGAGTTGGCGTTGGAGGTGATGCCTTTGATGGCCTCGATCTCCTGATCGACAGTCTTCTGCCCAGGCTCAAGGATGGGCGTCGAACCAGGCGAGGATGTGCGCGGGCGAGGCAGCGAACCACTCATGGCCGCCAAGGGGTTCGGTGTACCGGGTGGTTTCGATGCCCTGGTGGAGCAGGCGGTCGTAGTACAGATCCATGCTCCACCAGGGCACCACGACATCGATGAAACCGTGCAGGAACGTGGTCGGCGGATGGTCGGCCGGCAGCTCCGGCACCCGACACGCCGGGCCGCTGCAGGTGGCGTAGGAACCCGACTGGATGGCCAGCGCCTTGAACTGGCCCGGGAAGGACACGGCCATCCGGCTGCTGTTGTAGCCGCCGCTGGAGATGCCGGTGGCGTACTGGCGGTTGGGATCGAGCCAGCCGAAATGCCCCTGGCGGATCGCCTGCAGCACATTGCCGATGAACCGGTAGTCGGTGCTCAGCTCATAGGCTTGCGCAAGGCCGGGGATGTTGGTTTGCCAGAACAGGTCGGCCGGCGCGCTTGGAGCGATCACCGCATAGCCGTTGTCCAGCAGCGTCTGTACGAGCTTGCCCTCGTGGAAGCCGCCGAAAGGCGTGCCGCTGTAGTAGGTGAAGTCGTTCAGCGGAAAGAACGAGCCCTGGTAGATCAGCACCACCGGCCAGCCCTGGGCAGGCGGTGTGCCCAGGGGCGTCTGGTAGATCACCCGGCGGACGCTCAGCGGTCCGGAGGGGATCCAGGTGGTCTGGTGGCTGCAGCTGATCCTGGCGGGCAGGAGCCGTGTCGCGCTTCGTTCGCTGCACCTCGAGTCGGCCCGGGCGGTGCCGGTGCCGAGCAGGGCGAGAAGCGCCACAAGGAACAGACAGCAGGTGGCAAAAGAGCGCTGCATGGCGGACCTCTTGCTTTGACGGCCTCGCGGCCGATGCGGCGGCGCCGTCCTTCGGGCTTGCCGCATCGCGCGAGACGGGAATGCTCAGTCGAGCCCGGCCAGGAACCGTTCGATCGCCGTCACGCTCTCGGGTTCGTCCAGTGTCGGCGCATGGCCGCGGCCGGGAATCACCGCACTGCGCAGATCCGGGTGGGATTCCTGCATTCGCTGCAGCGTCGCCGGCGCCAGGATGTCCGAATGCGCGCCGCGCAGCACCAGCATCGGCACGGGTGCCAGCGCCGCGAACAGCGGCCACAGGTCCGGTGCTGCGGTGACGGCCTGCGCGGCGCGGCGGATCTCGGGATCGTAATCGGCGCGTGGCACTCCATCGGCATCCTCGCGATAGCCGAGCCTCGCGAAATCGGCCCACTGGGCGTCGTCGAAGTCCGGGTAGGCTGCGCCATAGATCTGCCGTGTCTGTGCGATGGCCTCCTCCCAGTCCCGTGCCGGCGTCTGCTGGCCGACGTAGCCCTGGATGCGCCGGACGCCTTCCGGCGCGACTTCCGGCCCGATATCGTTGAGCACCAACCCGCGCACCAGCCCGGGCTGTGCGGCGGCCATCAGCATGCCGACCAGGCCGCCCAGCGAAGTGCCGATCACCGCCACTGGCCCGGGTGCGAGCGTCGCCAGCAGTTGCAGCAGATCTGCGGCATAGATCTGCGGCTGGTAGTTGTGCCAGTTTGGGTCGTGGTCGGAGCGCCCGCGACCGCGCAGGTCGGGCGCGATGACCCGGTAGCGGGCCGACAACCGCCGCGCCAGCGTGTCGAAGTCGCGGCAGTTGCGCGTCAGGCCGGGCAGGCAGAGCACCGCAGGTGCGTCGGCCGCGCCGTACTCGCGGCGATACAGGCGCAGCCCATCGGCAGTCGAATGGAAGGTCTCGGAACAGCTTCCGACGGAAGCATGGACGGCAGAGGCGGACATGGATACTCCAGGTTGGATTCAGAAGCTGTAGCTGACGGCGAGCGTGTAATGACGCGGCCAGCCGTAGTAGGCGGTCTGGACATTGGCCACGCTGGAGAATTCCTGCGCATCGGTCTTGTAGACCTTGTCGGTGAGGTTGCGCACACCGGCGCGCAGCTGCCAGCGCTCGTCCGGCGAATCCCAGCGCGCAAATGCGCCGACCACCGCATGGGCGGGTTGCCGCAGCGCGTCGCGGTTGTCGACGCTCAGCCAGGTTTCGTCGCGCCAGGACACGTCGCTGCCGACGGTGAACCGGCTGCCGTTGCCAAGCGAAAAGATCCGGCTCAACGCCAGTTGTGCGGTCCAGCGGGGCGAGAACGGCACGTGATCGTGCAACCCCGCCAATGCCGGATCCAGCGTCACCCGCGGGTCGTCGAAGCGATCGTAGCGCGCGTCCATCCAGCCCAGCTGCGCGCTCAGCCGCAGTCCCTGGCCGAACAGGGCCACGCCCTCGAACTCGACGCCGTCGATGGACATCCGTGCGGCATTGAGCACGGGAAACACGAAACTCGGCGTCGGAGAGGCCGGGTCGGTCACATCCGCCACCCGTGCCTGGAAGTCGCGATAGTCGCTGTGGAAAACGGTGACGTTGCCGCGCAACCGGCCGTTGCGCGACTGCGCCTTCAGGCCCAGTTCGTAGGTCCAGACGTACTCGGGATCGAACGGCGCGGTTTCGGCGTCGCTGCCGGCGCGCCCGTTGAAGCCGCCGGACTTGAAGCCGCGGTTTGCCGAGACGTAGCCCGTCACGTGCTCGCCGAAGGCCCGGCTCAGGCTCAGCGACGGTGTCCATGCGCTCCAGCTCGCATCGGCCTGGAAGGAGAATTCGCTGTTGAGCGGCGGCAGTCCGGTGATCGCCGCAACGTTGCGCGCATAGTCCTTGCGCTCACGGGTGTAGCGCAGGCCCGCCGACAGGGTCCAGGCCGGTGCGAACTCCCAGTCGACCTGGGCGAACGCGGCGGCGCTGTCGCTGCTCTGGCGCTCGTCGCTGACGGTCCGGTACGGCACCGGCAGGCCCATGAAGGTCAGCACGTCATCGCTGGTCACGTCCTGGCTGCCGTTGAACTTTTCCTGCAGGTAGTAGAGGCCGTAGACCGCGCGCACGCGGCCGCCGGCGTCGTACTGCAACTGCAGTTCCTGGCTCCACTGGTGCTGGTCGAGCGTGGCGAGGGTGTCGCCGAGACGGAAAGGCGAAGCATCGATGTCGATCGCATACGCCGCGTCCAGATCGCGGTAGGCACTGATGCTCTTCAGTCGCCACGCGCTGCCGCCATCGAACGACAGCGTGGCGGCCACGCCCTGATGGGTCAGGCGCTGCCGGCTGCCCGGGGACAAGGATGTGTCGGAGACGAAGTCGTAGTCGCCCGGGCGGGGCGTCAGCAGCAGCCGGCGCGCGCCGGTCGCCAGTTCGGTCTGGAACAGCGGTGCTTCCGGATTGCCGAGCGATGGCGCGTTGCGCTGGCGGGTATAGTCGGCGCCGATCGTGGCCGAGAACGCATCGCCGGAACGCAACACCAGTTTCAGCCGGGCCGCCTCGGAGCCGTCGTCGTTGTAGCGGCGCCCATCGCTGTCGCGCACGTAGCCGTCGTTGTCGGTGCCGATCACCGCCAGGCTTGCCGAGGCGCTGGCACCCAGCGGCGCGGCTGCGTAGCCCCGCACTTCGGCACGGCCATGGTCTCCGACGGCGGCTTCGACTTCGGCCGTCACCGAGTCGCCCGGCTCGCGGGTGACGACCCGGATCGCTCCGCCTGTGGAGTTCTTGCCGTACAGCGTCCCCTGCGGCCCGCGGAGCACCTCGATCCGTTCGATATCGAACAGATTGAACAGCGCGCCCTGGATGCGCGAGTAGTAGACATCGTCGATGTACATGCCTACGCCGGGATCGAATGTCGGCAGCGCATCGGGCTGGCCGATGCCGCGGATGAACACGTTGGCCGACGAGGCGCTGCCGCGCCCCTGCACGATGTTCACGTTCGGCGCCGCGCCCTGCAGGCCGCCCAGTCTGTCGGCCTGCAGATCGCGCAGGTCGAGGGCGTCCAGTGCGGTCACCGCGATCGGCACGCGATGCGCCGACTCCTCGCGCCTGCGTGCGGTCACGGTCACCGAATCGAGCGTCTTCGCATCCGCCGCGGGTCCGCTGGCCGCTTCCTGCGCCGACTGTGCCTGCGACGGCGTGGCGAACACCGCTCCCATCCCCACCCCGATGCCAATAGCCAGTGCCCCGATCCGCATGTTCCCCTCCTCATTGCTCTGCCCGCCAGTTGTAGCGGTTGCGCGGCCTTCGCGTTTCGCCGCGCCGGTACCGGCACTTGTCCGCAACCGCACCTGTCATGGCGCAATGCA
This sequence comes from Lysobacter alkalisoli, assembly GCF_006547045.1. Taxonomy (NCBI): domain Bacteria; kingdom Pseudomonadati; phylum Pseudomonadota; class Gammaproteobacteria; order Lysobacterales; family Lysobacteraceae; genus Marilutibacter; species Marilutibacter alkalisoli. The sequence goes on from NZ_CP041242.1 coordinate 41,940, forward strand.
GCATGCGCCAGGCAAGGGTGGACCTAAGATGGCCCCTGGTCGTGAGTGGGAATGCGGCGATGTATCTGCTGGAAGCGGGAAGACAAGGGCGGCGGCCGGTGCCGGGCTGGCGCACCATGCGCGGGCCGGACTGGGGCGAACTGGACGTGCGCGCGACGCGGCCGGACTGGCGCCTTGAACGGCTTGGCACCCAGCCGCTGGGTCCGCTGCGCTACAACCACTTCGCCCTGTCCGGGCTGCACCTGCGGCGGACGCCAAGGCATTTGCGCGAAGAGGCGCCCAGCTATGTGCTGGCGATGCCGCAGGCCGGCGCCTCGCGCAGCCGGATCGACGGCCAGGAGATCGAGGTCGCGCCGGGCAGCATCTATCTTCTGCACGGCACCGTGGCCGCCGAGATCCATCCGCAGGGCAACTACGAGACCTTCAACCTGCAGATTCCCGCGCATCTGCTGCAGCAGCGTGTGTCCAGCCTCCCGAAAGCGTACTCGGCCGCGCTCGACGGCAGCGATCCGCGCGCGGACCTGCTCGGTCGCTACGCGCGATACGTCAATCGCGTCGCCCGGGACCTGCGCGACGACGAGGCCGCCCTGCTGGCGGGGCAGCTGTGCGACCTGGTCGCGCTGATGCTGCGGGGCGATGAGCGTGCCTGTTGCGACGACCGCTCGCTCGCGGCTGCGCACAAACGACGGGTGCTGGAGTTCATCGCGGCCCGCTACGCGGATGAAGACCTGTGCGCCGATACGATCGCCCGCTGCTGCGGTATTTCGGAACGCTATCTGTACAAGCTGTTCCATGACAGCGGCCAGTCGGCGATGGAGCGGTTGCGCGTGCTGCGGCTGGAAAAGGCGCACGCGATGCTGGGCGGTTCCGCGCTGTCCCAGCTGCCGGTGTCGGAGATCGCCTATCGCAACGGCTTCCGTTCCCTGTCCAGCTTCTGTCGTGCGTTCCGGCAGCGCTATGGCATCACTCCGGGCGAGTTGCGACGGACGGCCGTCTAGGGCGGCATCGCCGTCGGAATCGCCACCTGCATGCCGGTCGATGGACATCCCGCGATGTCCGGCATTAGCATGCGGCGTGCCCCCGTGGAAGCCGGGCGCCGGTTTCCACAGCCCTCTTCGATGCCCGGACCCGACATGGAAGCCAACAAGAACCCGGGGTTGCTATCCATCTGCCTTGTCGGTCTGGCGTGTTTCGCGCTCCCGGCCGGCGCGCAGTCGCCCGCCGACGATGCAACGCGGGCGCAATTTTTCGAGCACGCACTGCAACTGCAGGAGCATGAGGGCCGGTGCCGGCTCGCTTCCGATGGCGGCTATCTCGACCTGCTGCTGGAGTGGCCCTGCCGGTTCCACCTCGACAGGCATGGTGCGCTGCGGATACAGCCGGTCGGCAATTCACATGTGCTGCTGGTGGAGAGCAGTGAAGCGATGCCTCCTCCGCACCGCGACTGCCGCACCGTGGTGCAGGCAGTCGGAAGCGACAGTCATGGCCTGAAGGCCTCGCCCGTGGTCAGCCGGGTAGCCGCCTGTCCGCCGTTCGAGTGGGATGCAAAGATGTTCATCGGCCTGTTCGAGCCGGGAGCCTGAACGCCAGGCTGGCGCAGGCATATCCCAGGACTACACGTTCCTGTTCGGGTGCAGGGAGCGCTTCCTGCGAAACGCTGTTGCCCGGCTCTGGGAGGCGTTGAGCGCCGGGGGCTACAGCGTCGGGCCGGTCCTGACCCGGGTCGATGTGGAGGGCGGCGATTTCGCCCTCGGCGATGAACAGTGGCCAAGCCGTGGCGGAAGGTCGCCTGGTGACGTCCTGCGGGGGGATGGGTGAGGTCGATGGACTGAATCTGGATTTCACCTCCGGGCAGTTTGCGTTCGAGTTGACGGCAGCACGATTGCCCGGGCCGCACTGTGTCGTCCTCGCGAGCATTCCGATGCGCTGTTGCCGCAGGCTGTATCGCGAGCAAGACCTGGAAAGGATCGATTCCGTTCTGGCGCGGATTGCTTCCGCTTTTTCCGCGCGGGCAGCGGTCGGGGCCATTGAGTACGATGGCGACTACGGCCAAGCTCTTTCTCCGGACCGCCTGGAAGCGTTGTTTCGCGCCAGCATGACCGATGCCGCGGTGCTGCGCGAAGCCGGCCTTGATCTTGTCGCCGGCCGGCAAGAACTGGTGGGGCACCGAGGCCACCTTCCCGGGCCATCCGGCGAACTGTCGCTGCGCCGCACATCGTGTGGCTGGTGGTTCCTGCAGGAGCGGGCGACGCTGGACATATTCGCACTTTGAACATCGCCCGGAGAGCGGGCATGACCTTTCCGGACCCAGGTCCGCGCGCCCGGTCGCCTGGACGGACGGCATGCCGCTAGAATCGCCGTCCCGCCGTGCCGGGTATCGCCGGTGCCGAGGCAGGAACGCCCCACAACGAGAAAGGACTGCAGATGACCGAACCCAATTCCCCCGACGCCGCTTCCCCCGACACCGTGTTCGATTCGATCGAGGCCGCCTCCGAGCGCTGGATCGATGAAGGACGTGCCTACAAGAAGGCACTCAACGACTGGCTCGACGGCATCTATATCGATCGTCAGAGCCCGGCCACGCCGGAACCGGCCGAAAGCCGTCAGGACATGGCCGGATACGTACTGGAGCAGATCAGGGCCTTGAACCATCGCGGCGAGCATGCGCGGTTGCGCGAACTGTTTCCACCGGACAACGATCCGATGGACTGGGACGGCAAGGTATGGGCCGTATCCCAGGCCGCCTTTCTGCCCGATGGGCGCATTGCCTGCACCATCGGCATGCCGCATGAACCGCGGCGGGTGCATGTGCTGGAAGGCAACGACGCTTCCGTGCTGGAAGGCGCGATCCTGTTCGGCAGGTCGCACGACAAGCGCTACTTCGCGTTCGCCCACGTTGACCGCATCGAGGTCCGGCACGGCTGGGACGGTGAGGTCGTTGCCACGCTGCCGTATCCGGACAGCTACGGCAATGCGTTCGCGCAGGCCCATCCCGACGTGCGCGACGGATTGCGCGAGCTCGACGGCGCGGGCTGGCGCATCCATCAGCTGGTCGTGTTTCCGGATGGGCGGCGCGTGGCCATGGCCAGCGCGGCCGGCATCTTCGTCGTCGGCGAACAGGGCGCGCAGTTGCTGGTGCCCGAGGCGGACGCCTATGCCCGTCAGCTCGACGACGACGACCCGGACGGGAAGGACGGCTTCGTCATGTCCCTCTCATACCCGCACGTCGACGTGTCGGCGGATGGACGCTACATCGCCACCGGCGAGCAGGACTCGTCGCACCTGATCTTCCACGAAGTCGATGGCGCATGGACGCAGATGGCGGCGGTGGAACCGCGCGCCTCCTATCCGTGCCTGGCCCGGTTCAATCATCTCCTCACCGATGCCGACGGCGTTCCGCAACCGGAGGTCGCGCTGGCATCGTGCCATTTTTCCAGGAGCGCCACGTTGTCGCTGCCGCTCGCGAACCTGAGCCCCGGGTTCGAGGCGTCGGGCTACGAGGCCGACGACACCCTGAACTACGTCGACGACCGTCACTGGGCATCGTCGCTGCTGCCATCCAAAGTCGGTTACTTCATCGGCGCGCAGAACGGTTACATCTGGATGAAGAGCCACCAGGGCTACCAGTTCGGCTACCTGCACGTCGGCGGCAGCGTGCTCGACCTGGACCTGTCCGAAGACAGGAAGACCCTGCTGGTGGCCAGCTACAGCGGCCAGCTGGTGCAGTTCCGTGCACCGGACGAAGAGGTGCCGATGTTCATCACCGAGAAGAACGTCGAACGTCCCGATCCCTACCTGATCACCAATTCACGGCTGAAGGACGTCAAGCGGCACCTGTTCCTGATCGACGAAGCGCCGATGGTCTGGTGACACGGCAGGAGAGATCATCGTGCCATTCGTGGCAGTACGGGCTGTTCTGCCACGAAGTTTGCGCAGAGGTGGGCTCCAAGAGTGCCTGCGTGCGCCGACATGGATCAATTCATGATCGTTTGCCATTGGTCATTGCGAATCAGCCCGATCGTTCTGTCGGCAAATGACCACACCCCATCCGGTCCACCGCGAAGCACAGCGAACTGAAGGTCGTCAGCGCCCTCTATATGCAATGCGACCAAGGCTTGTCCAACGACCTTGTCGACTCCGGCCAGATGCGACACATGGATTTCTTCGCCATGGGCGGCAATCCCCCAATAGCTTCTTTCCGTATCCAAGGGCGGTATGACGGACCAACGATCGGTGTCGCCAACCAGTACAGTCCCCATTGCGCCTGCAATGGCATAGCGACCATCGTCAACTCGGCAGATGCTGGCAAGACCTTCGTCTGTGGGTAAATCAAGGGCAGACCAGCGGGTGCCGTCGAAATGTGCGGCGTAGCCATCGGAGGTTACGGCGATAAAGTCGTCTCGACTGCTGCCCGCGATGTCCTCGATCGTGACGTCACAGCCGGCGATGCTCAACTTTGGCAGCGTTTCGAACCGGTCGCCAAGCAAGCAGTAGGCCTGTCCGACAGACCCTGCGCAGATCACATCGTCACCAAGGATGCGGATTCTCCGGAGAGGTCCGAGATGGGCGACGGCAGCGTTTGGATACACCTTGCGGGTGGCCCGGAGTTCATCCTGAGTTGTCGGCGATTTCCAGTCGAAGCGCACGACGGAGCCGTTCTCGCCCAGGACATAGGCGGAACCGTCATCGGCGGCGTCAACCGAGAGAATGGCTTCGGAAGACAGCCCAAACTCGAGCCACATGTCCTGCCTTCTAATGCCTACCCTGTTCCTGGGATCGTCGTAGTCGTCGCCGACAGTGCAGGCGGTGATGATGACGCCCTCGGCTGGACTGACGCCTTCCTGGATGAAGGCGCCTTCGATGAACTCGGTATCCGGTATTCCACTCATCTTCGAGCAGTCCTGTGCTTGATGGTCATGCGTGGCATGGTGACATGGCTTGGCAAACAAGGTGATCTGATCGGCATGTTGTCCGGCCAATCGCGAAGCGGTTGCCATCGGTGGGATCCAGCCTGTCAACGGTTGTCCGGGTGGACGAGCGGGGTCCAGGTTCTGCCGTCGCAGGCGAGGATGTCCTCTTCGCCGATCGACCACAGGGTTCCTTCCCTGGCATGCAGCCGGTGTGTCGTCGCTTTGCGGCCGAGCCCGGTATCCACTGGCACTATCCGGCCGTTCTCGACCTTGGCCAGACGGTTGTTGCCCGCCAGGTAGGGAGTGCCGCTGAACAGCTCGATCGAATACCAGTTGTCGTCGAAGCCGTTGCTGTCGACCACGTACGACCGCAGATATGCTTGTTGAGCCGTGATCCGTCCCGGATTGCCTGGCCCGGAAGGTCGACGTCAGATGAGCCCCTTCACACGTCCCCGTCCGCCAGCCAGCCCTCGCCGGTGCCGCGGTTGAACACGGTGTCGGTATCGAGCACGTTGCCTGCCGGGATCGAGTCCTGCTTTGCCAGCTTCGCGTAGATCGGGGTGAAGTCCGGCGTGGTCGCTTCCATCAGCTGCTCGTAGGAGTCGATCACGAAGTAGGTCTTCTGGTAGCTGTCGATGCGGTAGCGGGTGCGCATCACCCGCTCCAGGTCGAAGCCGATCCGGTTCGGCGCGTCGCTTTCCAGGCAGTGGATCGACTCGCCCTTGCTCGACACGATGCCGCTGCCGTAGATCCGTAGGCCGTCCGGCTGCTTGATCAGGCCGAACTCGACCGTGTACCAGTACAGCCGGGTCAGGTTGACCAGCGCGTCCTGGCCGATGCCGTGCGCCTTCACCCCGCCGCGGCCGTAGGCGGCCATGTAGTCGGCGAACACCGGGTTCATCAGCAGCGGCACGTGGCCGAACAGGTCGTGGAACAGGTCTGGTTCGGCCAGGTAGTCGAGTTGCTCGGGCTTGCGGATCCACCAGGTCACCGGGAAGCGGCGATTGGCGAGGTGATCGAAGAAATCCAGCTCCGGCAGCAGGCCCTCGACGCCGATCAGCTCCCAGCCAGTGGCCTTGCGCAGCACCTTGTTGAGCTCGTCGAACTTCGGGATCCGGTCCGGAGTCATCTGCATCGCCCGCTGGCAGGCAATGAATTCGTCGCTGGCGCGCCCGACCAGCACCTGCTGCTGGCGCTCGAACAGGGTCGCCCAGACCTCGTGGTCGGTGGCGCTGTAGCTGGCCCAGGGCTGCTCGACCACCGCGGTGGTGTAGACCGGCACGTAGCCCTTGTCGGTCATCTGATGTTCGACGCGGTTGGGAGTGGCGTTCATGGGTGCTCCGGCAGATATGGGGCCGCGGTTGGCCATCTCATGACTGTAGCGCCGGAACCGCGCAACAGGCTTGCTTTGTTGCGCGCAGGCAGCAATCAGGAGCAAGATTATTGCGTTGAATAGCGTAAGGGTGCACCAGAATGCCTGAAGCCAGCCTTGATCGTACCGACCTGCTGATCCTCGCCCTGCTCCAGCGCGAGGGCCGCCTGACCAATGCCGAGCTGGCCGAGAAGGTCCACCTGTCGCCCTCGGCCTGCCTGCGCCGGGTGCAGCGGCTGGAGCGCGAGCGGGTGATCGCCGGCTACCGCGCCGAGGTCGACCCCGAGCAGGTCGGGATCGGCCTGCAGGCCTTTGTGCGGGTGCAGCTGGCCGACCATGGCGGGCCGGCGATCGAGGCCTTCAGCGGTTTCGTCGACCAGTGGGACGAGGTGGTCGCCTGCCACGCCCTGACCGGCGACATGGACTACCTGCTGCACATCGCGGTGCGCGACCTCGAGCACTTCTCGCGCTTCCTGCTCGACCGCCTGCTCAATCAGGCCGGCGTAGCCGACGTCAATTCCAGTTTCGTGCTGCGCACGGTCAAGGCGTTCCGCGGATTGCCGCTGGGGCAGTTCGGGGACGGTTGAGCCAGTTGCGATCATTGGCCGCATCAGTGTCGTTGCACGCAGGCGTGGCCGGGCCCGGTGCGCAAGACCCAGTTACGCAAAATCGTGTTGCGTCGCAACGTAAGGGTGCCGTTCGATAGGCCGGAAGTCATGGGTCGTGGTGGAAGCGATCACGGAAGAGCAAGTACTTGAACCGATATAAATGATTCTCTGCAGGGAGAAGCTTGACAGTTGTGGGACTGGTGCAGTCCCGTATGAGCAGGTGCCGGCAACTCTCCGGCACTACACTGGGGCTGGCGTCGCCAAGGACAGGTCATATGTCGAGCTGCGTCGAACAGGGAGCCCCGATTCCAGAAACTTCGGGAGACGCAACTCATGAAACAGCAATATCGGCTGCTGGGCCTGTGCATGGCCCTGGCCCTGGGGACTTCTGCCTGCACGGTGGAAGGCAATGCGAAGTACACCGGCGGCGGCACCCTGCCGTCGGCCGGCGGCACCGGCAAGGCGGTGTTGAACATCAACGCCGACACCTGCGACGGTAACGAGAATGCGCGCGGGCGGATCAAGTACGCCGACCGCACCGCGATCGACTTCGAGAACGTCGGCGGGGTCAAGCTGACCGCTGAGCTGCTCAAGGCGGGTATCTGCTCGACCGACAACGACATGAGCAGCCTCGATCCCAATGACAGCGAATGCATCGAGGAGGGCTGGCCGTCCGTGTACGGCGCCTACACCTCGACCAACCCGGCCGCGCCGGGCTCGGGCAAGTTCCGGGCCTCGTTCTACAGCCAGCGCGACGGCGCACTCGGCGGCCTCGACAAGAACGTAGTCCTGATCAAGGACATCTCGCTCGTCGATGGCCCGTATCACGGCTACTTCAACCACGGCGTGATGAACGGCAACGTCCAGACACACGCCTGTGCTGCCGACACCGACGCCGGGTCTGAAGGCTGAGCGCCTCGCTCACCCCTTCAGCATTACGCAAACGAACTTCGAGAGATCCCATGAAAATCAAGACTGCTCTTTTGGCGGCGGCCATCGGCGCCAGCCTGTCACTGGGCGCGGCCCAGGCCGCGGTGGACATCAACAACACCCAACAGCGTTTTGTCGTCAGCCTCAAGGCCGGCGCCGACACCGACCGCGTGCTCGGCGTGCTGTACTCGCACGGCATCGATATTGCGCGCGTCCTGAAAAGCGACGAGGGCGATTCGATCGCCGTCAATGTCGACATGAGAAACCTGCCTGACCTGAGAACCCTGCAAGCGCAATTGCCGGAAGTGGACGGCGTGATGGTCGACGTCGTCCGCCGCCTGTTGGACGTGCCGGCCGCCGAAGCCGCGTACGACGATGTCACCCTGGATGGCGAAACCATCCCCTGGGGCATCCAGGCGGTGCAGGCGCAGGAGGTCATGCCAGGTGGCGGCGCCATCAAGGTCTGCATCATCGACACCGGCTACGCACTTGGTCACGAGGACCTGCAAACCGCAGGCGTGGACGGCCAGGATCGCGGCGCCGGTGCCTGGGACGGCAGTGACGGCAGCGGCCTGCACGACCATGGCACCCACGTGGCCGGCACCATCGCCGCGCTGGGCGGCAACGGCAAAGGCGTGGTCGGCGTGGTGGAGGATGGCTCGCTCGACCTGCACATCGTGCGCCTGTTCGATGCCCAGGGTGGCTTCGTCTACGCCACCGACCTGGCCGGCGCCATGCAGGACTGCGCCGATGCCGGCTCCAATGTCATCAGCATGAGCCTGGGCGGCGACTTCTCCAGCAAGGCCGAGGACCGCATGGTCAGCAAGCTCAACCGCAAGGGAGTCCTGTTGATTGCCGCGGCGGGCAATGGCGGCTCGGTGGGCGGTTTCGAACCGAAGGGCGACTACGCCACGTTCTCCTATCCGGCGTCCTACGACGCGGTGATGTCGATCGCTGCGCTCGACAGCAGCCTCCAGCGCGCTTCGTTCTCGCAGTACACCAGCCAGGTGGAACTGACCGCACCGGGCGTCAACGTGCTGTCGACCCTCGCCAATGGCGGTTACGGCAACATGTCGGGCACTTCGATGGCCACGCCGCACGTGGCGGCGGTGGCGGCGCTGGTGTGGAGCCACTACCCGCAATGCAGCAACAACCACATCCGCGATGCGCTCAAGCGCTCTGCGCTGGATCTGGGCGAGCCCGGTTACGACTACAAGAACGGCTGGGGTCTGGTGCAGGCCAAGGCGGCAGTGGACTATCTCGCCGTGAACGCGTGCAAGGGCAAGTAGACCGCGGATCGGGAAATCCGTAGATTCCTGACCGCAGGCAAGAACCCGGGCCGGGAAACCGGCCCGGATCAACGGCATTCAATCGCAGACGTGGACACGGAGAATGAAACCATGATCCTGTATCGCACTTTCGGTACTCAGGCATGCGCGCGCGCGCCTGCGCTGGCGGCCGTGCTGCTCATGGCCGGGCTGGTCGCGTGCAGCGGCCCGCAGGAAGAACCGGCGCCGACGCCAACACCGGCGCCGGAATCGACGACCACACCGGCGCCCGGCAGCGATCGCGACGCCCACGGCTGCATCCCCTCGGCCGGCTACGCCTGGTGCGAACGCAGCGGGCAGTGCGAGCGGCCGTGGGAACTGGCCGCGCAGGCCGGGCTCGACAACACTGCCGAGGCGTTCGATGAGTATTGCGCGGCGACGGAAACGGAGGCCCCCGCGCAAGACGGCTGAGTCTGGCCTCAGTTGCGCGCGGATACCTCCAGCGCATCGCAGTCGGGGGCGCGGCCCAGCAGGCGGGTGATCCGGCCGGGCTCCTGCTGCAGGCAGGCCAGGCGTGCGGCTTCGAGTTGCTCGCGCTTGAATTTCTCCTGCTGCTCGCTGGCACGGGCCACCGACAGTTCGGCGAGCCTGGCGCGGATCTGCGGCAGTGCCGCCAGTGCGGCGCGCTCGCCGGCCAGGATGGCGGCGCTGCGTTGTTCGAAGTCGGCCGGGCCGATGTCCTGCACCTCGGGTCGGATCACCACGTCGGCGCGTCCCAGTTCCTCGGCGCCCGCGCGCTGGCCCATGATCGCGATCGACTGGTTGACGATGCCGAGCATGCCGTCGGGCTTCCTGCCGCTGGCCTTGTTTGAGATGTCGACCGCGATCACGAAGTCGGCGCCGAGCTGGCGCGCGGCATCGACCGGTACCGGGCTTACCATGCCGCCGTCGACATAGTGCTTGTCGCCGATCGCGACCGGCTCGAACACGCCCGGAATGCTGCTTGACGCACGCACCGCCTGGCCGGTGTTGCCGCGCACGAACACCGCGCGCTCGCCGGTCTCCAGCCGGGTCGACACCGCGGCAAAGGGTTTTGGGAAGCGGTCGATCGGCTTGCCGCCGACCTGGGTGTTGACGTAGTCCTGCAGCGCCTGGCCCTTGACCAGTCCGCCGGAAAACAGGCGGACGTCGCGGATCGAGGATTCGTCCAGCGCGACCGCCTTGCGCTGCATCTCGAACGAATCCATCCCGCTCGCGTACAGCGCGCCGACCACGCTGCCGGCACTGGTGCCGGCGACCGTGTCGACCTGGATGCCATTGGCTTCCAGCATCTTGATCACGCCGATGTGGGCGAAGCCCTTGGCTGCGCCGCCGCCGAGGGCGAGGCCGACGCGGATCTCGGACGGTGCCGGTGGCGGCGCGACCACGGCCGGCGGTGCGGTCGGCCGGGTGTTGCCGCCGCAGGCGGCCAGCAACAGGGTCAGCAGCAACCCCAGCGTCAACGACAGGGGCATGCGGAGCGATGAGGTGGGCATGGGCGGAGCGGGAAGGGAAGTCATGACGCCGCAGGATACCGGCGCCAGCCCCAACCGTGGCCGACCGATGTCGAGGCCGTCTCCCTGCACCGGGAGACGGCCTCGACCGTGGCTCAGAACCGGTTGTCGCCGCCCAGCAGGCGGCCGATGCCGCCGAGCACCGAGCCCTCGCCGCGGTCCTGGCCACCGCCCTGCGGGGCCGCCGCCAGCATCCGCCCGGCCAGGCGCGAGAACGGCAGCGATTGCAGCCAGACCCGGCCCGGTCCGGTCAGTGTGGCCAGGAACATGCCCTCGCCGCCGAACAGCATGCTCTTGATGCCGCCGACCCGGGTGATGTTCATCTGCACACTGTCATGGAAGGCGACCACGCAACCGGTGTCGACATCGAGGCGCTCGCCGGCCTTGAGCTCGCGCTCGACGATGGTGCCGCCGGCATGCACGAACACCCAGCCATCGCCCTCGAGCTTCTGCATGATGAACCCCTCGCCGCCGAACAGGCCGGTGAGGATCTTGCGCTGCAGGTGGATGCCGAGCGAGACGCCGCGCGCACCGGCGAGAAAGCTGTCCTTCTGGCAGATCAGCCGGCCGCCGTGCTCGTCGAGCTTCATCGCCAGCACGGTGCCGGGATAGGGCGCCGCGAACGCCACGTGCGCCTTGCCGCTGCCGGCGTGGGTGAAGGTGGTGATGAACAGGCTCTCGCCGGTGACCACGCGCTTGCCGGCCGACAGCAGTTTGTCGAACACGCCGCCACCCTGGCCGCTGTGCGAGCCGTCGCCGAACACGGTGTCCATGCGGACCGCGGCATCCTTGTACATCAGCGCACCGGCCTCGGCGACTGCGGTCTCGCCCGGGTCGAGTTCGATCTCGACGAACTGCATGTCGGTGCCGACGATACGGTAGTCGATGTCGTCGCTGCGGCCCTTCGACGGCGGCGGTGCCGGCGGCATGTGCCGCGGGGTCGCGCCGCTGGCCTCAGCGAACTCGGGCATGGCACGGACCGGCTGCCAGCCGGACAGGCCGTCGCGCCAGCACTGCGCGGTGGGATTCTGGCGGGCGTAGGCCTGCGCGGCGTCGGCGTCGAGTGGACCGGCGCGCTCGCCGCCGGGTGGAACGAAATACCACTGGCTCATCGGACATTCCCTTGTGGAAGGACGGCCCGAGTGTAGTCATCCGCGATGATCGGGCATCGGCCAAAGGTCATCGGTCGCTGGCAGCGTCGCCGAACTGCTCGCCGAAGAAATCGCCCTCGTTCCAGCGCGGCCGTTCCGCTGCGTCGGCGATGCGTTGGCCGATCTCCGCATTGAGGCGGGCCAGCCGCGCGGCATCGTCGTAACGGATCGGCTGGTGCGCATCGTCGCCGGGACGGTGATAGTGCGTGCGCAGGAAAGCACCGTTCGCGGCCCTGGCATCGACGCCGTCGCGGCCCTTGTAGCCGCCGATCAGGTACACCGCCGGGATGCCGGCGCGGATGAAGGCGTACTGGTCGCTGCGCACAAATATCGACTCTTCCGGGACCGGGTCCGGCGACAGTTCGACGCCAACCTCGGCCGCGGCCTGCTCGACCAGCGGCTGCAGGCTGGAATGCTCGACGCCGACCGGCACTGCGTCGGTGGTCGGCGCCAGCAGTACCGGCATGTCCATGTTGATGTTGGCGATCAGCGAGTCGCGCGGCACGGTCGGTCGCTGCGCGAACCATTCTGCGCCAAGTAGGCCCTTCTCCTCGGCGGTGGTGGCGACGAACAGCAGCGAGCGTTTCGGCGGGCTGTCCGACTGCGCTAGCCGCTTGCCCGCCTCCAGCATGATCGCCACGCCGAGCGCGTTGTCGAGTGCGCCGTTGTAGATGAAGTCGCCATCGACCGGAGCGCCGATGCCGATGTGATCGAGGTGGGCGCTGAACACCACATGCTCGCCGGCCAGCGCCGGATCGCTGCCCGGCAGCACGCCGACCACGTTGCGCGATTGGACCGGCGCGATCCTGGAGCGCGATGACATCCGGACCGTGCCCGGCAGGTCGAACGCGCGCAGACGGCCGGCTTCGGCATCGGCGAACAGTGCCTTGGCATTGTGGCCGCCGGCGTCGAGCAGCCGCGGCGCGGCGGCAGTGCCGACCATGGCCACGACCTGGAGCTGCGGGAAGGTATCGAGCGCTTGGCCGTCGTCGCCGCGCAGGCGCATCGACGGCTTGCCCGCGTTCTCGGCTAGGTGCTGCCAGGGGAAGCGTGCCTCGTCCTCGTCGGTACGCACTATGATCGCGCCGACCGCGCCGCGTTCGACCAGCGCGCGTTGTTTTTCGGGATAGGAGGAATAAAACGCGCGGCGGTCGCTGTCGAAGTGCGCCGGCGCGCCGCCGAACAGCACCGCGACCTTGCCGTCCAGATCGACACCGGCAAAATCGTCGTGGTCGAGTTCAGGCGCATGCACGCCCTGACCGACGAAGACCATCGGCGCTTCGATCTCGGCCGCCTCGGCATTGAAATCCGGCGCCGGCAGGAACTGCGCGCGGAACGCCAACGAGGTGTCGACGCCTTCGCGTCGGATCACCAGTTCGCTGCCCGCGGCGATGCGGGTGGATTGCAGCATCGGTACCTGCTGGTAGTAACCGTTGTCGCCGGCCGGCGCTAGCCCGGTCGCGCGCATCCGCTGGGCCACGTACAGCGCGGCGAGGTCGAAGCCGCGGGTGCCGGCCTCGCGGCCCTCGAGCAGGTCGTCGGCAAGGAAACGCACGTCGGCCTCGATCCGGCGCATGCCTGCCGAGGCGGAGGCATCCCAGGGCTCGCGCTCGGGCGCGACGGAAGCGGCATCGCGCTGGCAGGCGGGCAATAGCGGAAGCAGCAGTGCAAGCGCCAGTGCCGCTGCGAAGGGCCTGACCGACGGCCGGGATGACGGGCGCGGAAACACAGGTCAGATCTCCTCCGGCAACAGCAGGCCGGCGATGACCAGCAGCCAGAACAACCCACCGAGCACCAACCAGACGATATTGGCCCAGGTGATGCGCTGGTTCGATGCACCGGTCGGATCGCTACAGGCGTGATTGGCGGCTTCCTGGATGCGCCACATCACCAGGCTGATCGGAATCATGACCAGCAGCGACAGGTAGTCGGTCGCCGGTGAGCCGATTTCCTTCCATGACAGCCGGTCCAGGATGTTGCTCGCGATCATCAGTACGACGAGCAGGGTGGCAAGGACCCCACGGGACCATGCCAGTCGCGAGCCTGCCTTCTTCAGGCGATCATCGATCTTTTCGGTCAGCGAATGGGTGAAGAAAATCGCGAAGATCGCACGTGGCACCGGCCATAACGAAATGCCACGCGACCGTCGAAAACTGGCCCAGTGACTGTAGAACCAGTACAGCTGATACAGGCCCAGGGTCAGGAAGTACAACAGAAAGAACTTGGTCCGGCCGACCACGTAGAACTCGTCGCTGCGGACATCCGATACCGGGTCGGCCACATCGGCGACGGGCGGCGCGTATACGTTGGCATCACTGAGCGCGGCGTCGTTGGATTGCTGGTTCATTGGTTTCCCCCTGTGATTGGGACGTTATACGCAAGACGATGGACCGCCGCGAGCCTGTGCACGGACGTGCGCTAAGCTGCCCCGATGTTCGATCTCGCCCATGTCAGCAAGCGCCATGGCTCGACCGTCGCCCTGGACGGAATCGACCTGCACGTCGCGCGTGGCTGCACCACCGCGCTGATCGGTCCCAGCGGCGCCGGCAAGTCGACCGTGCTGCGGATGCTGGTCGGGCTGGACTGGCCCGACCGCGGCGAGGTGCGCTTCGACGGTGAGCCGTTGCAACGCCAACGCCTGCCCGAACACCGGCGCCGGATCGGCTACGTGATCCAGGAAGGCGGCCTGTTCCCGCACCTGAGCGCGGCCGACAACGCGGCGCTGCTGGCGCGCACGCTGGGCTGGCCGCGTGAGCGCATCGATGCGCGGCTCGCCGAACTGGCAGTGCTGTGCCGGCTGCCCCCCGATGCCCTGAAGCGTTATCCGGCCGAGCTGTCCGGCGGCCAGCGCCAGCGGGTCGGACTGGTGCGCGCGCTGATGCTGGATCCACCGGTGCTGCTGCTGGACGAGCCGCTGGGCGCGCTCGATCCGGTCATCCGTCATGAACTGCAGGCACAGATGCGCGAACTGTTCGCGGCGCTGCGCAAGACCGTGGTGATGGTGACCCATGATGTCGCCGAGGCGGCGTATCTCGCCGATACGCTGGTGTTGCTGCGCAGTGGCCGCATCGTCCAGCAGGGCAGTGCGCGTGAGCTGCATGACATGCCGGCCGAGCCGTTCGTGCGCGAGTTCCTGCACGCGCAGCGCAGCCTGGAGGAATGCCTGTGACGCGCGGCCCGCTTCTGTGCGTGCTGATGCTGATGCTGATTGCGGCAGCGGCAATGCCGGCCATCGCCGCCGACGGAGTCCGCATCGGCAGCAAGAACTTCACCGAGTCGGTGATCCTGGCCGAAATCGCGGCCGGGGCCGGACGCGATCTCGGCCGCAGGGTCGAGCACCGTCGCCAGCTTGGCGGCACCCGCATCCTCTGGCGGGCACTGGAGGAGGGCGGAATCGATGCCTATCCCGAATACACCGGCACCCTCGCCCAGGAGCTGCTGAGGATGCCGGGCGCCGATCTTGCCGCGCTCGAGTCCGCATTGGCCGAGCGCGGCCTGCGCATGACCGCGCCGCTGGGTTTCAACAACACCTATGCGCTGGGCATGCGCAGCGACCGCGCACTGGCGCTGGGCGTCGGCACGATTTCCGGCCTCGTCGCGCACCCCGGCCTCACGGTCGGCCTCAGCAACGAGTTCATGCAACGCGCCGACGGCTGGCCTGGTCTGCGCGAGGCCTACGGACTGCCGCAGCAGGCCAACGGACTGGATCACGACCTCGCCTACCGCGGATTGCAGAGCGGCGCGATCGACGTCACCGACCTCTACAGCACCGATGCCGAGATCGACTACTACGACCTGGCCGTGCTCGATGACGACCGCCACTATTTCCCCGACTACCAGGCGGTGTTCATCTACCGCGCCGACCTGGATGCGCGCGCGCCGGAATGGACTGCCGCGCTGGAGGCAATGGCCGGACGCATCGACGCGCCGACCATGCGCCGGCTCAATGCACGGGTGAAGCTGGGCCGCGAGAACGAGGCGACGGTGGCCGCCGACTGGCTCGGTGTCGAAGCTCCGCGCGCGGCCGGGCGCGCGGCACGGATCGCGCAGCGCACGCTCGAACACCTCGGCCTGGTCGGCATTTCGCTGGTGCTTGCGTTGATGGTCGCGCTGCCGCTGGGTGTGCTGGCCGCGCGTCGGCCACGGCTTGGGCAGGTGGTGCTGTCGCTGACCGGCTTGCTGCAGACGTTGCCGTCGCTGGCGGTGTTCGTGTTCATGATCCCGCTGTTCGGGATCGGCGCCGGGCCGGCGATCGCCGCGCTGTTCCTCTACAGCCTGCTGCCGATCGTGCGCAACACCCATGCCGGCATCACCGGCATCCCGCGCGACCTGCGCGAGACCGCCTCCGCGCTCGGCCTGCCGCCACGCACACGGCTGTGGCGGATCGAACTGCCGCTGGCGTTGCGCACGATCCTGGCCGGCATCAAGACCGCGGCGGTGATCAATGTCGGCACCGCCACCCTCGGTGCGCTGATCGGTGCCGGCGGCTACGGCCAGCCGATCCTGACCGGCATCCGCCTCGACGACATCGGCCTGATCCTCGAAGGCGCGGTGCCGGCGGCGTTGCTGGCGCTGGCCGCGCAGGGCCTGTTCGAGGGCATCGAGCGCGCGCTGACACCACGCGGTCTGCGGATCGTGGCAAGGGAGTAGCCGCGCTACAGGGGCGCGTCCGGGGCTTCTTCCCGCGTGTCGCTGCCGGGCGCCGCGAGCGCATCCGCCGCCAGCAGATCGACATCACGATCGTCCAGCGCGACCAGCAAGGTCCGGTAGCTCCAGCGCTTGCGCTCGCGGGTGGCTTCCACGTACACGGTGGCCTTGCCGCGCGGGCCATGCAGGCCGATCGAGAGGTCGGCTTCGCCCCTGTCGTTGTCGACGTTGAAGGTGCCGGTCGGCATGAAACCGGTCTCGATCGGCTCGCCCAACGCAGCCACCACTTCGGGCGAGGCCTGCGCCATCGCGACCGCGTGCCGGTAGGGCTCGGAGGAACGAAACACTCCCGAGATCAGCGACAGCATGGCGAACACCGCCGCGGCAACCAGCGCCAGCAGGCCGATGCCCAGGACCGGCACGAACCACTTCCAGTTGCGCTGCCACCAGTTCCTGCTTGCAGGCGTCCGGGTCATGTCGATGCTCCTTCAGAGTGTGGCGGCAACTCGTGCGAGGCGCTGCCGTCTTCGGGTGAAAAGCGGGGCGCGTGGGCGACAGCGACGGTGCTGGCAGACAGGAACGGCGACCGCCATATCGATCGCCGCCCCATTCTGCACAGGAATCAGAAGCGCATTTCCAGGCCCAGGGTCACGGTCTGGATGTCGATGTTGGTGTCGAACGCCTCGGCCTTGATGAAGTCGTAATTCAGGCCCAGCCCGAAAGCGGGGCTGAAATCGTAGCCGATCCCGATCCCGACGTAGGGCTTGCTCGACGAATCGTCGGCGCTGCCCAGACCGCTGACCGAGATATCCGTGGTTGTGTGCATCACGCCGGCGCGGCCGCTGATGAAGAAGCCGTGGTGAGGGTCGATGAAGTTGCGCTTGCCCACCACCCCAAGCCCGAAGCCGTGGATCTTGGCGCGCACGCTGTCGTCCGAATCCTTGCCGAGGTTGCTGTAGAACGCCTCGACCGCGACATTGCTGTTGAAGTAGTAGCCGCCACGCAGGCTCAGTGCAGTGTCGCTGCCATCGAAACCGCCGATTTCGATATCGCTGTTGCCGACTTCGCCACGCACGAACGTTCCGGAGCCATTGGCGGCCAGAGCCGTACCGGTCAGGCCGCCCAGGGCCAGGACGAGTGAAAGGGCGAGGGTCTTCTTCATTGGCTTGGTCCTTGAGAGTTCCTGCCCGTCATTGGGCGACGGCAACATGCCCAAGCCACCTATCGATGTCAACAATCCGTGACGGAAACAGTTCGGCGCTGAAAAAGGTGCGGCTGGACTCAGGGCTGCCGGCGCCGGAATGGCAGCACCGTGCCGGTCGGGTCTTCGTGGCGCTGCCAGATCACCGGCACGTCGTGGGGCGCCCGGGGTTCGAGCTCGTTGCGGTCGGCCTCGGCGGTGGGGTCGATTTCCTCCTCGTCCTCCCAGCTGTAGCGTTTGCGGGGTGGTCGCGGGTCGAGGCGGTGGAACAGCCAGGCGGCAAGGACACCGCCGGCCGCGCCGCCGAGGTGCGCCTGCCATGACACGCCGGGCTCGCGCGGCAGCACGGTCAGCAACATGCCGCCATAGAACAGGAATGCCGCCATCGCCGCCGCCGCCGCCGGCCGGTCGCGGCGCAGCACGCCGAGCAGGAACACCATGAACATCAGTCCGTGGCTCAATCCGCTGGCACCGAGATGATGCGAGCCGGGCTGGCCGAGCAGCCATGCGCCGAGGCCGGAACCGAGCCAGAACAACGGCAACGCACGCAAGGTCGCTTTCGGGTACATGCCGCCGGCTAGGGTGCCGAGCAGCAGCAACGCGGTGGCGTTGGCCGCCAGGTGCTCGAATGAGCCGTGCAGCAGCGGTGCGGTCAGCACGCCGACCAGGCCAGTCCACGAGCCGGGCCGCACCGTCCAGGGGCGATGTCGAAGTACGGCTGGATCAGGAACACCGCGGTCAGCATGCCGACGAAGGCCAGGCTCAGGTTGAGCGCCCGCAGCCAGCGGCGCTTGTCCGCCTTGCGCTGGTCGGGGGTGTCGGGAGTGGCGTCGGTGGGCAGGTCCATGGGCAACAGATGGCAGCCGTCGGCGCCGATTGCAAGTCGCGCCGGGGCGGGCGGCAGTGTTCCGCCGCCGGGACGGTCAGCGTGCGATCAACAGCAGCACCGAGCGCCCCTGCAGCCCGTACACCGTCCATTCGCCGCCGATGTAGTCCTCGGAACCGGGCAGGCGGACCGCGTTCGGGCCTTCGTTCCAGGTCGCGGTGTCGGTGACCCGGTACCAGCTCTTGCCGTTGCCCGGCCACGGCAGGGTGAAGTTCACGTTGCCGGACCAGCCGTTGTAGGCGATGTAGATCGCGCTGGCCGGGTCGCCGAACTCGCTGCCGTCGATGCGCCAGGCGATGGCGTGGTTGTTGGCGTCGTTGAGGTAGCCGCTCTCGGCCTGCTGGCCATCGGGCCTGAACCAGCGCAGCTGCTCCATCACGTTGCCGTTGTTGTCGGCGCTGGAATAGAAATTCGCCGGGCGTAGCGCCGGATGCGCCTTGCGGAACGCGACCAGGCGGCGGGTGAACTCTTCGTGGTTGGCCTCGTGGCCGTCGCGGGTCCAGTACAGCCAGTTGGCCGGCGAGTCGAGGTTGTACGGGTTGTTGTTGCCGAACTGGGTGCGCAGCACCTCGTCGCCGCCGGTGAACATCGGCACGCCGGCACTGAGCATCAGCAACGCCAGCCCGGTGCGCGCGGCCTTGCGCTGTTCGGCCGCGACTCCGCCCTGGTCCCAGCTGTGGTTGTGGTCTTCGCCGCCGTCGGACGGGCCATAGGGCCAGGGCTGGTTGTTCTGCTTCTGGTTGTAGACGTACAGGTCGTTGAGGGTGAAGCCGTCGTGGGCGACTAGAAAGTTGACCGAATGCCAAGGCTTGCGGCCGTCGTCGCCGTACAGGTCCGAGGAACCGGCAAAGCGCGTGGCCAGCGTGCCGGTGGTGATCGTCTCCATGCCGAGCATGTTCTGCTTCTTGCGGATCTGGTCGCGGTAGATGCCGTTCCACTCAGCCCACTTCCACGGGAAGCCGCCGACCTGGTAGGAGTTGCCGCCGACCGCCCACGGCTCGGCGATCAGGTCGATCCCGCTGCCGCCGTTGTCCGGCCGTGGCGACAACTCATTGGCGATGCGGTTGAGCGCGTTGCCGCTGTCCATCTTGTCGAAGTTGAAACAACCGTGCTCGCAGGTGTTGCCGAGCACCGAGGCGAGGTCGAAGCGGAAGC
Source organism: Lysobacter alkalisoli (assembly GCF_006547045.1). Taxonomy (NCBI): domain Bacteria; kingdom Pseudomonadati; phylum Pseudomonadota; class Gammaproteobacteria; order Lysobacterales; family Lysobacteraceae; genus Marilutibacter; species Marilutibacter alkalisoli. The sequence continues at coordinate 61,621 of NZ_CP041242.1, forward strand.
CGTCCACGCCCAGTTCGTCGCGCCAGTACGCCAGCGAGTCGACGATCAGGTCCTGGGCGACAGCGTTGCGGGTGTTGTAGTTGCCGCCGACGCCGGTGTTGTCCCACGGATACTGGTAATCGCTGGTGAGCGAGTAGTAGGTCGGGTTGTCGAGCCCGCGCCAGGACAGCAGGTTGTAGACCGTGTGCCCGTCGCTGCCGCTCCACGGCCCGCCCTCGCCGGTGTGGTTGTAGACCACGTCGACGTAGACCTTGATGCCGGCGTCGTGGAACGCCTTGACCATCGCCTTGAACTCGCGGGTCGGCCCACCGGGCGATTTGTCGGAGGAGTAGCGGCGGTCCGGCGCGAACCAGTTCAGGGTCATGTAGCCCCAGTAGTTGTCGCCGTCGGCCGAGTTCGGGTCGATGTCGTTCTGGTCGTTCTGGGTCTCCTGCAGAGGCAGGAACTCGACCGCGGTGATCCCGAGGTCGGCCAGGTACGCCGCCTTCTGCGCCGCGCCGGCATAGGTGCCGCGGATTGCAGCTGGCAGCGAGGTGTCGTTCATGGTCAGCCCGCGCAGGTGGACTTCGTAGATCACCTCGTCGCGGAACGCGCGGGTCGGCTTGCTGCCGGTCGAGGTTGCGTCGTTGGCCAGCACGATGCCCTTGGATGCGCACGCGCCGCTGTCCTTGTTGCGGTGGCCCACGCCACTGGCGTAGAGCGTTCCGTCGGTGCAGGCCGGGGTGATCGGGTCGTGGCTGGTCTCGCGCGCGTACGGGTCGAGCAGCAGCTTGTTCGGGTTGAAGCGGTTGCCGTTGCTGTCGACGTCGCTGATGAAGCCGGTCCCGGTGCCCTTCTTCCAGCTGCTGTCGTAGGGCCAGTTCGGACCCCAGGCGCGGTAGCCGTAGTACACCGTGCCGGTGATGCCGTAGCTGTCGCGCAGGGTGGACACCGGAACCGTCTTCGACCACACGTTGGTCGTGCTGTTCTTGCTCAGCACATAGCGCACCTTCTCCTGCGCGCCGGAGGAGGTCTTGTAGATCCAGACCTCGACCCGGGTCGCGCGCGAGGAATACACGCGAAAGTCGATGTTGGCGCCGCCGGCGTCGTAACGTGCGCCGAGCGCGTTGGCATCGATCGCAGCCTGCCCCGGCGCCGATGTCAGCGACAAGGCCGCAGCCAGGCACAGTGCACGAGCCGCCCTGCCCCACCCTCGTATCCGGTTCCGCATGTCCCGCATGGCTCCCCTCCCGAAGATGGCCCGCGCTGTTCGCGTGCCGGCGACTATCGCACCGGGTGCAGGTGCACAATGCCCGCCTGCGGCGCCCTGCAAACGTATTCAACGCGCCGACCGCCGGCGTGGCACAAGGCAGTAAAATGCCGCGATGAACGCAACCATCGCCACCGTCCGCCTCAAGAACGCCTGGAAATCCAGCCACCCATGGATCTTCCAGCGCCTGGTCGAGAAGCCGACCCCGAAACCCAAGCCCGGCAGCATCGTCGACGTGGTCGGCGTCGATGGCGAATGGATCGGCCGCGGCTTCTACAACGGCCATTCGCGGATCGCGATCCGCATCCTCGAAACCGACCCGGAGGTGGCGGTCGATGCCGGTTGGTTCGAGCGCAAGATCGCCGAAGCGGTCGCGCTGCGTCGCGAGACGCTGCGGTTGGATGAGGCCAGCAATGCCTGGCGCGTGTTTCACAGCGAGGGAGATGGCATTTCCGGCCTGATCGTCGATCGCTACGACGACCTGATCGTGGTCGGCTTCTTCAGCGCCGGTGCCTGGCGCCACCGCAGCGAGATTTTCGACGCCCTGCGCGCGCAGTTCCCCGGCTGCCGCTTCCACAGCTTCGCCGACGAACACGTGCAGAAGCAGGAAAGCTTCGACTACCGCGACACCCAGGGCACCGAACCGGCGGTCATCACCGAATACGGCATCCGCTTCCGCGCCGATCCGGCCGGCGCGCACAAGACCGGCTTTTTCGCCGACCAGCGCGACAACCGCGAATGGCTGTCGCACCGGGTCCAAGGCCAGCGCGTGCTCGACCTGTGCTGCAACACCGGCGGCTTCGCGGTGTATGCGGCGGTGCGCGGTGCCAGCGAGGTGGTCGGCATCGACATCGACGCCGACGTGATCGAGATCGCCAAGGGCAATGCGAAGTTGAACAATGTCCGCCCGCGCTTCGTCCAGGCCGACATCTTCCCGTGGCTGCGCGACGCAGCCAACAACGGCGAGCAGTTCGACGTGGTCATCCTCGACCCGGCCAAGATGACCCGCGACCGCGACCAGGTGATCCCGGCGCTGAAGAAGTACCTCGACATGAACAAGCTTGCGTTGGGCGTGGTGAAACCCGGCGGGCTGTTCGCGACCTTCTCCTGCACCGGCCTGGTCAGCGAGGAACAGTTCCTCGACATGCTGCGCCGCGCCGCGTTCTACGCCAACCGTACCGTGCAAGTGCTCAAGGTCGCCGGCGCCGGTCCGGACCATCCGTTCCTCGCCAACGTGCAGGAGTCGCGCTACCTGAAGGCGGTGTTCTGCCGGGTGCTGGATTGAGGCGGACGGGTATCGGCTGGATGCTGGCCGCGGCGCTGCTGGCAGCTCCCGCCGCGGCGACCGGGCTGCAGCCGTTCCAGGCCGAAGACGGTCGCTACGGTTACCGGGACGCCAGCGGAACGGAGCGGGTGGCGCCCCGCTACGACTTTGCGTTTCCGTTCGTGGACGGCTATGCCAAGGTTCACCTCTACAACGACCGGCGCCGCCGGCTGACCGGTTTGCTCGACGCCACCGGCCGCGAGGTCATCGCACCCGGCGACAGCGATGTGCATCAGGCGCGGACCCGTGATGGGTCGAGGCCGGCGGGCGTGTACACGGTCGATGGCGGCATCCTGCAGGTCGATGAGCAACGCTGGCTGATGCCGCCCGAATCGGTGCGCGGCGATGCCTACTGCCGCGGTGCCGATGCAGACGACCTGTTGTGCCTGCCGGATCGCCGCGAGCTGCTGCTGCAACACGTGCGGCGGTTCTGCCAGGTCATCGACCTCAACCATGTCAGCTGCGACGAGGGTGAAGTCCTCTACGTCGACGGCCGCGAGCAGCGGCCGCCGGAAGGTGCACGGTTCAAGGAGGTGGTGGCCGAACATGGCTACGCCATCGTCGAAACCGGCGACTACGAGACCCTCGTGTACGCACTGGACGGCCGCCGGCTCACGCCGGCCGCACCGCACCCGGCTTTCTACTTCCACCACCATTATTCGCCCGCAGCCGAACGTTTCGTCAGCGTGCACCTCGGTCGCCCGGCCTCTCTTGGCCGGCATGCCGAGATCTTCGACCGCGACGGCCGCCCGATTGCGCGCATCGCGCTTCCGATGGGGCCATTCCATGCCTGGGGATTCGAGCCGGACGGGTATCTCAAGCATCGCGACCGCGATTACGTCTGGCATTACATCCGTCTGCGCGACGGCGTCGAGACCGATCCGCCCGAGTCCGAACGCGCCGACTGATCTTCGAAACGGAGGACGCATGCGTTGCTTGGTGGTGACCACTCATCCGCTGGAGTCGAGCCTGTGCCAGGCCCTGGCCGCGCATGTGGTGCGGACGCTGGAAGCGGCCGGCCACACGGTGCAGCGTGAGGACCTGTATGGATCCGGCTTCGATCCACGCCTGTCGGCGTCCGAGCGTGCCGGCTACTACACGGACTATCCGACCGATGCGGTAGTGGCGCAGATGGCACGGCTGCAGGCGGCTGAAGCCATCGTGCTGGTGTTTCCGACCTGGTGGTTCGGGTTTCCGGCAATGCTCAAGGGCTGGTTCGACCGCGTCTGGGCCCCCGGCAGCGCCTACGATCATGCCGATGACTATGGGCCGATCCGGCCGCGGCTGGCCGGGCTGCGACGGATGCTGGCGGTGACCACGCTCGGATCACCGTGGTGGGTGGATCGACTGCTGATGCGGCAACCGCTGCGCCGTGTGCTCAAGACCGCCCTGGTCGGCACCTGCGCGCCGCAGTGCCGGTTCCGGATGTTGTCGCTATACCGCAGCGAGAGGATGGAACCGGCTCGGCTCGCGTCCTTTACGCGCCGGGTCGAACGCGCGCTGCTGCGTTGGCCGCGGTAGTCGCGACGTGTGGGCCACGCGCGACTGTCGGGACGTTGCACAGTCACCATGCCTGGCAAGCAGTCGACGCTCTGGCCTCAGGCGCCACGTTGCCGGGTCCCGATTTCCCCAATGCGTTGATGCCGCGAACAGGGATGAGCCGCTGTGCTTGATACGCCCCGGGGCGGTTGTTGACGCGGAATGTGGAACCCTGGGAACTGAACCGTCCCGGCGCCATGAGTTCGAGGATGAGACGATCATCAGATGACGCTGTTTGCTTCATCTCCGATGGCGAAGCTGCCGACGCCGATGGCGGCCTTGCCGTCAGCCGCAGCAATGACTGCAGCCGCCCCCGAGGTGGTGAAGCCGCCGTAGAGCTCAATCAGGCGGACGCCGCCTTCCACGAGCGTGGCAGCGATCTTGGGCGCGGACGCTTCGTCGGGCACGAACACAATGGTGATGTGCTGCGGAGGAAGGTCTCGGGTGATGCGGTCGCCTGCCGGGTCGGCGCCTGGCTGGAGGATGATCATGGCCTCCTTCGGCGGGTGGCCCTCCAGGTACGCGGCGTTGTATGCCGCAACCGGTACGATCGACTCGATTCCGAAGGTCACTCCACTCACGCTTGCTCTGCCATCGGCAAGTGCGATGACCTTGGCACGCTCGGCAGCCGGCATGCCTCCGCACAACTCGATGCGACGCGCCCCTTGCTTCAGAAGCTCGCGGGCAGTGGCCTCGGCCGACTCTCCTTTTCCGAGAAGGGCAATGGTGAGCTCTCCCGCCGGGTCTTGCCGGACGATGCGGTCCCCGGCCGATCCCGATGCGTCATAGATGATCGTCGTGCACATTTTCATTGGCGTTCTCCTGGGTGTTGGGCCCGGCCTGTGGTCTGTGGTCCGGGATGCGGGCAGATACGCCCGGACTTCGGCCACATCGACCAATTCACCATGTTGGCGTTTCAGGCAGGCAATGAAACGCGATGGGTTTCGATCATGACGATCGAAATGAAAGAGCATGTTCCTGGCGCATCGCGCAGGGGCACGCAGGCGTCAACGGGCGGGGGTTGCGCCGAGGGTCGCAGCCGGGGTCGCCGACGCCGAGGGTTGGTTGCCGATCGCGATGCCGGCGAACACCAGCACCAGGGCCGGCCAGAACAGCGCGCCAAGCGCATCGCCGAAGATCAACGCGCTCGCGGCCACGCCGGTCAGTGCGATCACATAGCCGATCTGGCTGAAGGCGGCGGCGCCGGCGGTGCGCTGCAGGGTCGAGGCGGCGAGGGTGCCGGCGACCGTGATCGTCACCAGCGCGGCCAGCAGCGGCCACAGTGGAAGCAACTCGGCGCCGCCGGCAGTGGTCCGGGCGAAGAACAGCGGCACCAGCAGCAGGCCTTGCGAGAGCAGGGTGCCGGCCGCCGCCGCGGGCGCGGGCAGCCGGTCCGGCCAGCGGCGCGAGCGATAGACATTGCCGGCCGCGAGCAGCACGGGCACGCCGAGTGCGAGCGCCAGGGCCAGGCCCTGCTCCGAGCCGACCGTCTGCGCGCGCGGCACCAGCACCAGCAGTACCCCGGCCAGGCCGATCCCGATCCCGAGCGCGGTCATGGGGGCCGGCAGGCGACGATCGAGGCCGGCATTGATGAGCGTGGTGAACATTGGTGACAGCGTCACCACCACGGTGAAGATGCCGGCCGGGATCCGCGCCAGCACCCATTGCCCGAGCAGCGGGCCGGCGGCGATGCCGATCAGTGCCGAGACCAGCAGGTAGCGCCAGGTATCGCGGCGGAACGGCAACGCGCCGCCGCCGAGTTTGAGCGCGGTGCCGAGGAACAGCCCGGCACCGCCGACCTGGACCAGTGCGATCGTGGCCGGATCGGCGCCGGCGTCGAGCAGCAGTTTGGCGACGACGAAGCCGCTGCCGATCAGGCCGCCGGCGGCGAGGGTCAGGGCGATGCGTTGCGCGGTGGCGTTCATGGAATCGCTCCGGTGGAGTGGGTGCGGTTCCAAGGTAGTGATCGAGCGGGGGCGGATAATCGGCCTGCGAGTCGTTAGACTGTTTCCCCATGTCAACAATTCCGCTCGAACAGGGACCGAGCCTGGACCTCGCCGGGCTGCTCGCATTCGTGCGCGTGGCGGAGCTCGGCAGCTTCGTGCGCGCCAGCGAAAGCCTCGGGCTGTCGAAGGCCGCGGTCAGCAAGCAGGTCTCGGCGCTGGAACGTCGACTCGGTGCACGCCTGCTGCACCGGACCACCCGCCGGCTGAGCCTGACCGAGGCCGGGCAGGCCTATCTGCGCCATGCCCAGGCCGCGCTGTCACAGGCGCGGGCGGCCGAGGACGCGGTCGCCGACACCCAGACCGTGGCCCGGGGGCGGCTTCGGGTGGCGGTGCCGATGAGCTTCGGCCTGCTGCACATCGCGCCGCTGGCCAGCGCGTTCCTGCGCGAACAGCCGCAGGTCGACCTCGACTTGCAGTTCGATGACCGGCCGCAGGACCTCGTGGCCGCGGGACTGGATCTGGCCATCCGTTTCAGTAGCCGGCTGGACGACTCCAGCCTGGTCGCGCGCCGGCTTGGCCGCGTGCGCGTGGGGCTGTTTGCGGCCCCCGCCTACCTCGATCGCCATGGCCGGCCGGGGCATCCGGATCAGTTGACCGGCCACGACTGCCTGCACTACTCGTTGACGCCGGGCGGCTACGTCTGGGAGATGAGTCGTGCCGGGGAGACCATTCGGGTGGCTGTCGCGGCGCGGTTGGAGGCCAATTCCAGCCTCGCCCTGCGCGCGGCGGTGCTCGGCGGCGGCGGCATCGCGCGGCTGCCCGAGTTCGTGGTCGGCGGCGAGCTGAGCCGTGGCGAACTCGAGGGGGTGCTGCCGGAATGGCGCTTTCCCGCCCTCGACATGTATGCGGTCATGCCCGAGCGCCGCTACGTGCCGGCCAAGGTGCGCGTGTTCCTCGACTTCCTGACCCGGAGCTGGGCGCAGTCCCCCGGCTGGGACATGCGCCGTTAGGCGCTCGCCCTGGCGTCGCGATAGCGCTGCCGTGCGTCCTCGGGCCACAGCTGCTTCGGGTCGTAGAACTCCGCAAATGCCGGCGTGGCCGCATCGAGCACCACCCACGGCTGTTTCGAGGCGGTGAAGATGTGCACGTCCGGGCGCAGTGCGTCCGGTGTTTCCAGGGTGCCAACGCGGACGAAGGCGATCGCGTCGCCGCCACCCGGGTAGTGGCTCCACAGCGCCACCCTGCACTGCGGGCACCGCATGATGCGCTGGCCCTTGCCGCTCTCGGACGGCGTCAGGATTTCCTCCGGCTCGCCGTCCACCAGCGCCAGCCGGTCGCGCTCGACCATCGCGTTGAGCGCGAACGCGCTGCCGGTCTCGCGCTGGCACCAGCGGCAGTGGCAGCAATGGACGAAGATCGGCGCGACCTCCACCCGGTAGCGCACCGCGCCGCAGGTGCAGCGGCCTTCGAGCGGGAAGCTGGAGTGGGTCATGGCTGCATCCCTACATCGAGCGGCCATCGAAATGCTGCACCGGCACCGCCGCGAGGTCGATGTCCTCCAGGCAGCGCAGGTTGATTGCGGCCATCTCGTTGCCCTTGGGATCGGTGCCGAGTCCGAACGGATGCATGCCGCAGGTCGAACAGAACTGGTGGCGGATCACGTGCCTGTTGAAGGTGTAGGTGCTCAGCGCATCCTCGCCCGCGGTGATCCGCAGGCTGTCGCGCGGCACGAACCACAGCAGCGCGCCCTTGCGCTGGCAGATCGAGCAATTGCAGGACAGGCCGCCGTCGATCTCGCCGTCGGCCTCGAAGGTGACCGCGCCGCAATGGCAGCTTCCGGTGTGTGTCGTCATCGTGGAGTCCTCCCGTGGATGGGCGGCATGCCGCCGGAATGCAGACCATACGCCTGCGCCGCGACGATCTCACCCGCCGATCGCGGATGGTGAGACGGGGCCGGATACACTGGCGGCATGCCCGATGTCCAAGTCCTCGTCGTGATCCTGCTGGCGGCCGTGCTGGTCGCCATCGTCCTGCTCGTCGTCCTGCTGCGGCGCCGGCCCGAGGCCGCGTTCGGCGCCCTGCGCGAGCAGCTCGAGCAGGCCTTGCGTGCGGAGCAGCGTGAAGGACGCGGCGAGTTGCGCCAGCAGCTGGACAGCCTGTCCAAGCAGCAGGATGCCCGTATCGATGGCTTCGGCCGCAGCCTGACCGACTTCCGCGACCGCACCGACCAGCGCCTGGACGAGCTGCGCACCGCGCTCAACGACGATGCCCACAAGGCTCGGCTGGAACTGGCCACCCGCCAGCAGCAGTTCGCCGACACCCTGTCGGCACAGCTGCGCGAACTGACCCAGCGCAACGAGCAGCGCATCGGCGAGATGCGGACGACGCTGGAGCAGCAGCTGCAGAAGCTGCAGGCCGACAACGCGGCCCGGCTCGAACAGATGCGCGCCACCGTCGACGAGAAACTGCAGAGCACGCTGGAAACCCGTCTCGGCGCCTCGTTCAAGCTGGTGTCCGAACGGCTGGAGCAGGTCCAGCGCGGGCTTGGCGAGATGCAGCAGCTGGCGACCGGGGTCGGCGACCTCAAGCGCGTGCTCGGCAACGTCAAGTCGCGCGGCGTGTTCGGCGAGGTGCAGCTGGCGGCGTTGCTGGAGCAGGTGTTCGCGCCCGACCAGTACGCGGCCAACGTCGCCACCGTGCCGGGCAGCAACGACCGGGTCGAGTTCGCGGTGCGCTTCCCCGGCTCCAACAGCGAGACGCCGGTGTGGTTGCCGATCGATGCCAAGTTCCCGCGCGAGGACTACGAGCGCCTGCTCGACGCGCAGGAGCGCGCGGACGTGGAGGCCGCCCGGCTCGCTGGCGACGCGCTGGAACGGCAGGTCAAGCTGGAGGCCGCGCGCATCCGCGACAAGTACGTCTCCGCACCGCATACCACCGAATTCGCGATTCTGTTCCTGCCGACCGAAGGGCTCTACGCCGAGGTGCTGCGCCGGCCGGGCCTGGTCGATGGCCTGCAGCGCGACCTGCACATCGCGGTGGCCGGCCCGACCACCCTGCTGGCGTTGATGACCAGCTTCCAGATGGGCTTCCGCACCCTCGCGATCGAGAAGCGCTCCAGCGAGGTCTGGCAGACCCTGGGCGCGGTCAAGACCGAGTTCGGCAAGTTCGGCGTGGTGCTCGAGGGGGTGAAGAAGAAGCTCGACGAGGCCAGCAACAAGATCGAGGAGACCGGTCGCCGCACCCGCGTGCTGACCCGCAAGCTGCGCGATGTCGAGGCGCTGCCGCTGGACGACAGCCGGCGCCTGCTCGGCGGTGCATTGGACGACGAACCCGACGACAAGGACTGAACCTGATCCCGGGCGCAGCCTGCGGGTTTCCCGGGCTGCGACCGCGGAGTCCGCCGGAGGTGTCAGTCGGCGGCGGAGGCCGTCTGGCAGGTAGCCGGGAGATGATCGGCCAACAGTTCGGCCTGTTGCACGCGCACGACATTGGCGTAACCGGGCACGTCGGTCGGCTCCAGGAGCCCCACGACTTCGGCGTAGACGCCCTGGTGCGGTTGGCCGAGCGCCTTCGAGCGGGCTGCCGAGCGGGTGCGCAGCGGCTCAAGCACGCTGTCGCTGCCGGTCATCCAGAGTGTCGAGGAGCTGCCGCACGGACGAATGATGTGCGACTCGTCGAGATGGATGTACAGGCCACGCACCGTGGACGGAGGTTCGGGCGGCGGGGTCGTGGCGCAGGCCGCGGTGGCGGCGGCGAGGACCGACAGTACGGCGAGCCGGCTCGGGCGGAAGCGGTTGGACATCGGCAAACTCCTTTTCGGATGGACATATCCCGGGTTGCAGGCATGGTGCTTGCGGCGGCGATGCGCCGCGATGACGGGCGGCAGGAACCCCGGGAGGCGACAACCTTAACAGGAGCGGCCTGACATCTCGAAGACGGCCGCCGCCAGCGGCCCGGCTGGTGCAGGGCGGTCAGTTCCCGCCCGGCACCGATGGCAGTGCCGGCATTGCGTCGACCGGCACGGTCGGATTGTCTTCCTCGCGCAGGTAGTCGGGCAGCGAGTCGTCCTCTTCGAGCAGGCGGTCGCCGTAGATCTGGTAGTTGCGGCGCTGCAGCCAGGCATCGCGGACCAGGGCATAGTCGTCCGCGGCGCCTTCGCGCAGGCTGTCGGTGGCCAGCAGCTGGGTCCGGACGTCGACCAGTTGCAGGCCCTGCAGCGCATAGCGCGCGGCGTTGTCGTCGATCTGGCGCAGCGGGCTCAGCGGAGCGTCGCCGACCAGGCCGAAGCTGTCGCGCAGGGTGCGCGGGCCGAACAGCGGCAGCTCGACATAGCGCGAGTTCTTCCAGCCCCACACGCCGAGGGTCTGGCCGAAATCCTCGCTGCGGTTGGGCAGCCTGGCGTCGCTGGCCGGATCGAAGATGCCGCCGATGCCGAGGGTGGAATTGAGCAGGAACCGCCCCAGCGACTGGCTGGCCTGCTTGGGCTTGCCCTGCAGCAGCGCGTTCACCGCCGACACCGGCTGGCCGAGGTTGTTGAAGAAGTTGCTGACCCCGAGCCGGACCGGGCGCGGCACCACCTTGACGTAGCTGCGCGCCAGCGGCCGGGCGACGTTGCGGTCGACCGCGTTGTTGAAGCGGTGCATCTTGCGGTTGTAGCGCTCCCACGGGTCGTAGGCCGCCTGCATCTGGGCCGGCTCGGGCAGGGTCGGGTCGGCGACCGGGTCGTAGCCGCCGTAGATGGCGTGATAGTCGAATTCGGCTTCGGTGGGTGCGACCGGGTCCACTACGGGTTCCGGCACCACTTCCGGTGTCGCATCAGGCGGCGTTTCAAGTCCGGCTTCGGGGGCCGGCTCCAGCGCTGGCTTGATGCGCGCGTCCTGCTCCGCCTGTTCCGGCAGTTCTGCTTCCGGTGGCGTGGCTGCGGGCGTGATGTCTCCGGTCGCCTCGGCCAGGCAGCGCTGGAAGGCCGACGCAGCGTTGTCGGCGGCCTCCATGCAGCGCAGATAGGCGGCCTGTTCTGCGGCCGAGAGCGGGCGGGCCATGATCTGGGCCTGCGCTCCCAGCGACATCGCCGCAAGCAGGGCTGCGACGGTCAATCGCAGGGCAGGGCCTTCATGGTGGGCGTGCGAGTGGGGGCGTCGCATCGGCTGAGTGTACTGTCCGTAGCTGGAGTGTCGGCCACCCGATGGGGCGCTGGCAGCCGGAACACTGTGTTGTGTAAAGGGGATGCGACTCAGCCTGCGTAGGTCAGGTTCGCGTCCATGCGGTAGGCGGCACGCAGTTCGGACAGGCCGGCGGGATCGCCCGCCACGCCGCCGGCGCCGCGGTCGATACCGGCCTGTTCGGCGATCTCGGCCAGCAGCGCCAGCCCGGCGCTGTCCACGCGCGTGACCGCGGTCAGGTCGAGTCGCCGGGTGCCGGCCAGCAGCGGACGTGCCTGCGTCCAGGCCGAGGCGCAGGCATCGCGGCCAAGCTCCCCGGCGAACATCAGGGTGTCGCCGTCGCGGCGGACGCTGGCAGCTGTCATGCGTGTCGTGTCCATGCGTTGAGGCTCCGTTGACGGCATCCCGGTGGACGCCGGCGCCTCAATTGGTCGAGGCCTGGATTGTACCGGCGCGGAGGTCGGCCGCGACCTGCGGAATCGACTTCTGCCGCAGCGGGGCGTCGAACTGGTTGCGGAAGGTCTGCACGAAGCTGACGCCTTCCACCATCACGTCGAACACCTTCCACTGGCCGCCGCTCTGGCGCATCAGGTAGTCGACCGGCACCGGTTCGCCGCCCTGGCGCAGGTACTCGCTGGCGACCTTGACGATGGCGCCGCCGCGGATCGGGGTTTCCGACTTCACCCGCACCTGCAGGCGCGCATTGAGGTCGAGCAGGGAGCTGCCGTAACGCGACATCAGGCTGTCGGCGAGAGCGTCGGCGAACAGCTTCACGTCGGCGTCGGCGGCGCCGCGGCCGTGGGTGCCGAGCACCAGCCGGGCGGCGTAGTCGCGGTCGAACATGGAGTTGAACTCGCCGACCATGAAGGCCTGCAGCTTGCCGCGGTCGGCGGTGAACTCGGCGCGGCGGGATTCGAGCGTGTTGAGGATGCGGGTGCTGTTGTCGAGTACAAGCTGGCTCGGGCTGGCGGCCTGGTTCGCCGCCTGCGCCTGTGCGGCGGCGGGTGCGATGGGCAGGCCGGCGGTGGCCAGCAGCAGCACGGACAGCGGGAGGGCTGCGAGTCGGATCATGCGTGAGGTCATGGGGCGGCTCCTAGGGGGAGGGCTCGGGAATGAGGGCTGGGCTTGCTGCACTTACTGCAGGTAATCCGGCACGGCCTCGTCGGCGGTGTCGGGCGAGGTATTGCCGCTACTGCCCGCATTGTCGGCAGCGCCGCTGAACATGTACTTGCCGACCAGTTCGATGATGTCGACCGAGGACTGGGTCAGGAAGATCTCGTCGCCGTCCTTGAGCGGGTCGGGGTCTCCGCCGGGCTTGAGACCGACGAAGCTCTCGCCGAGCAGGCCGCTGGTCAGGATCGCGGCGCTGGTGTCGGCCGGCAGGTCGCTGTAGCGGCTGTCGATGGCCAGGGTCACCACCGAATCCAGCTTGACCGGGTCCAGTCCGATCTTCGCCACCTTGCCGATGGTGACGCCGCCGACCTTGACCGGCGCGTTCTGCCGCAACGGGCCGAGGTTGCTGAAGCGGGCACTCACCTCATAGGTGCTGCCGCCAAAACTGAAGTTGCCGTTGGTGGAGGCGATCGCCAGCACCAGCAGGGAGGCCAGGGCCAGCAGAAGGAAGGCGCCGACGGCGAATTCGATGCGGGGGGCGCGAATACTCATGGAAGGATCCTGTGGGGAGGGGCCAGAGTCGACTTTCCTAGGAAAGTCGACTCTGGCCCCGGTTTCGGCTCATTTGAATAACAAAGCGGTCATGACGAAGTTGAACATCAGCACCAGCAACGAGGCGTTGACCACCGCGCGGGTGGTTGCCACCGAGGTGCCCTCGATGGTCGGCTCGGCGTGGTAGCCGACGTAGGCCGCGACCAGCGCGGCGGTGGCGCCGAACACCGCGGCCTTGGCGAAGGCCATCATGAAGTCCTTGCCGAAGTCGACGCTGTCCTTGAGCACCTGCCAGAACACGCCGCCGTCGATGCCGATCACGTGCACCGCCTCGAAATAGCTGGCGCTGATCGCGAGGCTGCAGAAGAAGCCGGTCAGCAGCGGCACGCACAGCACCGCGGCCCAGAACCGCGGCGCGACCGCCTTGCCGACCGGGTCGATCCCCATCAGCCCGAGCGCGGTGATCTGGTCGGTGGCGCGCATCAGGCCCAGTTCCGCGGCGATCGAGCTGCCGGCGCGGCCAATGAACAGCAACGCGGTCAGTACCGGGCCGAGTTCGCGGTACAGGCCGAGCCCGAGCATCGCGCTGACCTGGTTGGCGGCGCCGTAGGTGTCGAGTGCGCGGTAGCCGAGCAGGGTCACCGAAAGTCCGACGAACGCGCCGCCAACGACAATGATCGGCAGCGAACGTGCGCCGATCTTGTAGATTTCGCGCACCAGCTCACGCCAGAAGTCGGCGTTCGGTTTCGACGCCCGCAGCACCGCCAGCGAGAACAGGCCGGCGCGGCCCAGCGAGCGGGTGGCTTCAACGAAGGGCATCAGGCGGCCTCCTGGGCATTACGCGGCGCCGCATCGAATCCGATCGGTCCGTCCGGCTCCCCGTTGAGGAACTGCCGCACCAGCGGATCTTCCGTGGCGGACAGTGCCTCCGGGCTGCCGGAGAACACGATCTGGCCGTTGGCGATCACGATCGCGTGGTCGGCCACAGGCAATGTCTCATGGACGTGGTGGGTGACCACGATGCTGGTCAGGCCGAGGGTATCGTTGAGCCGGCGCACCAGCGACATCACCACGCCGCTGGCGATCGGGTCCAGGCCGGTCAGCGGTTCGTCGTAGATCATCAGCGGCGGGTCCAGCGCCAGCGCGCGGGCCAGCGCGACCCGGCGCGCCATGCCGCCGGACAGCTCGCGCGGGAAGGCGTCGGCGGCGGCGCGCAGACCGACCGCGTGCAGCTTCATCCGCACCAGCCGCTCGATCACCGGTTTGGGCAGCGTGGTGTGCGCGCGCAGCGGCAGGGCCACGTTTTCGGCCGCGGTCAGGTCGGTCAGCAGGCCGTTGCCCTGCAGCATCACCCCGATACCCTTGCGCAACTCCAGCAGGTCGCGGTTGCGGGTCGGCATCGGCCGGCCGAACACCTCGACCGTGCCGGATGCGGGCTCCAACTCGCCGGTCAACGCCGCCAGCAGGGTCGACTTGCCGCTGCCCGACGGGCCGAGCACCGCAACGACCTGGCCCTTGGGCACCTCCAGGCTGATGTCGCGCAGGATGGTACGCCCGCCGCGGTCGAGGCGGACGCGATCCAGGCGAACGATGGGCGCGGGGGCGTTCATCGGAGTGTGTTCTCCGGGGCGGTTGTCGGGATGGGCGACGGGGAAAGCCGTTGAGCTTGGCGGCGACAAGCTGAACGGACCCTATCGCCGATTGTCGCAGGCGCCGGCGTTCGATGCACACGCCCAAGCATGACCATCCACAGGGGCCATCCGTTCTCTGCGAGCCCAGAATGGAAGATCATCCGCCCCGAGTATTCCGCCCGTGCGCATCCTGTCTCCCCGCAATGCCCTCGCCCTCGCGCTGGCCCTTGGCCTGGCCGCCTGCAGCCCGCAGCCCGCGGGCGACGCTTCGACAGCGGCACCCGTCGCGACCGCCGAACAGGTCCAGGCGGAGTCGCAACGCCTGAACGAGTGGTTCGACGTCCAGTACGAAGAGCTGCTGCAGTTCAGCCCGACCCAGCTGACCTTCCTCGGCCGCAAGGAACTCAACGACCAGATCGACGACGTGTCCGAAGCCGGCGTCCGCAAGCAGCTGGCGTGGATGGAGGCGTCGGTGAAGGAGATGGAATCGAGCTTCGACTACGACAAGCTGGATCCTGAGACCCGCTTGTCGTGGGACCTTTGGAAGCGCCAGTACGAAAACGCGCGCGCTGGCCTGCCGTTCCTCGGCAACGGCTATCCGTTCAACCAGATGGGCGGCATGCAGAACATGGTGCCGACCTTCCTGATCAACTTCCACAAGGTCGACGACGAGAGCGACTACCTGGCCTACGTCTCGCGCCTGCAGAAGGTGCCGGTGATGTTCGATCAGCTGCTCGAGCGTACCCGCGCCTCCGCGGCGCAGGGCATCCGCCCGCCGAAGTTCGCCTATGAGGGCGTGCTCGACCAGTCGCGCAAGATCATCGCCGGCGCACCATTCGATGGCGGTGCCGACAGCGCGCTGTGGGCCGACGCCCAGGCCAAGGCCGACGCACTGGCCAAGGACGACAAGATCAGCGAAGAGCGCGCCGCCGAACTCAAGGAACAGGCGCGCAAGGCGCTGGTCGAATCGATCAAGCCGGCCTACGACCGCGTGATCGCTTTCGCCGAAGAGGAGCTGCCGCAGGCCGCGGAGAATGCGGCCGGCGTCGGCACCAGCCACCCCAACGGCAAGGCCTACTACGAGTACCAGCTCCGGCAGAACACCACCACCGACATGACCGCCGATGAGGTCCATCGGCTCGGCCTGTCCGAAGTGGCGCGCCTGCGCGGCGAGCTCGAGGCGGTGCAGCAGCAGATCGGTTTCGAGGGCGACCTGCAGGCCTTCTTCAAGCACGTGCAGGACGACCCCAACCGCCTGTATCCCAACACCGACGCCGGTCGCCAGGCCTATATCGACGACGCCACCCAGGCCATCGACAACATCAAGCAGCACCTGCCCGAATACTTCGGCCTGCTGCCCAAGGCCGGCCTGGAGGTCAAGCGCGTGGAAGCCTTCCGCGAACAGGACGGCGCCGCCCAGCACTACTACCCCGGCACCCCGGACGGCTCGCGCCCCGGCATCTACTACGCGCACCTGTCGGACATGAGCTCGATGCCGAAGACCGAACTGGAGGTCATCGCCTATCATGAGGGCCTGCCCGGCCATCACATGCAGATCTCCATCGCCCAGGAGCTGGAAGACATTCCCACCTTCCGTACCCAGCAGTTCACCACCGCCTACACCGAGGGCTGGGGCCTGTACTCGGAGTTGCTGGCCAAGGAGATGCCCGACACCTACGTGGACCCGTACTCCGAGTACGGCCGGCTGATGTCGGAGATGTGGCGCGCGATCCGCCTGGTGGTCGATACCGGCCTGCACGTCCAGGGCTGGACCGAGCAGGAGGCCGTCGATTACTTCCGCGCCAACAGCTCGGTGCCAGACGCCGCGATCCGCTCCGAAGTGCAGCGCTACCTGGTCATCCCGGGCCAGGCCACCGCCTACAAGGTCGGCATGATCAAGATCCTGGAACTGCGCAGGAACGCTGAAGCCGAGCTGGGCGACAAGTTCGACATCCGCGGTTTCCACGACGCCGTGCTCGGCGGCGGAGCGTTGCCGCTCGACCTGCTGGAGAAGCGCGTCGATCTGTGGATCGAAGCGCAGCGTGGGGCGGCCGCTCCGGCGGCGGAAGCGGCTTGATCCCCCTCGCCGGAAGGCAACCAGCGCGCCCGACAACAGCATCGTTGCCGGGCGCGCTGTTATCGAGCGCGCTGTCGAGCGTGCTGCTGCTGGCCGGCACTGCCGCTGCCGAGCCCGGGAGCAGCTTCGCCCTGTCCGTCCCCGAACCGCCGACAGCGGTCCGGGTCGAAGACCGCACCGTGCTGGGCTACGAATTGCACCTGGCCAACCACGCGCCGCATGCACTGGACCCGGTCCGGGTCGAGGTGCTGGCCGGAGACGAGGTCCTCGCGACCTACGAGGGCGAGGCGCTCGAGGCGCGGATCGACCGCTCCGGCCTGCAGCAGGATTCGGTGGCCGGCGCGCCGATCGCCTCCGGCCGGTGGGGAATCGTCTTCATCGACATCGCGCTGGACGGGACCGCGTTGCCATCCACCCTCGTCCATCGGATCGCCTTCGACAGAGCCGACGCGAGCGGGGCATTGCAGGAACAGCGAGTCGAGGGCGGACCTGCCGAAGTCCGCCCCGGCATCGGCACGCCGCTGTCTCCCCCCTTGCACGGTGGACCCTGGGCCGCGATCAGCGACACCGGGTGGACGCGTGGCCACCGCCGGGTCGGCTATGCCCTGGGTGGCCGCCTGCGCACGCCGGGTCGCTATGCCATCGACTGGGTGAAGCTGGACGCCGATGGCCGGCGACACCCGGACGGCAGTGGCCTGGCGAGCGATGCCTACAGTCATGGCGAAGACGTCCTGGCCGTCGCGGATGGCAGGGTGGTGAAGCTGCAGGACGGCATTGCGGAGCGGCGCCGGCTCGACGAGCGTCTGGACCGCGACCGCGCGCGTCGCGAAGGAAGCGGCAACACCGTGGTGCTGGACCTCGGCGACGGCCGCTTTGCCCACTACGCGCACCTGCGCCCGGGCAGCATCGTCGTTGCCGAAGGCCAGCGCGTCGCCCGTGGCGAGAAGATCGCCGAAGTCGGTTTCAGCGGCGGCGCCTCGGCCCCGCAGCTGCACTTCGCCATCACCGATGGCGCCGATGAACCCGCCAGCGAAGGTCTGCCGTTCCACTTCGGTGCCTTCGATCTCTCTGGCACCTATGCCGATCCCGCGCGTGCCGGCCAGGAGGCTTGGGGCGCCGCCCGTGTCGCGCCGGGACCGCGAACCAACGAAATGCCCGGACGTGGCGCGGTGGTGCGGTTCTTCCCGGCGCCATAGCCTGCCGGGGCGGAGTTTACGTGCGCGCACCCATCAGGCTGCGATATCGCCGTCCCTGAAGGCGCCCGGCCGGCATCTGCCGGCGGGTCCCCATGTCAGGGCCCCGCGCTGCCTGTAGCGGACGATGCGTCGAGCGCTGCCACATCCCCGGCAGCGGGCGCGGCCAGCAGCTCGTTGAGCGTGGCGATGAGCCCCGGCACGCTGCGCTCGGAATAACCCAGATGGACCTTTGCGACCTTGCCGGTCTTGTCGATGATGAAGGTATGCGGCACCGCGTTCACACCGTAGGCATCGGACACGGCACCGTTGCGGTCGTGGGTCCAGGTCACCTTCGACTTGCGCGCCTGCCGCCGCACCGCGCGGTAGGTCGACGCGTCTTCCTTGAAATTGACCACCACCACGCGCAACTGCTCGGGATCGACCTGCTCTTGCAGGTAATCCAGCACCGGGAACTTCCTGCGGCATTGCGGGCACCACGACGCCCAGAAACTCACCACCATCACCTTGCCGCGATGGTCGCTGATGCGGATTTCCTCGCCTTTCGGCGTCTTGCCCAGCAGGTCCGGCGGCACCTCGCCGGCCTTCGGGCTGGCGGCGTGCGCCGTTACCGCCGCCATGCAGGCCAGCAGCGCCGCCATCCACGTGGCGACGCGTCGATTCCCGTCCATCGTTCCCCCTTGTCCAGTCCCCTGCCGATGCATTGTCGGCGGGAGCAACATCGGCCACGCCGGGGTGTGCGTCAAGCCCCGAAGCGGACCGCCGCACGCTCGACGTCGCGCGCTGGCCGCCGTCGCGCAACCGTGGGTAGCCCGGACAAGGCCACTGGCCGCATCCGGCTGCGGTCAGCCCGCGGTGGCGTGCCGCGGCGTCGGCCGCCAGCCCAGCAGCCGTGCCGGCAGGGTCAGCACCGCGTAGAGGAATGCGAACAACGCCGAGAAGGTGATGCCGATCAACCGGAACGGCAGCGACAGCAACCAGACGAAGGGCCACAGCACCAGCGCAAGCAGCGCCAGCGGCCAGCACAGCACCAGCAGCAGGCACCAGGCCAGCAGGGCGATGAAGGTCTTCATGGTCGGGCTCCTTGTGCGGGTGGGCGGCGTGCGGACTCGGCGCGCGATCTACATACACGATGCGGCCCCCGGCACGGCGGTTCAACCGTCCATGCGATGAATCGCCGGATGCTCCGACGAAACCGGGGATGTGGCGACGGAACGGCTGCGACGCAGCTTCAGGCAGGCGTCCAGCGCTCAACGGGCCAGATAGAACTCCAGGGGGATAAGCTCGACGGCCCATCCGCCTTCTTCGCCCAGCGTCGCGGCCGGATGCATGGATGCGATGCGCAACGCCTCGTCATGGCTATCGGCCTCGATGATGAACAGGCCGCCCACCACTTCCTTCGACTCGGTGTAAGGCCCGTCGCTGACGTGCGTCCTGCCGCTGCGCGGGCGGAGCGTACTCCAGGTGTCCAGGTCGCCGAGCGACGCGGAAACCAGAACCTTGCCGGTAGCGCGCATCGTCTCGTCCAATGCAGGGCATTGGCTGACCAATGCCTCGACCTCGTCTGGCGTCATCGCAGCGAACTTTTCGGGGTTGTAGTAGGCCAGGCCTAGGTATTTCATGGGCAATCATTCCGGTTGGGATGCATGGACGACGAAGCCGATGGCCGAAAATCGACAATGAGTTCCGGGAGTCTTTGTACCGGGCCTTGGCCAGCATGCCCGCTTTGGGTCGGTGTTCGTCGGCTATCGGCCAGAAGCCGACATCAACCATGGCACCACGTCGGCGGTCCAAGCATCGACAGCCGTGCGATTTGCCTTTTTCGGGCAGCGGCCTTGCCATCCGGAATCGGCGTCGAATCCTTGTCCGGCGGAACGCCCCCTCGTATCGCCTAGGGCTCCTGTCCGGGCTCGGTGCAACGCTCCGGGACAAGTGTGCCTTCCACGAATGCCGACGCCACCTCGATAAAGCACGTCGGTGCGACGTAGGCCAACAAGTGGGCACCGCGGTGAACGGTGCTGAAAGTCAGCGGCCCCGCTTCGGCCAATCCCTCGGCGTGAGCCCGTGCTCCGGCATAGGGCGTGTTCGGATCGAGGGTGCCGTGGATCACCAGCGTTCGCGGTAGTGAGGCGGGCGTGCTGCCGAACCATTCGTCCCGTTCATAACGAGGCACCGGCGAGTCGACGAGAAAGCCGGGGAGCGGGCTCGTGAAAAGCGCAGCCTCTGCTTCGGCTTCGACGGTCTCGCGGCTCAGATCGCGCCTTTCGTTGTTCTCGGATGCGGAGATCAGCATGACCAACGGCAACGACGGCGGCGACAGAGGATGCCGGGTCATCTCCTCCATCATGGTTTGCAGATCGGCAACGGTCGCACGGAGCTCGGCATCATCTTCGCCCGACAGTTCGTCGACGATGGAGGGGATACGAGCCCGCAGCGTAGGGAAGTTCAACAGTGCGCCGAAGAAGCGCCGGAGGTCGCCGCCGGGCACATGGCTGCGCCAAGCGGCCTCCGGAGCAGCCGTATCAAGCAGGCGTTGGTAGGCCATCGCCTGGGCCTCACCGAGAAAGGCCCGGCCGACCTCGTCGACCACCGCAGTCCGGTGGCTCAAGTCCCACTTCGCTTCGTTTTCCGGCGGCACCAGGCCATCAAGGATCAACCCGTCGAGTGCCGGCGGAGCGGCCTGCAGCATGCGCAGTGCAAGCTGGGTTCCGTACGACACGCTGTATAGCAAGACTTCACCATCGCCGCGATGGCGGGTGAGCAGCGTTGAAAGATCGTGCGCAGCCTGGGTAATGGTAAACGCAGAGGTCCGGTCCGTATCCGCATACAGTGCGCCGATGCAAGGGCCCCATTCTTCCCCGGCCAGCGCAACGCCGTCTGGGCTATCGAGCGATTCCTGCTTCGGGCAAAGCCGTTCCGACCCACCCGTACCGCGGTGGTCCGGCAGCACCAGGTCGTAGTGGGGAAATGCCTGCCGGAACGTCGGCAGGAGCGGATGGAACGACGCACCCGGTTCTCCAGGGCCTCCCGCAACGAGCCAGATTTCGCCGCGTCGACTCGCTGGCTCGGTCGCGGGGAAGCGGCGTACGGAAAGCTCGATGGACGTGCCGTCCGGGGACTCGTGTCGCAGTGGGACGGATGTCGTCAGGCACAGGCTGTCAGCGAGCTCCGGGAACTCGGCGATATCCGCGCAAGGTGCAAAGCGATCCGCCTCAACGGCTGCAGCTTGGATGGGAAGGCCATACATCAGCAGCGCAGCGGCAACAGCGGATCGGAGCATCGGTGGGAGCCTGTGGAGTAACGTCCGATCAAGTATGCCGTGGCGCTTTCGCTGCGGCGCACGCCAGAAGTCACAGCATGCATGGCATGCGAACAGCAGATGTCCGCTTGGGGTAGCTAGATTGCCGAAAGGGGTGTTCGTGTCGAGCACCACCCCGATCGCAACTGCGTTTGGCGAAAGCTCGACCGCAGGCTGTTCCATGTTTGCGCCAATCAAGGTGCCGCCCCACCCATTCGCGGGTGACTTTCTCACCTGGCAGCCGGCGCGCGGCTGCCTACACCCGCTCGTTCATCTAGCGGTCGTTGTCGGCTATCAGGGAAAGGCCTATAGCAGCGCCCTCTCCAGTCGCTGCTTGCGTTGCTCCCAGTCCGGCATCACCTGGCCGAGCAGCTTGAAGAATCGCGCGTCATGGTCCCGGTGCTTGATGTGGCACAGCTCATGGGTCACCACGTACTCGATGCAGGGGCGCGGTGCGCGCACCAGATTGACGTTCAGCGTCATGCTGCCGGCGCGCGACAGGCTGCCCCACCGGGAGTGCATGGTGCGTACGATCAGGCGCGGTGCCGGTGCGTCCTTGAAGTGGCGCAAGCTGCCGTCCAGCACTTCGCCGAACACGGCGCGGGCGCGGTCGAGATACCAGTGATGAAGCATGGCCTTGACACGCTGCGGCTCAGGCTCGCCAGCCACGCCGACGAGCAGCTGTCCGCGGGCAAGCTTCACCCCGGGCGTGTTGTTGGGCAACAGCTTCAGCCGATACTGCTTGCCAAGGTACAGATGCGATTCGCCGTTGATGTACTGCCGCGTCGGCGTGCGCGGACGATAGCGCTCGAATTCGGCCAACTGGCGGCTGATCCAGGCGGCACGTCTTTGCACCCGTTCGGCGATCAGGGGCTCGGGGCAACCTGCCGGCGCGCGCACGAGCACGCGGCTGTCGGGGTGCACCTCGATGGCCAATGTCCGCCGTGACGACAGAAACCTCACTTCGTAACGGATCGTGTCGCGGCCGTAGCTCAGCATCCCCGTCACAGTCTTCACTCCGTCATCCGGTGGCGGGCCAGCTGCATGGTCTTCTCGATGATCTCGTCCATCTCCTCGGTGGAGAGCGCGATGCCCTGCGTACCCCTGACCTCGTCGTAAAGGTAGTCATCGATCTCGTTCATCGTGCGCCGCTGCGCGTCGAGGTCGTCCCAGTAGCCCACCTTGCGGTTGCGCCGGAAGATGTGCCATACCGCCACCGCCGCCTCGACGGCAGCCGTCTGCGCCCGGTCGGCGTCGCCCAGGTGTCCCGCAACAAAGGGCTGCAGCAGGCCATAGACGGCGGCCGCATCGGCATCATCGGCCAGCCCGGGCGGCAGGTCGTCGCGCTTGCGTGAGACCACGGCATTCCGGATTTCGCTGACGCGCTGCAGGTACTCCAGATCGGACAGGCGCTTGGCTCGGTAGTCGTCGATGGCCTGCTGGATCAGCCGGGAGAACTTTTCGTAGAACGCGGGGTCCTGCTCCAGCCGCTCGTGGATAGCGCGCTTGGTGGCATGGGCGATCGTGTCGGCCTTGGCGCCCAGGTTCTTTTCGCCGCCTGCGCCCTGCTCCTCGACCACCTGCTGGAACGCGGCCTCGTCGAAGATGTTCACCGGCGCGTTCAGCTGCACTACTTCGGAGGCCGAGATGTGCGTGTCCAGCAGCTTCTGGATGCGCGGCTCGTAGTCGGTCCTGTAGTCGATCGCTTCGGCGTAGCGCAGCTTCACCGCCGCCTTCAGGTTGACGAAGCGTTTCAGGTCGTTCTTGTACGCGCGCAGTTTCTGCTCGGGCGTGTCGGCGATGAAACGCTCGCTCGAAAGGGCGATGGCCAGCGTCTTGGCATAGGCCGAGAGGCGCCCGTAGAAGTCGGCGCGCAGCTTCGCGTCGGCAAGAAGCAGTTCGAAAGCCTCCTCGTCTTGGCGGTTCTTTACCGTCTTGAACAGGTCCCACAGCTCGGCATGGCGCTGCGGCAGTTGACTGACTTCGTCATGGATCGAGGCCAGCGCACCTTCCAGATCGCCCGCATCAAAGCCATCCAACCCACTGTATGTGGTCAGCGCTTCGTCCAGCTCACCCAGCACACCCACATAGTCGATGACGTAACCGAAGTCCTTGGTCTTGCTGCCGGTCTCGTCCTCGTACAGGCGATTGACCCGCGCAATGGCCTGCAGCAGCGAATGATCCTTCAGCCGCCGGGCCAGGTAGAGCACCGTGTTGCGCGGCGCATCGAAGCCGGTCAGCAGCTTGTCCACTACGATCAGGATTTCCGGCTCGTCGCCAAACTTGAAGGCGTTGACGATCTGCTTGTTGTAGTCGTCTTCCGAGCCGTAGCGCTTCATCATGCGCTGCCAGAAGGCCACCACCGCATCGGTGGATTCCTCCGCATCGACCTCGTCAAAGCCCTCGCGCTCGTCCGGCGGCGAGATGATCACCTCGCTGGTGACCGCACTCAGCTCGTCCAGGAAGGCCTTATAGCGCAGCGCGGCCGCCTTGCTGGGCGCCACCAGCTGCGCCTTGAAACCGGTGCCCTGCCAGTTCTGGCGGTAGTGCTCGCTGATGTCGAAGGCGCGCATGTAGATCACCTGCTCGGCCTTGTTCAGCATTTCGGCGCGGGCGTATTTCTTCTTCAGGTCGGCCTTCTGCTGATCGGTCAGGCCCTGGGTGTGGCGCTCGAACCAGATGTCGATGGCGGCCTGGTTCTGCTCCAGCTCGACCATGCGCCCCTCGTAGAGCAGCGGCACGATGGCGCCGTCGGCCACCGCCTGGTCGATGGCATAGGTGTGGATCACCCCGCCGAACCTGGCCACGTCGCTCTTCTCGCGGGTCAGCAGCGGAGTGCCGGTGAAGCCGATGTAGCAGGCGTTCGGAAACATCTGCCGCATCCGCGCTGAATAGCTGCCCAGCTGGGTGCGCTGGGTCTCGTCCACCAGCACGAAAATGTCGGGCGAGGCATCGCTGAACTTTCTGTAGGCAAGCGCCTTGTCGAACTTGTGTACCAGGGTGGTGACGATGTGCGCCTTGCCATCGGACACCAGTTCCACCAGATGGCGGCCGCTCTCGGCCCGGTCCGGCGACAGGCCGCAGGCGGCGAAAGTGTTGCCGAGCTGCTTGTCCAGGTCCGCGCGGTCGGTCACCAGCACGATACGCGGATTGCGGATGGAAGGCTCCAGAGCCAGCGCGCGCGCCAGCATCACCATGGTCAGCGACTTGCCCGAACCCTGTGTATGCCAGACGATACCGCCCCGGCGCTTGCCGCTGTCGTCCGTCTGCCTGACCCGCCGCAGCACCTCCTGAATGGCGAACACCTGCTGGTAGCGTGCGATCTTGCGCACGCCGCCGTCAAATACGGTGAAGGCCCAGGTCATCTCCAGCAGGCGTTCGGGGCGGCACAGCGCGTAGAGCGCGCGGTCCTGCTCGGTCACCTGCCGGCCGACCAGGTAGGGCGCGGCCTCCTCGCGCACGCCCAGCCCGTCGAAGGCCAGATCGAACAGCGAGGCTTTCACCGATTCCGGCAGTGGGCGTTCCAGCAGCGGTGCCAGTTCCGCGTCGGCCACGTCCTCCTTCCACTTCGACCAGAACTTGGCCGGCGTGCCGGTGGTGGCATAGCGGGCCTCGTTCTTGTTCAGCGCCAGCACCATCTGCGCATAGGTGAACAGGCGCGGGATGTACTCGTCGCGCTGGTTGCGGATCACCTGCGAGATCGCCTGGCCCACCTCGACCTTGGGCGACTTGCACTCGATCACCGCGAATGGGATGCCGTTGACGAACAGCACCAGGTCCGGCCGGCAGGTCTCCACGCTGCGCGTGCGCTCCACCGTGAACTCGGCCGCCACGTGATAGACGTTGTTGGCCGGATTGCGCCAGTCCACGTAGTTCAGCGTGAAGCTCTTCTGGTCGCCCTCGATGGACTGTTCCAGCGCCACGCCCAGAGTGAGCAAGTCGTATACCGCCTCGTTGGTCTTGAGCAGGCCGTCGTACTTGACGTTCTTCAGCCGTTGGATGGCGCTCTGGAGGTTCTCCTCGCTGAACAGATAACTGCCGCCCTTGTGCTGGATGCGATTCAGCTTCTTGAGCTGTTCGCGCAGGACTTCCTCCAGCAACACGTTGCCGGCCTTGCCGCCGCGCGCGAACAGCGCCTGGGCAGGTGTCAGGTACCGGTAACCCAGGTTGACCAGCACCTGCAGGGCCGGGAGCTGGGAGAGGTACTTTTCGTCGAAGCGAAAGGCCTTCTCCGTAGTGTGATCGTTGGAGGCAGTCATCGGTCTCGTCTCATCGCAGGAGTGGTTACCACCAGTCCGAAAGCAGGCCGTTGGATGCGTGCCTGGCGGCAACCGCATCGATCTGCGCTTTGATGATCCGGTCCAGATCGGAGCCCTCGCCGTAGCTGGCGGGCACGGCGCAGTGGACGCGGCCATCGCTCATGTGCTTCTGCGCCTTGGCCTTTCCGCCCTTTTTGCCCGGCGTGTACACCGCGATGGAAAGCCCGCCCTGATCCTTGACCAGCCGGAAGCACGGGATATCGGTGTCTCCGTCGCCGATGAAGACCATGTTCTCGAACGGGACCGGGCGCTCGCGCTTGGGAACGACCTTGTTCACGGAAGCGTTGTCGGACAGGTCGTGCGCGCCCTTGTTGATCCGGAACAGGTACTGCGTCTTTGTGGTGTAGTTGATCGCCAATGCTGGCCAGTCGGCGACGCCGTTCTGGTCGAACATGTACTTGGATGCGTAGACCTGCGCGAACTTCTTCCTGATCGGCGTGCCGGCAAAGATCTCCTCGTTCCCGGACGAGATCAGCACATGCTGCAGTTCAACGGACTTTCCCTTGGCATACGCATTGACACGGTCGAACCACCCTTCCACGCCGTCGAACAAGGCGATTGATCGGCCTCGCGCCTTGAAGTCGCGCTTCCGGACTGCAACGCCACTGGCGCTCGCCTTCTTCAGCATGAGGTTCATGTAGACCAGGACTTCGTCGGCCTGGTGTTGTTTCGCCAGTTCTTTGACCTCTGCCCAAAATTCCTTCGGCGTCATTCCGATATCGGGAAGAAACTGGTGCTCCTGCATGTTCCCGGGGGCAAGCGTACCGTCGAAGTCATAGGCGATGGCCATGCGGGCGTGCTTCTTGCTCATTGGTTGTTTCCATCGAGATTTGAGGTGATCCGCCACCGGCCGGTCAACAGCTTCTGCATCAGGCCTCGCTTCTGGGTCTTCAGCGCCGCAACGGACTGGCCGAGCAGGTCGATCTCCTCGCGCAGTGCGTTGAGGTAACGGGCGATGGCGGCTTGCGTGTTGGTATCCGGCAGCGGAATCGTGATAGCCGCGAACTCGGAGAAGGACACGGTTTCGCGGACGCTGCCCTGGGCGCTGTTCTTGATGCGTTGGCGAGCCTCGTGGGAATTCAGCCAGTGGAGGAAATAGTCCGAGTTGACTTTTTCCTCATCGAGCCGGAACACGACATACATCGGGCTGAGCACACCATCGTCCCAGCCGTCGAGGCGGGCGATGGAGCCGACGTTGATGCGCGACGGGTTGTAGGCGTACTGCCCAC
This sequence comes from Lysobacter alkalisoli, assembly GCF_006547045.1. Taxonomy (NCBI): domain Bacteria; kingdom Pseudomonadati; phylum Pseudomonadota; class Gammaproteobacteria; order Lysobacterales; family Lysobacteraceae; genus Marilutibacter; species Marilutibacter alkalisoli. The sequence continues at coordinate 88,253 of NZ_CP041242.1, forward strand.
GGCGCACGACCTTGTAATTGGACAGGTCGGCACTGGCGACGCGGCGCTCGAACTGGTCTTCGGGCAGCACGAAGCCGCGGGAGTTGGTCATGCTCAGCACGCGGGCTTCGTTGCCGCTTCGATTACGCGTGGAGACTTCTCCAGCAAAGGTGCCGACATGGGCGTGCGGGTGCTGGCCCCGGCTGATCAGGCACGACAGTTCGTGGCTGTAGTGTCGCTCCTTCGCCGCGATCAGTTGCTCGATTTTCTGGATGGCGGTGTCCCAAGTCGACAGAAGGCTGGCAATCTCCTGTTGGAGTTCAAAGTTTGGTAACGAGACACGTTGGCGCTTGAGGTTCTTGCCATTAATGACTGGAACGGTGCCGTCATTACAAAAGTGCTGTAGGTCTTGAAAGTCGAACCAGTAGTACAGGTATTCGGATGAGCAAGAGTGCGTATCCCTCACGGCCACAACGATCACGTTATCGTCTGTGAGGCTTGCGTGTCGAAGGATGCGCTTGTTGTTGTTTCTCAGTGCTGCACCAACTCGCGGGAATACGATGCTTCCAGGAGGAAATGGTTTCACGCCCATCTCTTCTATGACACTGTCATCAACGTAGTTGAGGGTCTTGTCGAGATACTTTGTATTTCCGTGAGCGTTGAGGTCGCCGACCTTTACGTACAGCCATTTTCCTGCCGCTTGACCTTGGTAGGTAGGACTGAAGGTGTAGCCCTGTTGCACCATTGCGATTTCGCCAAGTGGATATTCGTCGAAGTGGTGAGTTGTAGCTTGCCGAGTGGCGTTGTCTTTGCGCTTGGCGGTGGTTTCGAGTGTCATCTCTTCTTCCCCCGCCAGTTGCCTTCCATCTGTTGCCCGGACTGCTCCAGCCTCCCGGCCTCCTTCACCACGCGATCAAAGTCCGATTCGAGTTGATGCTCCTGGATCAGTCGGTATTTCTCGAATTCGCCCTCCGCATGATTTCTTGCGGCGTCGGCGCTGATGCGGCCGGCGTTGTCCAGAACCTCGCGGTCACTGAACTTCAGGAACTCGTCCAGCCGGTTGGCCCAGTCCTCCATGGTCATGGGAATGCGACGTTCGGCGCGGTCCTCGGCCATGTCCAGCCAGGCGTTGACGATGCGGCCCAGGGATTTCAGTTCGCCCTCGTCGAGGTAGTTCTTGGCGGTGCCGACATCGCTCTTGAGAATGCGGCCGCCGGGTGCGTTCTCCCAGCTCTTCAGGCCCATGTGCGGCTGGCTGGCGTCCGCTCGCTTGCGGATCAGCTCGGGGGCGGTGTGGCCGTGGATGGCGTAGTGCAGCTTGTTTTGCACCGTGGCGAAAAACTTCTTCGTGGTCGGGGCGCCGGGGTTGTAGTCCACGGCGGTGGCATAGATGTCGGTGATCTTCTGGTAGAAGCGCCGCTCGGACAGGCGAATTTCGCGGATTTCTTCCAGCAGCCGCTCGAAGTAGTCCTCGCCGAGAAAGGCGCCGTTCTCCAGGCGCTTGCGGTCCAGCACGTAGCCCTTGATGGCGAACTCGCGCAGCACCTGCGTGGCCCACTGGCGGAACTGGGTGGCGCGCACCGAGTTGACGCGGTAGCCGACCGAGATGATGGCGTCGAGGTTGTAGTGTTGTGCCAGGTAGCTCTTGCCGTCGGCGGCAGTTATCCGGATTTTCCGGACAACTGAATCCGCATCCAACTCATTGGATTCGAAGATGTTTTTAAGATGCTCGCTGACCGTGCGCACGTCCACGGCGAACAGCTCCGCCATCAGCTTCTGGGTCAGCCAGATGGTCTCGTCCTCGAAGCGGACCTGGAGGCTTTCCTCGCCCGCCTGGCGGGTGAAGATCAGGAACTCGGCGGTGCTGTTGCGGATGGTCAGGCCGGCGCCGCGCTTGTCCTTCTTCATACGCCCAGCTCCTTGAGGTACTGCTTCATGCGCGTGCGCACTTCGGCCAGTTCGCCTTCCAGGCGGTCGATCTCCTGCTCGACTGCGGCGACGTCGATCTCCTCTTCTTCCTCGAAGGTGTCGACGTAGCGCGGGATGTTGAGGTTGAAGTCGTTGTCGGCAATCTCCTGCAGGCTAGCGACGTGGGCGTACTTGTCCACAGGCGTCCGTGCACGGAAAGTTTCCAGGATGCGCGTCATGTGCTGGTCGAGCAGGGCGTTCTGATTCTTGCCGCTCTGGTAGTCGCGGCTGGCATCGATGAACAGCACGTCCTTGCAGTCCTCGCGGGCGCCACCATTTTCGCGGGCGCGGTCGAACACCAGGATGGCGACCGGGATGGAGGTGGTCGGGAACAGGTTGCCCGGCAGGCCGATGACGGCGTCGAGCAGGTTCTCCTCGATCAGAGCGCGGCGGATGCGGCCTTCGGCGCCGCCGCGGAACAGCACGCCGTGCGGTACCACCACGGCGACGCGGCCCTCCTGCGGCAGCGCGGTTTCGATCATGTGGGTGACGAAGGCGTAATCGCCCTTGGATTTGGGCGGCACGCCACGCCAGAAACGGTTGTAGCGGTCGGCCTGGGCCTCGGCAGCGCCCCATTTGTCGAGGCTGAAGGGTGGGTTGGCGACCACCACGTTGAAGCGCATCAGGCGGTCGGCCTCGATCAGGACCGGGCTGTTGAGGGTGTCACCCCATTCGATGCGGGCGGCGTCCTTGCCATGCAGGAACATGTTCATGCGCGCCAGCGCCCAGGTGCTGCCATTGGACTCCTGCCCGAACAGGGCGAAGTCGCGGCTGCTCTGCGCCTCAACCAGTGCCGCGGCTTCGATCAGCAGCCCACCGGCCCCGCAGGTCGGATCACAGATGCGGTCGCCGGGTTTTGGCGCGGCCAGCTGCGCCAGCAGCTTCGACACCTGTTTGGGCGTGTAGAACTCGCCCGCCTTCTTGCCGGCATCGGAGGCGAAGCGCTCGATCAGGTAGATGTAGGTGTTGCCGATCACGTCCTCGGACACGCGCGAGGGCCGAAGGTCGAGTTTGGCGAAGTCGCCAAGCAGGTTCTCCAGCCGGTTGTTGCGGTCGCGCGTGCGGCCCAGATTGGCTTCGGAGTTGAAGTCGATGTTCCGGAACACGCCTTCGAGCTTGGCCTTGTTGGCTTCTTCGATGTGATCGAGGACGATGTTGATCAGCTCGCCGAGATTGGCCGCCTTGCGGCGCTCGTGCAGGGCGTTGAAGTCGGCCAGGAAGCGGTCGGTGACCTCGCCGGTCTTTTCGTCCTTGAACTCGACGTAGGGGAGGATGAAGCGCTCGCGCTCCAGCTTGCGGCGGATGCGCTCCTCGTTGTCGCCGTATTCCTTCCTGTACTCGGCGTAGTGGTCGGTCCACAAGTCGCTGATGTACTTGAGGAATAGCATCACCAGGATGTAGTCCTTGTACTGCGCCGGATCGACGACGCCGCGGAAGGTGTCGCAGGCGGCCCAGGCGGTGTTGTTGACGTCTTGCTGGGAGAGCTGGCCGGTCATGGGGTGGTCTCGTGGGCGGATTTCATCAGGAGGTGTTGGGTGGCGCGCTGGCGCAGGGTTGCGATGCGGGCCAGCAGCGATTGTTCTCGGTCGACCAGGGCGGCGGTCTGTGCAATGTGTTGCTGTACGGCCAGCGAAGGCAGTGGAACGTCCAGTGCTTTCACGGCTTCAGCGCTGATCATCCGCACCGAGGTGCCCTCGGCCAGCGCGCCAAGTTGCGCTTGGGTGGCGGGCGCGTTGATGTACCAGCACAGGTAGGCGGGCAGTACCTTGTGGGGTCGGATCAGCAGCATTGGCGCCGCTAGCACGGCCGGGCCAATGCCTTTCAGCACTTGGGCTGCGTTATTGCTGCGGCCGCGCGAGCGAAACAGCAGATCGCCTTCGCGCAACAGGTGGCGGGTCTTGCCCGTGGGCAATGAAACCCGAATCGCGTCCTCGGCCTGCAGCAGGTTGGCGTCGTCGATGTCCTTCATCTGGATCACCGCGACGTCTCCCTCCGGGTCGTGTTCGAGGCGTGACCGGAACGGGTAGCCCATCTGTATGTCTGCAAGCTCGCCGAGATGCATGTTTGCAAAAACGCCATTACGACAGAATGCTGGCACCCTAGTCCTCGGGGTGACTCTTGTCAATACGTAGTAATGCGGTTTCTGCAAAACTAACCTAAGAGGCCGACCCCAACCGCCAGCCCAGCCCGAAATGCGGGTGGCATGCCGCGCCAGCGCGGTCTCGATGATCGCGGCGCTGCCGGCCAGGTGGGGTTCGCGGCGGGGCGGTCTAGCCCAGTGCGCGCGCGAGCACACGGTTGGACCGTTCGGGCAGCAGCAGCCAGACTTCGTCGAACTCGGAGCCTGGGCCTTGTGCAGGGTCATGGCGAAGGCGCTTTCGGGCGGGCAGGGTGGCGGGGTGGATGGGGCGCGGTTGCGATGTGGATCCTGGCCGGGGAACTAGCGACGAGATGGCTGTAGCCGTCGCGCAGGCAGATGCCGATGTCACCGTTGAGCAGGTAGTGGCGATAGCTGTTCTCGCAAATAAGGGATCGGGCTCATTTTTCCGAGTTGCCCACGCTAGCCTCCGCCTTCAACCACTCGCAGAAAGCATCGGCGCCGGGGTGGGGCCGGCCGCCATCAGGTCTGACAACCCAGAGTGCATACGCATTGGGCAGTGTCAGCCCGAAAGGCCTGACCAGCCGTCCGCGTTGCAGGTCTTCCTCGACCAAGGGGGCAACCCCGAGGGCGATGCCGTGGCCGGCGGTGGCGGCTTCCTGGGCGAGGTAGATGCTGTCGAAGACGGGGCCGTGGGTGGCGTCCACGCGTTTCGCGCCGGCGGCGTGCAGCCAGGCGGGCCAGTCGGGGACGCCGGGGCGGTCGGTGGCGCTGTCGTCGTGGAGCAGGGTGTGGTGGCGCAGGTCGTCGGGCGTGCGCAGGGGATGCGGGCCGTCGTGCGCCAGCGCGGGGGCGCAGACGGGGAATACCGGGGCGTCCATCAGGCGTTCGGCGACGACGTCGGTGTAGCCGCCCGGGCCGTAGCGGATGGCGATGTCGATGCCGCCGCGGACGAAGTCGGCGGGGTCGTTGCCGGTCTCGATGCGGAGCTTGAGCTCGGGGCAGTCGCGGTGGAAGCGGTGCAGCCGCGGCGCCAGCCACTTGGCGGCGAAGGATTCCAGGGTGCTGACGCGCAGGTGCGCGGCGCCGGGCGCGGTGGCGCGGTCCAGGGCGAGGTCGAGCTGCGCGAACACCTCGCCCAGCGATGCGGCCAAGGCCGCGCCTTGTTCGCTCAGTTCCACCACGCGGTGGCCGCGGTGGAACAGGGTCACGCCGAGATGGGCTTCCAGCCGCTTCACCTGGTGGCTGATCGCCGCCGGGGTGACGAACAGCTCGGCGGCGGCGGCCTGGAAACTCAGGTGGCGGGCCGCGGCCTCGAAGGCCCTGAGCGCGTTGAGCGGAGCGGGGTGGCGGGGCTTCACGTCGCGCGGGCCTGCGGTTGCCGGAGCCGCATCGTATCAGGACAGTTTTTCTAAGGTGACGTTGAAAACATATCGTTTGTCGCCGCCGGCCGCGCTGGAAATGATGGCCCGCATCGAAACGATGCATGCCCCCATGAGATACGAAACGATCGGTTCCAACGTGTTGATGTTCGTCGGCGACGATTACCAGTCGGTCGCCACCGCCTTCCTCGACGGTGACGACGTGCTGCTGGTCGATGCGCTCGGCAGCATGGACGATGCGCTCGCGCTGCGCCGGGTGCTGTGCGAGGAGCTGGGCAAGACGGTGCGTGTCATCGCCGCGACTCACTACATGAGCGACCACGGCGCGGCGATGTCGCTGTTCCCGGAGGCGCTCACGGTCGCGCATCGGCAGCATCGGCAGACGTTCCTGTCGCAGAACCGCTGCGTGCACGCGTTCTACCGCGAGCCGAAGCTGGTGTTCGACGTCGGCATGAGCCTGCGCTGGGGCGCGCACGAGTTGCACTTCGTGCACAACCCCGGCAAGACGGCGGACCACGTCAGCGTCGATGTGCCCAGCGCCGACCTGGTCTGCGCGGGCGACAACATCGTCGGCAACATCGTCTACCTGTCCCGCGCCGATCCGGTGATGCTCCGCGCGGCGATCGGACGCATGCGCCAGTTCGGCCGCGGCACGGTGATCGGCGGCCACATGGGCCGGTTTCCCGCGGTCACGCTCGACAATGCGGTGCACTATCTCGATCGGTTGCAGCAGATCGTCGTCGACATTCGCGCCTGCGTGCCGATGGACGGCGTCGCTGGCCGCGTCGCCGCGATCCGCATCGAGGACTGCGTCGCGCCGGGGGTCGAGCCGAGCGACTTCGAGCGTAAGTGGCATGGACACAACCTGGAGGTGATCGTGTCGCAGTCGGTGTTCGCGCTCGATGCCGCGGTGGCCGCACGGGAGGTCCGCGCATGAACCGCGACGATCACCCGTATCGCCACGGTCTGGGACGCCGGGCCTTCCTGTCCGGCATGGCGGGCCTGGCGGCATCGGCGCTGCTGCCCGGTGGGCGCAGCCTGGCCGCGGTGCCCGCCGACGGACTGCGCATCCAGCGCCTGGCCTGGGCCGGCATCCGCCTGCAGCTGCCCACCGCCACGCTGTTCATCGATCCGCTGGTTGACCGCGAGACCTGGGGCGACGCGCTCGGCGACGCGCTGGTGCCGGTCGACGATCCGCAGGGCAACGCCTATGTGCTAGTCACCCACGCACACGGCGATCATTTCGATGCCAAGGCGGTGGCGGATGCACTGGCCGCGGGTGGTGCCCTGGTGCACCCGGCGGGCACGAACCCGCTGCCGCTGCCGCCGAAGGCGCGGGCCTGGCCGAGCGCACCGTGGGAACCGCAACTGCTGGGCGACTTCACCGCGACCGCCGTGCCGGCGTCAGATGGCTACGGCGACCCGCAGATGTCGTGGGTAGTCTCGGCCGGCGGCCGCCGGATCTTCCACGGCGGGGACACCCTCTGGCATGGGCACTGGTGGCGGATCGGCCGCCAGTTCGGCCCGTTCGATGCCGCATTCCTGCCGGTCAACGGCGCGCGCTTCGGCTGGCGCAAGCCGGTCAGTGGCGAGCCCGGCACGCTGACGCCCGAGCAGGCGGTGGCCGCCGCGACGATCCTCGGCGCGCGCCGCCTGGTACCGATCCACTACGGCGTGTCGGGCATGGACGAGTACATCGAGGTCGCGGACCCGATTGCCGCACTGCGTCGCGCGGTGCGCGGGAGTGCAGTGCAGCTGCAGGTGCTGGCGCCGGGCGAATGGCTCGACTGGTCGGATTGAGGTGATGCCGGGATAGGTCCGGCCGCGTTGCAGGTCTTCTTCGACCGGCGTTTCGTCATGCAGCAGGGCATGGTGGCGCAGGTCGTCGGACGTGCGCTCTGTGCGATCTCGTTGCTCCATCTGAACCTCATTTCGTAACGGTGCGGGTGCGTATGACCGGCAGAGCCACGCCGCTGGGTTTCACCATCAGCGGTGCCGAAGTGCTGGGAGTGGCTAAGGACATCGAAATTGAGCGGATGAGCGAATGACGTTGGACGACCGACGACTGAAAGGCGTGGTTTGTTGGTGCAATGCCGCATTCGAAAACGATATAGCTCATTAAGAACAATTCATTGGTATGGCATGACACGCCTGCCTATGCTCGCCTCGAAGTTGCTTCACAGCGGTTCGTTGTGCGACGGGAGCAACCGGCAACGCCAAGCCCCGCAACGTCAACTTATGGCGTGGCGGATCAGCCAGATTGTGTTGATCGAGACTTTTGGGGGGTTCATGTCGAATCGCAAACCTTTCGCTTCCGTTCGCTTGCTCCGGGCCAGATTGATCGGGCAGTTGTCGATGTTGTGTGCGACGGCGCTCCTGTTTGCAGGACCTGCATTCGCCCAGCTTCCAACCGCCCAGCAAGTCGCGGGCCAGATCCGGATCGGCTGGAACCTGGGTAACACCATGGAGGCGATCTGCAGCGAGACAGCCTGGGGCAATCCAGCCGCCACGCAGCAACTGGTCAACTCCGTGAAAGCTGCCGGCTTCAATGCCATCCGCATTCCGGCGGCCTGGGACTGTCACGCCAACCAGCAGACGCAGACCATCGACTCGACCTGGATGGCGCGCGTCAAACAGGTGGTGGACTACGCGTACAGCCAGGACATGTACGTCGTTCTGAACATCCATTGGGATGGCGGCTGGCTCGAGGAGCACCCTTTCTACTCGCACCAGGCTGCGAACAACCAGAAGCAGTGGAACTACTGGACCCAGATCGCCAACACGTTCCGCAACTACAACGAACGCATGCTGTTCGCCGGCACCAATGAAGTTCGCGCGAACTACGGTACGCCGACCACCGAGCACAACACCGTTCAACAGTCGTACAACCAGACATTCGTCGATGCCGTGCGCGCAACCGGCGGCAACAATGCGTCGCGCACGCTCATCGTGCAGACCTACAACACGAACGTGCAACACGGCCTCAACTTCTTCAACATGCCGTCGGACTCGATCGCCAACCGGCTCATGGTCGAGGTCCACTACTACGATCCGTTCCAGTACACGCTGGATCCGGAGGGGAGCTGTTGGTATTGGGGCTCGCCCTATCCTCCACAAAGCGATTGTTCCTGGGCCCAGGAGAGCTATGTCGACAGCCTCTTCTCGCAGGTTCGCGCCAGGTGGGTGGACAACGGCATCCCGGTGATCATCGGCGAGTACGGCGTCGAGTTTCGTTCGGGCATGAACCGGCAGTCGCGCGAGTACTACCTGGAATACATCAACCGCGCCGCCCGGCTCAATGGCATCAAGACCTTCTACTGGGATAACGGCACGGCCAATTTTGCGTTGTTCAACCGCTCCAATGGCTCGGTCGTCGATGCCGGTGCCCTCAACGCGATCAAGCGCGGTGCCGATTCCGGCCAGATCATTGCAAACGGTACGTATCGGGTGATTTCCCGACACAGCGGCAAGGCGCTCGACGTGAGCGGCCGCAGTACTGCCGACGGTGCAAACGTACTTCAGTGGACGTATGGCGGCGCCAACAACCAACGCTGGACGTTCACCCACCTCGGAAACAACACCTACCGGATCACTGGCGTTCAAAGCGGAAAGGCGTTGCAGGTAGCGAGCACATCGGCAGCGAATGGAACCAACGTGGACATTCGGACCTATACCGGCGCCAATAATCAGCGCTGGATTGTCTCGGCGACGAGCGGGGGCTTCTACCGGCTGTCACCGGTCAGCAGCACCGGCTCGGCGCTGGATGTCTCGGGCGTCTCTTCGTCCGATGGTGCAAACGTTCACCAGTGGGGCTGGTTGAATGGCAACAATCAGCAGTGGGCGATCCAGGCTCCCTGACCACCCTGGCGAGGATGTGGGATGTGAGTGGCGGTCACGGCTAGCGTCGTGACCGCCTTCTTGCTGATTCGCTTGCAGGCGTGAGGCAGTCGCCGCAGTGCGACGCCGAGGCCAGTCGTCCGGTCTGCAACCGTTGGCGAGAGATCGAGTCGTTCCCCCAACCGACGTTACCCGAGTGGCAGCATCACCGTCATGTCGTGGATGGGTGACACGATGAAGCCGTGTTTGAGGTAGAACGCCTTCGCTTCTTCATCGATGGCGTGGCACAGCAGCGCACGGGCGCCTATCTGTTCGCAGGTCTGCAACGTCCGTTGTACGGCATCCTTGAGCAACCCCTGTCCGATCCCTTGGCCAACCCAGTCCGCGTGCACAGCCAAGCGCCCCAACACGATGACCGGGATCGGACTAGGCATGTTGCGTCGGATGCGGCCGGGCACATCTCCATGTGACACCGCGCCGGCCGCCAGCGCGTAGTAGCCCACGACGTGCTGCTGCTCGTCACAGACGACGAAACACCTCGATGCGCCAGACGCCTGATTCTGGCGCGCCCGCTCCAACAGCCACTTTGTCAGTTCCGGTGCGCTGCAGCGGAAGTCGTCCAGCCGGTGCTCATCGTTGAGCGGGCTGGGGGCACTGAGCGGCAAGGCTCAGCGCTCCCAGGGCGCCGGGGTGCTCAACAGGCGGCGGATCGCCGCATTGTCCTCCAGGGGCGCATCGAGCTGGGCATTGAAGCGCTGCAGGGCCTGCCGGCTCAGGGCGAACCGGGTTTGGTCGGCCAACACTTCTCGCGCCTTATCGCACACGGCGTCCAGGATGAACTCCGTGCGGTTCATGCCGCTGACTTCCACGGCATGGTCGATCAGCGCCTGCTTGGCGGCAGGCGCGCGGAAATTGATGACCTTGCTGGTGGCGGCGCTCATGGCGAGTGCTCCTGTTCTGGTTGCCGGTCGTGCTGGCGTGGGGTGCTTCTGTATGGGCGCGCATATGTGGGCGCTTGTATGCACACTGTACATACATACCGGAAATTGCTCAACTGCAATTTCCGCAGCATTCAGTAGTCCGTGAACCCGAGCCGCCAGCCCAGGCCCGACCAGCGGCTGGCATGCCGCGCCAGCGCGGCTTCGATGATCCCGGCGCTGCCGGCCAGATGCAGTTCTCGGCGGGCGCGGGTGATGCCGGTGTAGACCAGCTCGCGCGAGAGCACGCGGGTGGAGCGCTCGGGCAGCAGCAGCCAGACTTCGTCGAATTCGGAGCCCTGCGCCTTGTGCACGGTCATGGCGAAGGCGCTTTCGTGGGCGGGCAGGGTGGCGGGGTGGAAGGGGCGCGGTTGCGATGGATCTTCACCGGGGAACCAGGCGACGAGGTGACCGTCGTCGTCGCGCAGGCAGATGCCGATGTCGCCGTTGAACAGGCGGTGGCGGTAGCTGTTCTGGGTGATCAGCAGCAGGCGGCCGTGGAAGTGGCCGGCGCCGCGGCCGCGCGAACCGCCTAGGCGGCTGCCGGACAGTATCGCTTCGACGCGGGCGTTGACGCTGCGTGCGCCCTGCGGGCCATCGCGCACGGCGGTGAGCAGGCGCAGGCGGGTGGCAAGGCGCAGCGCTTCGGCGGGACTGTCGGTCCGGGCCAGCGAGGTCCAGTGGGCGAGCAGGCGGTCGCGGTGGACTTGCAGCGGATCGGCGAGGTCTTCGTGGAAGTGCACGCCGGGCAGGGTGGCGCCGCGCAGCAGGTCGAGCGTGCTGGTGGCGTCGCCGGTGCGGACGGCGATGGCGAGCGGGGCCAGTTGCAGAGCGTCGTGCTGGCGGAAGCCACGGGTGAGGTGGACATGGCGGGCTGGGAAGGCGGGCGGGACATTGGAGACGGCTGCGGCCGACGCGGTGCCAAGCAGGGGTTGCAGCGCTTCGGCGTCGGCGGCGGTCAGGTGCGCGCCGTCGCCGGCCGCTAACAGGATGCCGGCCAGTACGTCGCCGGCTTCGACCGAGGGCAACTGGTCGGGGTCGCCGAGCAGGACCAGGCGCGCGCCGTCGGGCACGGCTTCGACCAGTTTGGTCATCAGCGGCAGGTCGATCATCGAGGCTTCGTCGACCACCACCACGTCCAGCGGCAGCGGGTGGTCGGCGTGGTGACGGAAGCGCGGGGTGTCGGGGATCGTGCCGAGCAGGCGATGCAGGGTGGTGCCGGTGGTCGGCAGTTGCGCGCACAGGCCGGCATCGATGCCGGCGGCTTCGAGTGTCTGCGCCGCGGCGCGCACGCTTTCGGCCATGCGTTCGGCGGCGCGGCCGGTCGGCGCGGCCAGAGCGATGCGCGGCGCGGCGCGGCCGGCGTGCCGGGCCTGCGCGACCAGCAGGGTCAGCAGGCGAGTGATGGTGGTGGTCTTGCCGGTGCCGGGCCCGCCGGTGACCAGCAGCAGGGCGTGACGTAGGGCGACGGCGGCGGCGCGGGCCTGTCGGTCTTCGTGGAAGGCGCCCTCATCCGCCCTTCGGGCACGTTGACTCGCGCCATCCATGGCGCTCGCCCTCCGGGCGACTTCGTCGTCCAAACCGGCAGTCCCTGCCGGTTTGTCTCCCGCTGGCGGGAGAAGGGAAGAAGTGGGGAACAGTTGCGCGAACAGCGGTGCGAGCGGGGTGGGGGCGTCGCCGGGCAATGGATGCGCGGCGATCCGGTGCAGTTGCAGCGCGAGCCGGCGTTCGTACTCGCGGTAACGGCGCAGGTAGAGCAGGCCGCGCCCTTCGAGAGTGTGTTCGAGGACCAGCGGTGCGTCGGTGGCAGCTTCAATATCGGCGGCTTCGGGCGTGGCGACCCAGCGTGAGGTGCCCAGCGCGCGCGTCCATGCTTCGGGCTCCGGCCACGGCAGCGGCGCCTCGACCAGCATCTGCGGCTGCGCGGGATCGAAGCCGGCATGGCCCTGCGATACCGCCAGCGAGGCCAGCGCGGCGGCGGCCAGTACTTCATCGGGCGTGTCCGGGTCGAGCCGGCGCAGGCTCTGCGCGAGGGCGTGGTCGAGGGTGCGAAGTTGGCCGCTTTGCCACAGGGCGTTGAGCAGGGAGGGTGCGCTCATGGGGTGCCCTCGTGTATGCCCTCACCCCAACCCCTCTCCCGCGGGCGGGAGAGGGGCTCTTTGCCGGCGAACAGGGCGTCGAGGGCGTGCACCAGTTCCGGGGCGAAGTGGTGTGCGTGAATGCCGGGGGAGTCATCGCGAGTCGCGTCGAGGCCGCGGCAGAACAGGTAACGGATGCCACCGAAGTCGCGTTCGTAGTCGTAGCGGTCGCCGAGGCGGAAGCGCAGCCAGCGGTGCAGGGCCAGGGTGTAGATCAGCGCCTGCAGGTCGTACTCGCTGTGGGCCATGGCGGCGTCGAGCGCGGCGGCGTCGTAGCGCGGCAGGCGGTTGGACTTGTAGTCGAGCACGTACCAGCGGCCGTCATGGCAGTAGGTAAGGTCGATCAGGCCGGTCATCAGGCCTTCCAGCCGCTGGCGCAGACCGAAGCCGTGGCGCTCGCGGACCACCCCGTGCGCGTGCAGCAACTGCAGCAATGCGTCGACCCGGGTCGATTGCAGCGAGAACTGGAACTCGATCTCCGGGCGGCGTTCGCCTGCCGGCACCTCGCACAGGCGCGTGCCCTCGGGCAGGGCGACGGTGAGGGTGTGGCCGACCAGCGCCGTGGTCAGGGCGATGCCGTCTTCGAGTTCGTCGCTGGCGTAGCCTTCCTGCTGCAACGCTTCGGCGATGACGGTGGCTTCATCGTCCGGTGCCGTCTCGCCCGGCCGCCAGCCGCGCCAGGCGGCGAAATCGACATGCTCCAGCGCGGCATGCAGGGCCACGCCGAAGCGGGTGCCGGCGAAACGCGGGTCGAAGCCATCGTCGTCGTCCTCCACCGGCGCGGGTTCGTCCTGGCCGCCGGGAACCGGCAGGGTCGACGCGCTGGACGGATCGTTGCCGGCGTCGCTGCCGGCATCGGCGTGCGCGAGCTGGGTGAAGCTGTACACCCACCAGTCGTGCGACAGCGGGCGGCTGGCCTCGCGCGCGGGGGGCACCGCGGCTTCGGATTCGGGCGGCAGGCGCGGCAGGTCGGTGGGCGGTGCGCCGGGGTCGAGGACGATGCCAGGCGTTCCGGCCAGCGCCTGCAGGTCGCGCAGCATCGGCGACAGCGGGCTGCGCTCGTGGTTGAAGAACGGGCCATGCGCGACCCACAGCGCGTGTTCGGCGCGGGTCAGGCCGACGTACAGCAGGCGTGCGTCCTCGGCGCGCTGTTCCTGCTTCCATTCGCTTTCGGCGTTGTTCCATTCCGCTTCGGGCAAGTCGAGCTTCCAGTGCAGGCGACGGCCGTCGGTGGCGTCGTGGACCACGCACTGGCGTGTCGGTGCCCTGGCATCGCGGCCGATGCCGACGAAGGGCAGGAACACCAGCGGATACTCCAGGCCCTTGCTCTTGTGCAGGGTGACGATCTTCACCCGGTGTGCGTCGGATTCCAGCCGCAGCAGCTGGGCCTCGTCGTTCTCGTCGGCGCTGGCGATGCGACGGCCAAGCCAGTCGACCAGGCCCTGCAGGCCGAGTGCTTGCCGGGCGGCCTCCTGCAGCAGTTCGGCCAGCTGCAGGTAGTTGCTGACCCGGCGCTCGCCGTCGAGCAGGCCGAGCAGGCGTCCGGATTGCGCCGCGCACAGCTCGCCGACCAGCGCCAGCGGGCCGCCGCGCAGCAGGCGTTCGCGCCAGGTGAGCGCCTGGTGCTGCCAGTGGCGATGGGTGTTGGTGCTGCTGTCGTCGACGGGACGGTCCAGTCGTTCGATGCCGGCCGCGTCGACGCCGACCAGCACCGTGGCCAGCGCCGCGCGCAGGCGGGCGTCGTCGGCGCCATGCAGCAGCGCCAGCAGCAGGATGTGCAGCTCACGTGCCTCGGTGGTGGCGAACAGGCTCTGCTTGCCGGCGGCGACCGCGGGAATGCCGACGTCGGCGAGCGCGCGCTGGACGCGGGTGGCCTCGGCATGGCTGCGCACCAGCACCGCGATGTCGCCGGGTCGCGCGGCGCGACCGTCGATCTTCGCGCGATGGTCGCGCTCGTCGCGCAGCACGGCATGGATCGCGGCGACGCAGGCCGCGGTGGCCAGCGCGCGCGAATCGGGCGCGCTCCATGGCTTGACCCTGCCCTTGTCGTCCGCCGCCGGATCGGGGGCGCGCCACAGGGTCAGCGCCGGCGCCACGGAGCCGGCGCGCCGGAAGTCGGCATCGCCGCGCTTGCCGCCGGGCTCGAGCGTGTGGAAGGCGATGCGTTCGTCGACGAAGGCGGTGTTGCCGGCCTGCGCGTACAGCGCGTCGATCGCCCGCAGCAGCGACGGCCGCGAGCGGAAGTTGTGCGACAACGCCGGCGCGGCCTCGGCGTCGGCGCGGGCGGCCAGGTAGGTGTGCACGTCGCCGCCGCGGAAACCGTAGATCGCCTGCTTGGGGTCGCCGATCAGGAACAGCGCCGGATCGCTTCCGGCCTGACCGAACACGCGCTTGAAGATGCGCCACTGGCGCGGGTCGGTGTCCTGGAACTCGTCGACCAGGGCGACGCGGTACTGCGTGCGCAGCGCGCGGACGAGCGCATCGCCCTGCGATCCGTCGAGCGCATCGGCGACGTCGTCGATCAGGTCATCGTAGGTCTGCACGCGGCGCTGGCGCTTGAGCGTGGCCAGTCGCGTGCGAGCGTCGTCGCGCAGGCGGTGCAGCAGGGCGGCGCGGCGGTGGGCACGGGCCGCTTCCATCGCATGCAGGGCATCGAGATGGTCGGCGACCGCGGCGTTGAGGGGAGGCGAGGCGGGCGTCTTGCCGACATGCGCTTTCTTCGTGCCCGCGGTGAGCGCTTCGGTACGCAGTTTTTCAAGTTTCGGATGCGGCTCGGTGGACAGGTGCGGATCGGCGGCCCAGGCATGCAGCCACTGGCGCAGCTCTGCGACCCACTGTGGTTTGTACTGGTTGCCATTCATCACGCCGCCATCGATCGCGGCGCCGAGGGCGTCGAAAAAGGACTCGCCGTGCGCCTGCCAGGCCTGCTGCAGGTGGGTCGCGGTGGCATCGAGTCGGCGCTGCGCTGCATCCAGCGCGTCGCTGTCGGCGTCCGGCGCGGGCGGCAACAGCACCGGCTCGCGCACCAGTGCCGGCAGGTCGGCCGCCAGCGCGGTCGGGCCTTCCTTCCACAACGTGTTCAGGTCGTCGGCGCCGGCCGCATCGGTCGCATGCGCGCGCCACAGGTCGGCGGCCACGTCCTCGCGCAGGCCGCGGTCGTTGGCCAGCAGTTCCGGCGGGTCGAAACCCTGGCCGCTTTCCAGCGCGTGCTCGCGCAGCACGCGGGCGCAGAAGCCGTGGATGGTGAAGATCGCGGCGAGGTCGATCTCGTCGACCGCGCGTTGCAGGCGCCGATGCAATGCGTCGACGGTTTCGCCGCTGCGGGCACGGTGGCCGTCGAGCAGGGCGCGGGTGAGCGCGGCCGCGGCCGGCTCTTCATCGACGTGCCCATCATCAGCATGCCCGTCATCGATCGACTCGTCACCGGCACGCCCGCCATCGACCAGCTCCAGTGCCAGTTGCAGGCGTTCGCGAATGCGCTTGCGCAGCTCCTGGGTCGCGGCTTCGGTGAAGGTGACGGCGAGGATCTGCGCCAGGCGCAGGTCGCGTTCGACCACCAGCCGGGCGACCAGGGTGGCGAGGGTGAAGGTCTTGCCGGTACCGGCCGAGGCCTCGATCAGGCGCACGCCGGACAGTGGCAGGTCGAGCCAGGGGTCAGGCCACGGACCGCGCGGGGTGTCGCTCATGCCGCGTCCTCCGCATCGTCCTCGAGCGGGAGCGCGAGGACGTCCGCGGCATCGCCTTCGACCACGCCGCGGGTCACCGCACCGTAGATCGCGCGCGCGAGCGCGGCGAACTCGCGCAGGGTGTCGAGGTCGGTGAACGGATCGCGCCCGCGCAATGCCAGTCGCAGCGCTTCGCTGTCGCCTTCGGCCCACTGTCGCGTCCCGCCGCGCCATTTCGCCGCGGCGTTGCGTACCGCGCGCACCGGATCGGGTGCGTTGAAATATTCCCAGCCGCTGTACGGCGCAAAGGCCAGCGGGCGGCGCAGGCCCTCGCCGCGCAGCGCGAGCAGGTGGCGCAGTGCGGCGGTCGCCTGATCGCGACCGATGGCGTCGCGCGGATAGGCGCGGACGCCGTCCTCGCCCTGGTGGAACTCGAGCAGCGGCAGGCCGAGGCCGGCGGCTTCCGCCAGCAACCAGTCCAGGCCGTGGCGGATCGCTGACGGCCCGTTCGGCGTGCCGAAGCGCAACCGCGCCAGCCCCTGTGGCCACGCGTCGGCGAGGCGGCCTTGCAGGCGCACGCCGTCGATCTCCACTTCCAGCGGCCACGACCGCGGTTCCGCATCGCCGCGCCATGCGACGAACTGCGCGGCATAGGGTTGAACCTCGTCCAGCACCCCGGCCAGTGCGCGCCGGCCCAGCGGCCCGGACGGCAGCAGGCCGCGCGCACGCAGCCGAGGTTGCATCGCCTCGGCATCCTCGCCGGCGAGCAGCGCATCGAACGCCGCGCGTTGCAGTTGCATGCGCTCGAGGCCACGACCGGGCGCCTGCAGCGGTTCCACATCCTCACCGGCGGCCTCGACCTCGGCCAGGCGCAGGCCCAGCCGCTGGCGCAGGAACTGTTCGGCCGGCGCCATCAGGAACCGGCGCAGTGCGTCGAGCGACAGCGTGTCTTCGACCTCGATGGCCGGCGCCAGCGCGGCGGCGGCGTCCATCCAGGGCGGCAATGCCGTGCGCGCGCCGGCCAGGTGGCCGGCAGCAGGGTGCCAGTGGCGGCGGTAGCTGAAATGACGCGGATCGGGCGCGTCGCCGCCGCCGAACGCGGCCGGCGAGAACGGCTGCAGCGGATGCCGCAATACCAGTTCCTGCGCCGCGGCGGCCGGGTCGGCGTGGTAGGCACCGGCGGCGGCCCGCAGTTCGTCGACCAGCGCCGAAGGCTCGCGCACGCTGCCGTCGCGCGGGTCGGCGCCGAGCCAGCTGAGGTAGAACACGTCCTGTGCGGACGAGAACAGCTGCAGGAACAGGTAGCGGTCGTCGTCGCGGGTGGAGCGGTCGCCGTGACGACGCTTGCCGGTGTCCAGTTCGGCGGTGAGGCGGTTGAGTCCGGCGACCGGGTCGCGGCGCGGGAACTCGCCGTCGTTCATGCCCAGCAGGCAGATCACCCGGAACGGCAACAGCCGCATCGGCACCATCCGCGCGAAGCTGACGCCGCCGGTGAGCAGCGGCGCACGGGTGTCGGCTGCGGACAGCACGGCGGCGAAATGGGAGCGCACGACTTCAGCCGGAACGGGCAACTCGGCCCCGGCGCGTTCGGCATCGCGTGCGAAGCTGTCGACCAGGCGGCGCAGGCGCTCCAGCGCACGCTGCCCGCCGGGCGTGGAGGGCGGGCGCGGCGGCAGGTCATCGAGCAGGACCAGCAGGCGTTCGCGCCACTGCGCGGGCGGCATCGCTTCGCCGAGCAGGCGTTGGTGGCGGGCGAGCACGCGCAGCAACCGCAGCAGCTTGTCGAGCGCTTCGAGCGCGCCGCCCTCCAGTTCCGGCCAGGGCGCGACGACCTGTCCGGCGCCGGCAATCGGTTCATCGCCGCCGGTGGCGTGGCCGAGCAGCAGGCGGTCCAGTGCGAACTGCCAGGTATAGGCGTCGTCGGCCGGCGCACCGTGGCGCGCGCGGTGCGCGGCATCGATGCCCCAACGCGCGCCGGCGGCCTGCAGCCAGCCGTGCAGGCGCTCGAACGCGTCGGCGTCGAGCCCGGCGGCCTCGGCCAGTGGCGGGCTGGCGAGCAGGTCGAGCATTTCCTGCAGGCCGAAGCGCGCCACCGGCAGCGCCAGCAGGCGCAGGAACACCTCGGCCAGCGGTTCCCCGGCCAGCGGGCTGGCATCGGCCATCGCGTAGGGGATCGGTCCGCCCGGAGCATGATCCTTGTCGCCGTGGCCGCCGAACACCGCGTCCAGGTACGGCACGTAGGGGTCGATGTCCGGCGCCAGCACCGCGATCTCGCGCGGCTGCAGCGGCGGGTCGAACCGTTTGTCCTCGAGCAGCGCGCGCAGGCGGTCGTGCAGCACCTGCAGTTCGCGCAGGCGGGTGTGGCAGGCGTGCAGCTGCAGGCTGGGGTCGTCGCGGTCCACGGCCGCGCGCGGCGTGCCGGAGGGGGCGCTGCGGCGGTGGAACAGATCGGCCTGCAGGCGCTGCAGCAGGCTGTCGTGCTGATCCGCATGCTCGGGGTCGACGCAGGCATCGATCTCGCCCGAGGGATGCACCACCTCGTAGCTGCCGAGCAGGGCCATGAAGTCGCGCCCGGCCATGCCCCAGCTGCGCAGCAGCGGGTTCTCGTCGGCCTCGTCTCCGAACGGCGCCGGCGAACCGCTGCGCAGGCGTGCGCCCAATGCCTGCAGGTCGCCCCAGTACGCGCGCGTCGGCGTGGGCAGGTAGAAGTGCAGGGTGCCCACGCGGGCCTGGGTGGCCATCACCCGCAGCACGTCGGGCGAGACGTTGAGGGTGGCGAAGGCGAACAGCCGCGGCGGCAGGCCCTGCGGCAATGCCTCGCCGTCGGGATCATGCCTGCCGAACCGCGCGAGGTAGTCCTGGATGCGGCGAGCGCGATGCGTGCGGCCGGCCGCCACTTCGCGCCAGAGGATGGCCTGCGGGTCGTCCGGATCGGCACCGGCCTCCCAGCGCAGCAGCCAGTCGCGGCGCCAGGCCTGGTACTTCTCGAACACCGCGGCCAGCTCGCCGGCCAGCGCCCAGGGCTTGAGCGCGTCATCGCCGCGCAGGTGCTCGCGCAGCGCGCGCAGGGCCGGGCGTTCGAGCACCGCCGGATCGGCCAGCGCGGCGTACACGCGCCACTGCAGCGCGGCCGCGTCGAGATCGCCATCGCTCCTGCCGAGATTGGCGTCCAGCGCGCGGGCGACGAACTCGCCGGGGGTGAGGAACTCGAGGTTGGCGGCCACGCCATGGCGCGCGGCCAGGGTCGCCTGCAGCCAGCGCCGCATCGCCACCTGCGGGATCAGGATCGTGTCCGGCGTCAGCAGCGCCTGCCCGGGCGCGGGTTCGCGCAGCGCGTCGGCCAGCAGGCCGGCGAGCACGTCGAGCGCATTGGAGTGGTAGAGGCGGAAGTCGGACGGACCCGGCATCCGGCCATGATGCCGGAGCCGGGTCGCAGGCGGCGAGAACATTGGGGTCAGGCCGCGGCTTGCGGTGCCTGGGCTGCGCGGATGGAGGGGAAGGCCTCCGGCAGGGTCTGCACGGTGCCGCAGTAACTCGGGTCGTAGCCGGGCAGCTGGCCGAGGGCGTGGCGGAAGGCGTCGCCGCGCAGCAGGTCGACCAGTTCGGCCAGCTGCCCGCTTTCCAGCATCTCCTCGCGGCACAGGAAGAAGTAGTGCTCGGTGACCATCGGCACGAAGTCGAGGCCGTAGCGGCGCGCGGGCGGCTCCAGTGCCAGGCCGGCATCGGCCAGGCCGCTGGCGACGTAGGCGGCGACCGCGGCATGGGTCAGTTCCTCCACGTCGCAGGCGTTGATTGCGGCGAACGACAGCCCCTGCCGCGCCAGCATGCATTCCAGCAGCAGGCGGGTGCCGGAACCGGGCTGACGATGGATGAAGCGCAGGTCGCCGCGCAGCAGATCGTCGAGGCCGTGCACACCTTTCGGATTGCCCGGCGCCAGCACCAGTCCCTGCCGGCGCATCGCCAGGTGCAGCACGCGGTCGCCCTGCAGGTCGAAGCGGTCGAGATAGTGCCGGGCAATCTCCTCTTCCAGCGCACCGATCGGCAGATGCAGGCCGGCCAGGTCACAGCTGCCGCTGCGCAGCGCCGCGAGCGCGTCGTCGGGACTGCGGTACTTCAGGTCCAGCGGCATGTTGTCGTCGGACATGAAGCGGCGCAGGGTTTCCACCCCGAACCCGTGCGAGGCGTGGATGCGCAGCGGCATGGCCTGCGCGCTGAGGTAGCGCTCGAGTTCGGCCTCCAGCTCGGTGGCCAGGCTCTCGAACATGGGCGACAGCCGCGCGGCGATGCGCTTGTCGGCCCAGACCAGGCGCTCGCCGATCGGGGTGAGCCGCGCCCCGCGGCCGCGGGTCATGCGCAGCAGCGGGCGGCCGAACAGCGCCTGCGCCTGCTTGAGCAGGCCCCAGGCGTAGCGATAGGACAGGCCGGCACGGCGGCAGCCGGCGGCCAGCGAGCCGGTCTCATGCACCGCCAGCAACAGTCCGATCAGGCGCGCGGGCATCTGCCCGCGGTCGGCCACTTCCAGCTTCCAGTACGGCTCGATGCCGATCTTGAACATCGTCTCCTCCGGTTCGCGCGGGTGCGGGCGTGCTGCACTGCAGGACTGCCCGGTCGCCGATTCAATCGGTTTTTCAAAACATATTATTCGACCATCGCATCGCGCAGTACTTGTTGATCTTGTACTAGTCTCGCCCGGCAAGCCGCGAATCAATTATGTAGTCAATAACATATTAAGCGGCCTCACGCAGACCCATGGTCATGCCCGGGAGGAAATCCATGAGCCAGCCGGCTAGCACCGTTCTCGACCCTGTATCCGTCCGCCCCCCAGGCCTGCTGGCCAAAGAGCGCATCGTCGCCCGGCCCGGTTTCAATCGCTGGCTGGTGCCGCCCGCGGCGTTGGCGATCCACCTGTGCATCGGCATGGCCTACGGTTTCAGCGTGTTCTGGCTGCCGCTGTCGATGGCGGTCGGGGTCGACGCCCCGGTCGCCTGTCCGGCCGACATGGGCTTCTTCGCCCGCATGTTCTCGGCCGCCTGCGACTGGCGAGTGTCGGAACTGGGTTGGATGTACACGCTGTTCTTCGTGCTGTTGGGCTGCTCGGCGGCGATCTGGGGCGGCTGGCTGGAGCATGCCGGCCCGCGCAAGGCCGGGGTGGTGGCGGCGCTGTGCTGGTGCGGCGGCCTGGTGATCTCGGCGCTGGGCGTGCACTGGCACCAGATCTGGATGCTGTGGCTGGGCTCGGGCGTGATCGGCGGCGTCGGCCTGGGACTGGGCTACATCTCGCCGGTGTCGACGCTGATCAAGTGGTTCCCGGATCGCCGCGGCATGGCCACCGGCATGGCGATCATGGGCTTCGGCGGCGGCGCGATGATCGGCAGCCCGCTGGCCGACATCCTGATGCGCCATTTCGCCACCCCGACCTCGGTCGGCGTGATGGAGACCTTCCTGGTGATGGCGGCGCTGTACTTCGTGTTCATGATGGCGGGCGCGTTCGGCTATCGCGTGCCGCCGACCGGCTGGCGTCCCGCCGGCTGGACGCCACCACCGGCGCAGAACGGCAACGCGATGATCACCCAGGGTCACGTGCACGTGAAAAAGGTCTGGGGCATCCCGCAGTTCTGGCTGGTGTGGGGCGTGCTGTGCCTGAACGTGTCGGCCGGCATCGGGGTGATCGGCATGGCCTCGCCGATGCTGCAGGAGATGTTCGGCGGCCGGCTGATCGGCGTGGATGCCGGTTTCGGCAGCCTGGATGCCACCCAGCTCGGCGCGATCGCGGCGATCGCGGCCGGCTTCACCGGCCTGATCAGCCTGTTCAACATCGGCGGGCGGTTCTTCTGGGCGTCGATGTCCGACAAACTGGGGCGCAAGAACACCTACACGATCTTCTTCCTGCTCGGCATCGCGTTGTACGCCAGTGCGCCACACTTCGGTGCGTCCGGCAGCGTCGCGCTGTTCGTGGCCGCGTTCTGCGTGATCCTGTCGATGTACGGCGGCGGGTTCGCCACCGTGCCGGCGTATCTGGCCGATCTGTTCGGCACCCAGATGGTCGGCGCCATCCACGGTCGCCTGCTCACCGCCTGGGCCACCGCCGGCATCCTCGGCCCGGTGGTGGTCGGCTACATGCGCGAGTACCAGCTGGGGTTGGGCATGCCGCCTTCGCAGGTCTACAACACCACCATGTATATCCTTGCCGGCATGCTGGTCCTGGGCCTGATCTGCAACCTGCTGGTGCGGCCGGTGGCACCGAAGCACTTCATGACGCCGGAAGAACTCGCCCGCGAGAAGAAGCTCGCCCACGAGAAGGTGGGCGAGGGCGGCGAGTCGCTGATCCCGCAGGCCGAGATGGAGCGGATCGGGCGCGGCGGCAATCCGTTGCTGGTCGCCTTCGCCTGGGCCGCGGTCGGCGTCCCGCTGTTGTGGGGCGTGTGGATCACGCTGGAGAAGGCGCTGGTGCTGTTCCGTTGAAGGCCGTTCCAATGAATCCGTCCACGAGCGCAACCACGATGCCACGCAAGCCCGCCGCCTCCGAGCCGCCTTCCCCGGGCAGTGTGCTGCGCCCGGTCGACCGTTGGCGCAGCGGCCTGCACCGGCACCTGGGCGACCACATCGCCGAGGAGGTGCCGGTCGCCTTCGTCTACAACGACGCGCCGTTCGCGGTGATGATGGCCACGCCGTCCGACCTGGAGGACTTCGCGCTCGGCTTCGCGCTCAGCGAGGGCATTGTGGAAGCCATCGGCCAGGTGCGGGTGGAGCGGATCGAACAGCTGTTCGAGGGCGTCGAGATCCGGCTGTCGATCCCCGTCGAACGCGCCGGCATGCTGGAACGGCGGCGACGCAGCCTGAGCGGCCGCAGCGGCTGCGGCTTGTGTGGCAGCGAATTGCTGGAAACCGCGCTGCGTCATCCCGCACCGGTCCGGAGCGGGATCCGGATCGAGGCCGCTGCGCTGCGCCGCGCATTGCGCGCGCTGCACGATGCGCAGACGCTCAACGCGCTCACCGGCGCCACCCACGCTGCGGGCTGGGCCGACCAGGACGGCCGGATCGTGCTGGTGCGCGAGGACGTGGGCCGGCACAACGCACTCGACAAGCTGATCGGCGCCATGCACCGTGCGGGACTCGCGGCCGATGACGGCTTTCTCGTTGTCACCAGCCGCGCCAGCTACGAGATGGCGATGAAGGCGGCCAGCGCCGGCATCGCGCTGATGGCGGCGGTTTCGGCGCCGACCGCGCTGGCGATCACGCTCGCCGACCGTGCCGGCCTGACCCTGATCGGGTTCGCCCGCGACGACGGATATGCCGTCTATACCCACCCGCAACGGCTGCTGCCCGAAGCGCCGGCAGAGTTGACCGGCGCGCGCAGGCGCGGGGATTCCGCGACATGAGCAAGAAGACGATCCGCAAATACGACGGCCCCGCCGGCGGTTGGGGCGCGCTCAAGAGCGTCGCCACCCACCTGCTCGAACAGGACATCCCGCTACGGGGTGCCAGGACCCTGCTCAAGGCCAACCAGCCCGACGGCTTCGACTGCCCCGGCTGCGCCTGGCCCGATCGCGACCACACCTCTACCTTCGAGTTCTGCGAGAACGGCGCCAAGGCGGTAGCGGCCGAGTCGACCAGGCACCGCGCCGGACCGGAGCTGTTCGCGCAATACACGGTGTCGCAACTGGCCGGCTACAGCGACTACTGGCTGGAGGACCAGGGCCGCCTGACCACGCCGATGCGCTACGACGCTGCCAGCGACCGCTACCTGCCGGTGGGCTGGGACCAGGCTTTCGCGCTGATCGCCGCCCACCTCAACGGGCTGGCGTCGCCGGACGAGGCGATCTTCTACACCTCCGGCCGCACCAGCAACGAGGCGGCGTTCCTGTACCAGCTGTTCGTGCGCGAGTTCGGTACCAACAACTTTCCCGACTGCTCCAACATGTGTCACGAGCCCTCGGGCGTGGCGCTCAAGCATCAGATCGGCGTCGGCAAGGGCACGGTGTCGCTGCACGATTTCGAACTCGCCGATGCGATCTTCATCTTCGGCCAGAATCCCGGCACCAACCATCCGCGCATGCTCGGGGAGCTGCGCGAGGCCTCCAGGCGCGGTGCCCGGATCGTCTCGTTCAACCCGCTGCGCGAACGCGGGCTGGAGCGCTTCGCCGATCCCAAGGACACGCTGCAGATGCTGCATTACGGTTCGACGCCGATCTCGTCGGACTACTGCCAGCTCCGGATCGGCGGCGACCTGGCGGCGGTGAAGGGCATGATCAAGCACGTGCTCGAACGTGATGCCGAGGCATTGCTGGAGGGGCGCGCCTCCCTGCTCGACCGTGCCTTCATCGCCGAACACACGACCGGCTTCGACGCCTTCGCCGCCAGCGTGGCGGCCGAAAGCTGGGACGTCATCGTCGCCGAGTCGGGTCTGTCCGAGGCGCAGCTGCGCCATGCCGGCGACATCTATCTGGGCGCGGACAAGGTGATCTGCTGCTGGGGCATGGGCATCACCCAGCACAAGCATTCGGTCGCCACCATCCAGATGATCGTCAACCTGCTGCTGCTGCGTGGTCACCTCGGCCGTCCCGGCGCCGGGGCCTGCCCGGTGCGCGGGCACAGCAACGTGCAGGGCGACCGCACGATGATGATCTACGAGAAGCCGCCGCAGGACTTCCTCGACCGCCTGCAGGCGGTGTTCGGCTTCGAGCCGCCACGCGAGGACGGCTACGACACCATCGGCGCGATCGAGGCGATGCGCGACGGCCGCGCCAGGACGTTCTTCGCCATGGGCGGCAACTTCGCCACCGCCACGCCCGACACCGACGCCACCCATCGCGCGCTGCGCAACTGCGATCTCACCGTGCACGTGACCACCAAGCTCAACCGCAGTCACCTGGTGCACGGCCGCGACGCGCTGATCCTGCCGTGCCTGGGCCGCACCGAGATCGATGTGCAGGAGGCCGGACCGCAGGCGGTCACGGTCGAGGATTCGATGAGCATGGTGCACCTGTCGGCCGGCATCAATCCGCCGGCCTCGGACGCGCTGCTGTCGGAGCCGGCGATCGTCGCCCGCCTGGCCGAGGCGACGCTGGGCGGACGCAGCCGGATACCGTGGCGCTGGCTGGTCTGCGACTACGACCGCATCCGCGACCTGGTCGCGCAGGTGTTCGACGACTTCCAGGACTTCAATGCCCGCGTACGCGTGCCCGGCGGCTTCCGCCTGTCCAACACGGCGCGCGATCGGGTCTGGGTCAATCCGGCTGGGCGGGCCGTGTTCTGCGCCCATGCGGTGCCGACCGACAATCCGATCCACCGTGCCCGCGCGCGCAACCCGGACCGACCGGTGTTCAACCTGAGCACGCTGCGCTCGCACGACCAGTACAACACCACCATCTACGGCCTCAACGACCGCTATCGCGGCGTGTTCGGCGAGCGCCGGGTGCTGTTCATCCACGCCGACGACATTGCCGCGCTGGGCATGCGGGCCGGCGACCGGGTCGACCTGGAAAGCCTGGCCGAGGACGGCGTGCGGCGCATGGCCAGACGCTTCATGTTGGTCGCCTACGACATCCCGCGCGGCTGCCTGTCCGCGTACTACCCGGAAACCAACGCCCTGGTGCCGCTGTCGAGCTTCGCCGACGAGGCGCGCACGCCGACCTCCAAGTCGATCCCGGTCGTGGTGCTGCCGCACCGGCCGGATCCGGAGGCCGATGCGCCGGCCCAGCGCGACATTCCCGCCACCGTCGTGAATTGACAACCTTCAGGCGGAAGCCTGCTCGCGCTCGCCGACATCGACCCGCCACGACGGAACCAGCGTGTCCTGGGAGCGCCCCACTAGGTCACCGCGGCGATCCAGGCGCGTGCCAGCTTGGTCTTTCCGGGGTCGTCGAGCCCCAGTCGCTGCAGTGACGCCCAGGTCGTGAATGCCAGCACGTGGCGTAGCGTCGCCTGCAACTGGACGCGATGCCGGCGCACCTTGAACTGACGGAACAGGTCGTCCGCGATCTCGTCGACAAGAGCGGAGAACTCGGCCATCGGGCCCTGCAGAGCCGGTACATCGGCGACATCGCGATGCGCGGCCATCCACATCGCCGTCGTCGATGCGTAGTAGCGATGGAAGGCGGCAATCGCCGCATCGGCCCGTTGGTACGGATCGGTCACCCCCGCCCAGGCCGAAGGGGCCGGCGGCGGGTTCAACGACAGCCAGTGCGACGTGCAGGCCTGGAACACCGCGGTTTCGTCCGGGAAATGACGGTAGACGGTGAGCCGGGTGACCCCGGCGCGTTGGGCGATGGCACTGATCGTGGTGGCGCGGGGGCCGATTTCCTCATGCAGGTGCATGGACGCCTCGACGATGCGCTGGCGCGTCTCGTCCTGGCTTTCCTGGCGTTTGCGCTTGGCGTACGAACGCTTTCCGGGGGGTGTCGTGCTCATTTGGTGAACATATCTGTTCACTGAAGTGTTGACAACCGGCCCGGCCGCGTCTAGCCTCTGATTTCGATAAACACACGTGTTTACTTATTTGAGAGAAAGCCGATGGTTGCCTCCGCCCCCGCTCCCCTTGCCGTTCCCGTCATGTCCCCTGTCCAACCGGTCGCCGGCGACTGGTCGGTACTGCCCTCCTGGCTTCCAGTGCCCGGGATGGGCGTCCTTGCGGCCAACAGCTTCCTGCTGCGCGGCCGCCAGCCGATGCTGGTCGACACCGGTCTGCTCGCCGTAAGTGACGCCTACATCGCGGCATTGACCGAGGCGATCGACCCCGCAGATCTGCGCTGGATCTGGATCAGCCACCTCGACGCCGACCATGTCGGCAACCTCGACCGTGTGACCGCCTTGGCGCCAAACGCAACGGTGCTCACAAGCTTCCTCGGTGCCGGCAAGATGCAGGTGGCGGGGATGGACGCCTCCCGCGTCCAGACGATCGAGCCCGGTACCCGGATCGACCTGGGCGACCGCGAGCTGGTCCCGCTGCGGCCGCCCTACTACGACGCACCGGAAACGCTCGGTTTCTTCGATCTCCACGACCGTGTGCTGTTCGCCGCCGATGCGTTCGGGGCGGTGCTGCCCGATGCGGCCGAGCGCTACGCGGACATTCCGCGGCACGCACTCGCCGAAGGGTTGCGCAACTGGTCGTCGCTGGACGCGCCATGGCTTTCGCAGATCGACCCACGACGCTTTGCCGCGTCGCTGGCTGCCGTGGGCTGTCTCACTCCCCTGGCGACGCTGACGGGCCACCTGCCGCCGGTGACCGGCGACCTCGGCCCACTCCTCGAGGATGTCCACGATGCCTGGTGCCGGCCGGCCGCGGCGGACCCGGCGCTGATGCCGTTCAGCCTCGAAAGCGCCCTGGCCGCAGTCGCGGCCGGATCATCGCGCGCAAGGGGAGATGCCCGGTTGCATGACATCGCTGCCCCCGGACCCTCCGTGCAGGCGACGGCCACGCCCGCTTCGCTGGCCAGGTGATGCGCGGACACGTACCTGGCCGGATCACGCCTGCCAGCGCAGGCATGACGAATGATCCGGGCAGGCTTCTTCGTGCCCTGGGCTCAGGCGGGCAGCTTCTCGCGCGTCTCGTCGGCCTGGCCGGTGTCCTTCTTCGTCGCCCCGACCCGGGCCAGCTCGGCCTTGAGTGCATCGCTCTGCGCGTCGGCGCCGAGCTGGCAGCGACCGCGGACGTCGGGGCACACGTGCTCCATGTAGTCGACGTCGAGGTTGACCCGCTCGACCAGGAAGTCGACGAAGGCGCGCACCTTGGGCGATTGCACGTGGCCGCGCGGGAACACCGCGTTGAGGTCGTACTCGGGGCCGGTCCAGCCGGCCAGCACGCGCTTGAGGTAGCCCTGTTCGACGTGGGTGCGGACCATCACGTCGGAGGCCAGCATCATCGCCTCGCCGCACAGCAGCGCGCCGCGCAGCGCGGCCGGATCGTTGGCGACCATGATCGGGTCGACGGTGAACTCCTGCAGCCCGTTGCCGTCGTCGAGCGGCCAGATGTAGTGGCCGTTGCGGCGGAACTTCGGGAACGCGAGGGTGCGATGGTGGCGCAGGTCGTCCGGCTGCAGCGGTTCGCCGTGGCGCTCGATGTAGTGCGGGCTGGCATAGACCTGGGTGCGCAGCACCGCCAGCCGGCGCGCGACCAGGTTGGAGTCGGGCAGGGCGCCGACGCGCAGGGCGACGTCGATCTCCTTGTCGACCAGGTCGAGGCTGTCGTTGCTGAGGATCATCTCGACCCGGACTTCCGGATGGCGGGCATGGAACTCGCCCAGCAGCGGCGCGACGCGCTCGATGCCCATCGAATACGGCGCGGTCACCCGCAGCCAGCCACGCGGACCGGCCTGCAGCTGGCCGACCGCGCTTTCGGCCTCGTCGAGCTCGCGCGCGATGCGCTGGCAATGCTCGTAGTAGACATTGCCGGCTTCGGTCAGGCCGAGTTTGCGGGTGGTCCGGTGCAGCAGCTGGGCGCCGAGGCGGCTTTCCAGTTCCTGCACCTTGCGGCTGACCGTGGTCTTGGGCAGGCGCAGGGCGCGGGCGGCGGCGATGAAACTGCCGGCTTCCACCACCTTGACGAAGATCAGGGTGTCGTTGAGATCGCGGGCCATGGGAGGGGTTTCCGTGGTCAGGAGAGGGGGTGGAGCCTATTGGACTGGCTTATTGGACCATGCGCGGAACAATTATTCCCTCATTTGCCGACTAATCAAGTGCCGGTCGTCGGCGTAGTCTGGCCGCCATTCCTGCAAGAGTCCGCCCCCATGTTGGCCCCGCGCGCCATCCGCTACGTGTTCTTTCCGCTGATGCTGTTGGCCATGTCGTTGCTGGCATGGCCGGCCTTTGTCGTGCTCCGGGAAGGCGTCGCGGCGGGCTCCGGCGAGGCCTGGATGGTGCTCTGGGTGCTGGCCTTCGTGTTCGCTCTGCCGGCACTGATGCTGGTCCTGCCTTTCGTGGCCGCATTGGTCGAGTTGGCCCGCGGGCGGGACAATATCCCATCGGCGGGAGTGAAAATCCCATGAGCGGGACAGCCTCCTTGCCGGTCGTGGTACTCGGCGCCGCCGGCGGTATCGGACGCGGCGTGGTGCAGGCCGCGCTCGATCGCGGCCGGCCGGTGATCGCGGTCGCGCGCAACCCCGAGGCGCTGGAGTCGCTGCGTGCGCTGGCGCCAAACTCGCCGCTGCTGACCCTGTTGCAGGGGGCCGTTGACGACGATGCGGCCGGTGCCGTCCTGGCTTCGCGCCTGCGCGAGCTCGACCGGCCGCTGGGCGGTGTGGTCGCCTGCATCTGCGGCGCATTGCGCGCCGGCCGCCTGCTCGACCAGCCGGCCGAGTTGCTGCGCCGCCGCCTCGACGAGGACCTGCTGCCGCACCTGGCCGCGGCTCGCCACCTGCTGCCATTGCTGGCCGATGTCGGCCGCAACAGCACCTATGTGCTGATCGGCGGCCCCGGGGGTGAACAGCCATGGGCCGGTTACGGCCACCGCTCGGTCGGCACGGCCGCGCTGCGCATGCTCGCCCGCGTCCTCCACGATGAAGCCCGCGCGCAGGGCGTGCGGGTGCAACTGCTCTCGGTCGACAGCCCGGTGCGGACCGGGGAACAGGCCCGCCATTGCTGCCCGCGCTGGCCGAGCGCGCTTGCCGTGGGTCAGCGTGCGCTGGCCCTGGTCGATCGCGACGGCCAGCCGCCGGTACCGCCGGTCATCGTCCGCTATGCCGACGGTGGCGACCAGCCGATGCCATTGGCAGAGGTTGTCGAAACCGCACCGGCCGGATCGTCAAACCTGCAGGAAGGCGCCGCTACGGCGCCATCGGAACTGCTGCCAGAAGGTTGTCAGCAGCCGGTCCGCACGCTGTTGGACAGGTTGTTGCCGCCACGCCCACCGCTTTCCCGTTCGCCGCACGACAAGGAACGCCCCTTATGAACCCCCACTTCACTCCCATCGCTTCATCGTCCCGGCGCCTTGCGCGCTCCGGGACCGGATTGCCCCTGCTCGCGCTGACCTTGAGCCTGGGCATCAGCCTGGTGCTGGCCGGTTGCGGCAGCCAGGCTTCCACCGCCGAGCACATGCCACCACCTGAAGTCAGCATCGCCGAGGTCGTCAGCCGCGAGGTACAGCCCTGGGACGAGTTCACCGGCCGCGTCAGCGCGGTCGAGTCGGTCGAACTGCGTCCGCGCGTGAGCGGCTATGTCGAGCGCGTCGCGTTCAAGGAAGGGCAGGAGGTGGCCAAGGGCGACCTGCTGTTCGTGATCGACCAGCGCCGCTACCGTGCCGATCTCGATCGCGCCCAGGCGCAACTGGCGCAGGCGCGCAGCGAGTCCGAACTGGCGCGGACCCAGCATGCCCGCGCGCAGTCGCTGGTCGAGGCCAAGGCGATCTCGACCGAGGAGTTCGAATCACGTCGCGCAGGCCGTTCGCAGGCCGAAGCGGCGGTGCGCGCGGCCGAGGCCGCGGTCGCCAATGCGCGCCTGGATCTGCAGTTCACCGAGGTGCGGGCGCCGATTTCCGGCCGTGCCGGGCGCGCGCTGGTCACCGCCGGCAACCTCGCCCAGGCCGATGCGACGGTGTTGACCACCCTGGTGTCGCTCGATCCGGTCCACGTCCATTTCGAGGCCGACGAGCAGACCTGGCAGCGCTATGCCGCCCAGGCCGGCGAGCAGCGCGCGGTGCAGGACAACGCGGTCCGGGTCGGCCTGGGCGGCGAGGGCGGTGAAGACCGTTTCAGGCATGCCGGCAAGGTCGACTTCGTCGACAACCAGATCGACAGCGGCACCGGCACGATCCGGGTCCGTGCAGTGGTGCCCAATCCCGACCGGCTGTTGACCCCGGGGCTGTTCGCACGTGTCCGGATGCAGGGGCGCGACAGGCACCAGGCGCTGCTGATCGACGACCAGGCCGTGCTCACCGACCAGGACCGCAAGTTCGTCTATGTGCTGGGCGAGGGCAACGCCGCCGAGCGCCGCGACATCACCCTTGGCCGCGCGTCCGGCGACCTGCGCGAGGTCAGCGCCGGCCTGGCGCCGGGCGACAAGGTGATCGTGCATGGCGTGCAGAAGGTGTTCTTCCCGGGCATGCCGGTGTCGCCGACCACGATCGAGATGGGCGGCGCACCGCAGGTCGCAAGTGCCGGCTCCGGACCGGCTGGGCCCGCCGGAGGCGGTCAGTGATGTCGAGCCGATGACGCCGACCTCGTCCGGTGCGTCGCCGATGGGCCTGCTCCTAGCAGGCCAGCTCCCAGCAGGCCTGCCCTCAACAGGGCTGCTCTCAACAGACCCGCCTCCAGCGGTATAGCGGCGCCGGTCCTTTCGCACACTCCCTCCCCCGACCGTGCGGAAGGGCCGGCAGGCCCGCGATTCGTGCAACACCTTCTTCCGCATGCGGGAGAGGGGAACCCATTGCCAGGAAATCCCCCATGGACTTCTCCAAGTTCTTCATCGACCGGCCGATCTTCGCCGCGGTGCTGTCGATCATCATCTTCGCGGTCGGCCTGATCGCGATCCCGATCCTGCCGATGAGCGAGTACCCGAATGTCGCGCCGCCATCGGTGATGGTGCGCACCGTGTACCCGGGCGCGAACCCCAAGGTGATCGCCGAGACCGTGGCGACGCCGCTGGAGGAAGCGATCAACGGCGTCGAGGACATGATGTACGTCAAGTCGGTCGCCGGCTCCGATGGCGTGCTGCAACTCACCGTGACCTTCCGTCCGGGCACCGATCCGGACGACGCCGCGGTCAAGGTGCAGAACCGCGTCGCCCAGGCGCAGGCGCGACTGCCCGAAGACGTGCGCCGGCAGGGCGTGACCGTGCAGAAGCAGTCGCCGACCTTCCTGATGGTGGTGCACCTGACCTCGCCCGAGGGCAAGTACGACCTGCTGTACCTGCGCAACTACGCCCGCCTGCACGTCAAGGATTCGCTGGCGCGGATCCGCGGCGTCGGCGACGCGCAGATCTTCGGCGGCGGCGACTACGCGATGCGCGCCTGGCTCGACCCCGACGCGATCGCCTCGCGCGGGCTCACCGCCGGCGACGTGGTGCGGGCGATGCGCGAGCAGAACGTTCAGGTATCGGCCGGCCAGCTCGGCGCCGAACCGATGCCCGACAGTCGCTTCCTGACCCTGATCAACGCCCAGGGCCGGCTCGCCACCGAGGAGGAGTTCGGCGACATCGTGGTCAAGAGCGGCGGCGACGGCGAGCTGGTGCGCCTGCGCGACGTCGCCCGCCTGGAGCTGGGCGCGAGCGACTACACCCTGCGCTCGCAACTCGACGGCAACGAGGCGGTCGCGATCGGCGTGTTCGAAGCGCCGGGCGCGAATGCGCTGCAGATCCGCGACGAGGTGATCGCGACCATGGACGAGCTCGCCACCCGCTTCCCGGAAGGCATCGAGTACCGGTCGATCTACGACACCACGGTGTTCGTGCGCGACTCGATCAAGTCGGTGATCAAGACCCTGTTCGAGGCGGTGCTGCTGGTCGCGCTGGTGGTGATCCTGTTTCTGCAGACCTGGCGCGCCTCGCTGATCCCGCTGCTGGCGGTGCCGGTGTCGGTGGTCGGTACCTTCGCCGTGCTGTACCTGCTCGGCTACTCGATCAACACGCTGACGCTGTTCGGCCTGGTGCTGGCGATCGGCATCGTGGTCGACGACGCCATCGTGGTGGTGGAGAACGTCGAGCGCCATATCGAGGACGGCGCGACCCCGCTGGAAGCCGCGCACATGGCAATGAAGGAAGTCTCCGGACCGATCATCGCGATCGGCCTGGTGCTGTGTGCGGTGTTCGTACCGATGGCGTTCCTGACCGGTGTGACCGGCGACTTCTATCGCCAGTTCGCGGTCACCATCGCGATCTCGACGGTGATCTCGACGATCAACTCGCTGACCCTGTCGCCGGCGCTGGCGGCGATGCTGCTCAAGCCGCACGATGCACCCAAGGACCGCCTCGGCCGCCTGATCGATCGCCTGTTCGGCCGCGTGTTCCGCCCGTTCAACCGCTTCTTCGGGCGCAGTTCGGACAGGTACCAGAAGAGCGTCGCGCGCTCGCTGGGCCGTCGCGGCGGTGTGTTCGCGGTGTACGCCGGGCTGCTGCTGGCGACCGGGCTGATGTTCCAATGGGTGCCGGCCGGCTTCATCCCGGTGCAGGACAAGATGTACCTGATGGCCGGCGTCAACCTGCCTGCGGGCGCGTCGTTGTCGCGCACCAATGAGCTGTTGGACAAGGTCGCCGAGATCGCGATGGAAGACGAAGACGTCATCCACACCGTGCCCTTCCCCGGCCTGAACCCGCTGCAGTTCACCAACACGCCCAACTGGGGCGTGGCGTTCCTGACCCTCAAGCCGTTCGGCGAACGCAAGCGCACGGCCGAGCAGATCAACGCGGATATCAACCAGAAGATCGCCGGTTTGCAGGAAGGCCTCACGTTCTCGTTCATGCCGCCGCCGATCCAGGGCCTGGGCAATGGCTCGGGTTACCAGCTGTTCGTCCAGGACCGTGCCGGACTCGGCTACGGCGCGCTGCAGGAGGCGGTCAACGCGTTCCAGGGCGCGGTGGCGCAGACCCCGGGGATGGGCTTCCCGATCACCAGCTACCAGGCCAACGTGCCGCAGCTCGATGCGATCGTCGACCGCACCAAGGCCAAGGCCCAGGGCGTGCAGCTGACCGAACTGTTCGACACCCTGCAGACCTACCTGGGTTCGGCCTACGTCAACGACTTCAACC
The DNA here is from genome assembly GCF_006547045.1 of Lysobacter alkalisoli. NCBI lineage: Bacteria > Pseudomonadati > Pseudomonadota > Gammaproteobacteria > Lysobacterales > Lysobacteraceae > Marilutibacter > Marilutibacter alkalisoli. Next base: position 121,970 of record NZ_CP041242.1, read on the forward strand.
AGTTCGGACGCACCTGGCAGGTGATCGCCCAGGCCGATGCGCCGTTCCGCGACAGCGTCGAGGACATCGCCAACCTGCGGACCCGCAACGACCGCGGCGAGATGGTGCCGATCGGTTCGATGGTCAGCGTCCGTGAGACCTTCGGTCCCGACCCGGTGCTGCGCTACAACGGCTACCCGGCCGCCGACCTGGCCGGCGAATCCGATCCGCGCGTGCTGTCGTCGGCGCAGGCGATGGACCGGCTGACCGAGATGGGCGCCGCGGTGCTGCCCAACGGCATGAGCTTCGAATGGACCGACCTGAGCTTCCAGCAGGCCAACCAGAGCAAGGCCGCGCTCATCATCTTCCCGCTCGCGGTGATGCTGGTGTTCCTGGTGCTGGCCGCGCTGTACGAGAGCTGGACGCTGCCGCTGGCGATCATCCTGATCGTGCCGATGTGCATGCTGTCGGCGATGCTCGGCGTGTGGGCAACCGGCGGCGACAACAACATCTTCGTCCAGGTCGGACTGGTGGTGCTGATCGCGCTGGCGTGCAAGAACGCGATCCTGATCGTCGAGTTCGCCCGCGAGCTGGAGCAGCAGGGCATGGGCATCGTGGAGGCCGCGCTGGAAGCCTGCCGCCTGCGCCTGCGCCCGATCATCATGACCTCGATCACCTTCACCGCCGCGGTGGTGCCGCTGGTGCTGGCCGGCGGCGCCGGTGCCGAGGTGAGGCAGGCGCTGGGCATCGCGGTGTTCTTCGGCATGCTCGGGGTGACCGCGTTCGGCCTGTTCCTGACCCCGGTGTTCTATGTCGCCCTGCGCAAGTGGGCCGAGCGCGGCAAGACGCGCGAGCCTGCGGCATTGCCCCATGGCGACGACGTGGAGACTTCCCATGCCTGAGTTCAATGCAGCAATCACGCGGGCCCGGCCGCTCGTAGCGAACCTGTTCACCGCGAGCCTGCTGGCCAGCGCCCTGGCCGCCTGTGCGGTCGGCCCCGACCACGTGAGGCCGATCCTGCCAGTGCCGGACAGCTTCGGCGCGGCTGTTGATGCCACTGCCGGTGCCGACGCGGCCGTCGACGTACGGCCGACTCCGGACGCCAACGCCCCGTTCTGGGACGACTTCGACGATCCGGTCCTGAGTCGCCTGGTCGACGAGGCGCTGGTCGCCAACCACGACCTGCGCATCGCGCTGGCCAACTACGACCGGGCCAACGCGCTGCTGCGCGGGTCGAAGTTCGACCGTTGGCCGACCATCACCGCCAGCGGCACGGCCGCCGAATCGCGCAGCAGCGCCGACCAGATGCCGGGCGTGCCGCGCGGCGATCGCGACGTCGAGTCGTACGAGGCGGGCGTCAATGCCAGCTGGGAGCTGGACGTGTTCGGCCGGGTCCGGCGCAGCGTCGAATCCAGCCGCGCCGAAGCCGCCGCTACAGCGGCCGACCTGCAGGCATTGCAGGTCGCGATCGTCGGCGAGGTCGTCGGCGGTTATGTCGAGCTGCGCGGTCTGCAGGCGCGTCTGCAGGTGGCGCGCGAGAATGCCGACAACCAGCGCGACACCCTGCGACTGGTCGATGCGCGGCTGCAGGCCGGGCGCGGCACCGAGTTCGACACCGCCCGCGCCCGCGCGCAGCTGGAAGGCACGCTGGCCCGGGTCCCGGCGCTTGAGGCGGCCGAGGCGGTCAGCATGCACCGGCTGGCCGTGCTGACCGGGCGCACTCCGGAAACATTGCTGTCGGAACTGTCGAAGGCACAGCCGTTGCCGGCATTGCCGGAGCGCTTCGACCCGGGCACGCCCGGCGAGCTGTTGCGACGCCGGCCCGACGTGCTCGCTGCCGAACAGCGCCTGCACGCGGCGACCGCGCGGATCGGCGTCGCTACCGCCGACCTGTTCCCGCGCTTCACCCTCGCCGGGCTGATCGGCAGCCAGGCGATCGACACCAGCGCCCTGTTCGAACGCGCCAGCGAGACCCGTCTGGTCGCGCTCGGCATCGACTGGTCGTTCCTCGACATCGGCCGGGTGCGTGCCCGCATCGCCGCCGCCGATGCCACGGCCGAAGGCGAGCTCGCGCGCTACCAGCAGACCGTGCTGCGCGCGCTGGAGGACACCAGCAACGCACTGGTCCGCTACGCCCGTGCCCGCGAAGAGGATGCCCACCTGGCCCGGGCCGCCGAAGACAGCGCGCGCGCCGCCGGACTGGCGCGGGTGCGCTACGAGGCCGGTGCCACCGATCTGTTCGAGGTCCTCGATGCCGAGCGCAGCCAGCTGCAGGCACAGGACGCGCTGGCCGACGCCCGCACCCGCAGCGTCAATGGCGCGGTCGGCGTGTACCGAGCGCTGGCCGGCGGCTGGCCGTCCCGGCAACCGTTGCGTGAGGGCATCGCCGGACGCGACTGATGCCCGCACCGGCAAGAGCGGCATTGGATGGCTTTCGTGCTCGTCGGAGCGCGGTCCACTGACGGCCTGTGCTAGCGTGCGGGCCAACCGCATGCTCTCTCTGGCTGATGCTTTTCAGCCCGGAAGGTTCGCGACATCGCGGCCCTCATTGCCGCAGGAATCATCCCGGACTCATAACGTTGCCGCCGACCCCTGGAAGTCCGCCCGCATCCGCAACCCCGGCCGCCTCCGGCGTCGTGACGGGCCGGGCGGCCCCGTGGTTGCGGCATGCGGCGGGTGGGCAGCAGCGCATCGAGGCCCATCTTTCGGGATTCCAGTTCGCGCCCCATCGCCACGACACCTATGCCGTGGCGCTGACCCTGGAGGGCGTGCAGTGCTTCGACTACCGCGGCACCGCGCGCCATTCGCTTCCGGGTGGCGTGGTCGTGATCCACCCGGACGAGCGCCACGATGGCCGGCCCGGCACCAGCGACGGCTTCCGTTATCGCTCCATCCACATCGAGCCTGCCCGGATCCAGCGGATGCTCGGTGGCAGCGGGCTTCCGTTCATCGCCGGGGGCACTTCGACCGATCCGCGCCTGATCGGCCCGGTACGGGCGCTGCTGGCAGACTACCGGCGACCGCTCGACGAGCTGGAACTCGACGACGCGCTGTACGACCTCTCCACTTCGCTCGACGCGCTGTCGATGCCGCGACGCCGGACCAGGCCCATCGACCACTGCGCCGCCGAGCGGGCACGCGGATACATGCTCGAGCACTGGAGCAGCGACGTGTCCCTGGCCTGTCTCGAAAGGGCGAGCGGGCGCGACCGCTGGAAGCTGTCGCGGGACTTCCGCGCGCTGTTCGGCACCAGTCCCTACCGCTACCTGCTCATGCGCAGGCTCGAACGCGCGCGGGACATGCTGGCCGACGGCCACGGGCCGGCCGAGGTCGCTGCGGCCTGTTGCTTCGCGGACCAGAGCCATCTCACCCGCCACTTCCGCAACGCCTTCGGGGTCACACCGGGGAAGTGGGCGCGTCCTGCCTGAGGACGGGCGCGCAGCACGCACGATCGTTCTATCGCCTGGTCGGGGCCGGGGCGAGAATGCCGTCCTCCACCCGCGCTGACGCGCAATGAGCCCACGATGACAGACAAGCCCTTCTCGCCCGCAGCGATCGCCGGGCGGCATCCGGTCCTCGTGTTCATCGTCCTCGCCTTCGCCATCACCTGGTCGGTGTGGTTCTGCGTGCCGTGGATCGCCGGACCAGACTGGGCCCTCGGCAAGATCGTCACCGGCCTGGCCTTCGGGCCTGCGCTGGCCGTGATCCTCATGGATCGCTGGCGCGGCACCGGCGCCACCCTGGGCAACAGGACCTGGTGGATGCGCTTCTTCCCGGTGTTCGCGATCGTCGCCACCATCGATGTCTCCATCCTGCTGACCGGCGACGCCACCACCGCGGCCGCGTTCGCCGTCGCGCAGCCGCCGGGCCTGTCGCCGCTGGGCATCGCCAGCGCGCTGGCCGCCGCCGCGGTGGCCGGTTTCATCGTGGCCTCGCTTGCGGGCAGCCGGTCGCCGCAGCTGTCGTCCGTGTTCCGCTGGCGCGTTCCGTTGCGCTGGTGGCTGGCGGCGCTGTTCCTTCCGGCCGCCTGGATGTTGCTGGGCGTGCTGATCGCATGGCTGACCGGCTCGCCGATCGAGTCCGCCAGCGGGGGATTGCCGCTGTCGGTGTGGGGCCTGTTCGTGCTGCGCTCGATCCTGTTCACCCTGCTGGTCGTCGCGGTCGGCGAGGAAGCGGGCTGGCGCGGCTGGATGCTGCCGGAGCTGCAGAAACGCATGAGTCCGCTGGCGAGTACCGTATTGATCGGGATCGTGTGGGGGCTCTGGCACTACCCGCTGTTCGTCAACGGCCAGTATCCCGAAGACCCGCAGATGGTGTTCGCCAAAGTGGGCGTGTGCGTGCTGCTCGGCATCCTGTTCACCTGGCTCTACAACCGCAGCGGCGGCAACCTGCTGCTGGCGGTGGTCCTGCACACGGCATTGAACAACACGGTGCGCGTGGTTCCGTTCACCGAGCATGCCGGGCTCGGCATGATTGCCCTGCTGCTGGCGTTGGTGTTCATCGACCGGATGTGGCGTCGACGCGGACAGGGCCCGATCGGGAGCAGCCTGACCGAACCCTCGGACATCGAACCTTCCCGTCCAGGCTGAAGCACGGCGTCGGTGTGCCGCCCCTGCCTCACGGCCGCGGGCACCGATGCCCGTTCCGCCGCTAGACTGTCGGCTCTGACCGGAGGAGATCGCGGATGCGGATCGTGCTGGCCCTGCTGCTGGCGTTCGCCGCCGTCGGCAGCGTATTGCCGGCTTGTGCGCAGGCGCAGCCGGCGCCGGTATTGAAGGTCGAGCTGCTGCTGACCGAGCAGGCGCTCGCGATGCCGCCAGCGCGTGCGCCGGTGCAGCAGCGTGCGCTTGCGGAGGGCGATGCGCCGGCACGGATCCTGTTGCCCCGGCGCGAGGCCGGCTACTGGCTGCGACTCACGAGCACCGGATCGCTCGAGCCCGGTTCGCGGCAGGTTCTGGTGCTGCGCGGCGCGCAGAACCTCGGTGTGGTGACCTTTCACCCGCCGTCGGCGCCGCCGGTGACGGTCGGGCAGGGCGTCCACGGCGAATCGGCGCTGTTGCGGCGCGGCTGGCAGTTGCCCCTGCCCAATGGCTGGCCCGCTGCCGCAGTGGCCTACTTGCATGTGGAAGGACATGCCGGCCAGGCTGTGCGGATCGGCTTCACCCACGCCGATGAGCTGATCCTGCGCGAACGTGCCGACGCCCGTCTCGCCACCGCCGCGGTCACCGTGCTGGTGCTGGTCGCGATCTTCATGTTCGGACTGTGGCTGGCGTTGCGCGACCTGCTCTACCTCAGTTTCGCCGCCTATCTGGCCTGCGCCTCGGCGTACTCGCTGCTGCTGTCCGGCGACGCCGCCGAGATACGCGCCCTGGCCTGGATGGCGACGGACAGCATGCTCGCGCGGCACGCTTTCGGGACCCTGGCGATCACCCTGCAACTGGTTTTCGCCGCGCGTTTCCTCGAGCTCGGCCGGCTGCTGCCGCGCGCATCCCGGACGATCAGCGCCATGGTCTGGCTGTTCTTCGGCCTGTTGGCCGTGCTGTTGGTCGGGCGCGAGCACGTGATCGGCTGGTATCCGCGCGTGGTACAGATGCTGCTACTGGTGTTGATGCCGGTAGGCATCGTCGTGGCGATCCTGGCCTGGCGCAAGGGCGCGGCCCATGCCGGCTATTTCCTGCTCGGATGGACGCCGCTGCTGGCGGTCGTCGCGCTGATGTCCGGACACCAGCTCGGCCTGGTCGACGCGCCGTGGGTCGAGCGCGTGCTGCCGTTGTGTGCGGTGCTGCAATCCGGGGTGTTGGCGCTGGCACTGGGCCAGCACGCCGCCAACCGTCATCGCATCACCCTGCTGGCACGGCAGTCGAACGAACGCGACACGATCACCGGTGCGCTCAATCGCCAGGCTCTCGAACGCATGCTGGCGGCGTGGAGCCAGATGGGCCACCTCGGCAGCAGTGGGTACGCGGTGCTGCTGATCGACCTCGACAACTTCAAGGAGGTCAACAACCGCCACGGCTACGTGGTCGGCGATACCGTGATGCAGCACGTGTACACGCGCCTGCACGGGCTTGTGCGACCGGACGATACCGTGGCACGGATGGAGTCGGACCTGTTCGCGGTGGTCAGCGAATGCAGTCGCGGCGATGGCGAACGGCTGGCCCAGCGCGTGGTCGACGGTTTCCAGCAGCGGCCGTTCACCATCGACGGCCAGGACATCGCGGTCAGCGTCAGCATCGGCCTGGCGATGTCGCGCCGCGGCGAGGACGTGGATGCGCTGCTGCGCCGCGCCGGCGAGGCGCTGGCCGGAGTACGGATCGCCGGCCCCGGCAGCATCGGCGTTTCCTCCGGGCCGGAATCGGGCGGATCGAGGCGGCGGCCGGGTGTGGCGGCCGGATAGGCAGCCGGTCTGTGTCCGTGCCGCCGATGGCGTTGGCCACCACGGGAAGGCGTCGAAACGGCAGCTGAACCCCGGCGCATGAATGTGCGCGCGATCATTGCGATGCGTTGCGTGTGTGGCAAGGTTCGAACCAGCGCGCCGTCGAACGCGTGCGGTGAAAACAAACAGTGGCACATTGGCGGAGCCGGTCGCGGCTCCGTTCTTGTTTTCGCGGTACCCGTGCGCGAAGCGGGATGCGTGGAGTAGGATGCCCTTCCTGTTTCCCGCATCCAGAAGCGCACCATGGCCGATCCAAGCAAGCCGTCCCGAGAGGAGGCCGAAGCCGCCGTCCGCACCCTGCTGCGCTGGGCCGGCGACGATCCCGATCGTGAGGGCCTGCTCGATACGCCCACGCGGGTGGCCAAGGCCTATCGCGACTGGTTCAGCGGCTACAGCGAGGACCCGGCCGACTACCTCAAGCGCACCTTCGAGGAGGTCGAGGGCTACGACGAGATGATCGTGCTGCGCGACATCGAGTTCGAGAGCCACTGCGAGCACCACATGGCGCCGATCATCGGCAAGGCTCACGTCGGCTATCTGCCCGACGGCAAGGTGGTCGGGATCAGCAAGCTCGCGCGCGTTGTCGAGACCTACGCGCGACGGCTGCAGGTGCAGGAGAAGATGACCGCGCAGATCGCGCAGGTGATCCAGGACGTGCTGCAGCCGCGCGGGGTCGGCGTGGTGGTGATCGGCGCGCACGAATGCATGACCACCCGCGGGGTGCACAAGCGCGGGGTCAGCATGATCACCTCGACCATGCTCGGCAGCTTCCGCGAGGACGCCCGCACCCGCGCCGAATTCCTGCGCTTCATCGAGGCCAGCCCGGGGCGGTGAACTTCATGGTCCTCCCCCTCAGGGGGAGGGTTGGGTGGGGGTGGGTTTTCCCTGGACAGATCTGCGTGGGAAGCCCGTGGCCATGGCTTTGCGGGACACGCCGTAAACCCCCGCTTCGCGGGTCCGGCCCTCCGGCATAGCCTCCGGGCGTTCGGCAGCGCGCGAAGCAGTGCTTCGCAAACGCGTTGCCTCACCCATGGGGGCTCTTCCGAAACATCCATGTTTCGTAGGATCCCGCAAAGCCATGGCCACGGGCTTCTGGAAAGTTGGCTGGCGCGCATGGAAAAGGCGCAATGCGTAGCCCGGGTAAGCGGAGCGCACCCGGGGCTGGACGGGTCAGGTTCTGTAGCCCGGGTAAGCGAAGCGCACCCGGGGCCGGAAGGTTCAGGATTGCTGCACCGATCCGACAACGACCCCGCCAACCTCCCGCATCTGCGCCACCGTCACCTGCAGGTGCGGGGCAATGCGCAGCTGGCCGTGGCGGCGGGTGAATACCGCGCCGGCTTCGGTCAGCGCCTTGGCTACCGCATCCAGCCGTTCCGCGGGCGGGCGCAGGCCGAGCAGGTGCGGGGCGTGGTTGGGCGTGATCCAGTCGTCCAGGCCGTGTTCGCGCAGTACCGTATCGAAGGCGGCAGTGCGTGCCTGCAGTGCATCGCGCAGGTTCTCGATGCCCCACGCGTGCAGTTGCTCCAGTGCCGCGGCGGCCATCGCAAGCTTTTCCGCATGGGCGATTCCGCCGGCATCGAATCGACGTGCACCGGGCCGATATCGCGGCGGCCGCAGCGGCGAGGCCATCGCCGCGTCGTGTTCGCGGGCGAACCAGGTCTGTTCCAGCGGCTCGCCGTGTTCGCGCCAGTGCGGCGATGCCCACAGGTAGGCCAGCCCGTAGCTGCCGAGCATCCACTTGTGGCCGACGCTGATCACGAACGCCGGCCGCCAGCGTTCGATCGCGGTCGGCAGCGCGCCCAGGCTCTGGCTCAGGTCGAGGACCAGCGCGGCACCGCGCGCATGTGCGCATGCAGCGATGCGATCCAGGTCGAGCAGGGTGCCGTCGTGCCAGTACGCGTGCGGCAGGGCGAGGATACGGATGCCGGGGTCGTCATCGAGTGCTGCGAGCACCGCATTGGTCCAGTCGTGCGCATGCGAGGAATGCTCGTACCCGCGCTGGACGTGGACCATGCGTGCACCGGTTTCCGCGCAGCGTTGCTGCCACGGCAGCAGGTTGGACGGGAATTGGCCGGCCAGCACCAGCACCGCCTCGTCGCGTGAGAGCGGCAGGTTGCGCGCGGCCAGCGACAATCCGTAGCCGGCCGACGGCACCATCGCGACCGCGTCGGCATCGCCGTCGAAGAAACCTGCAACGAGTGTACGTACATGCTCGATCGAGGCGATCCATTCTTCCTCGCCAAGCCGCCACGGCGCGATGCCGGCCGCCACTGCCGTCTCGGCCGCGGCCTGCACGCTGCGCAGGCGCGGACCATGTGAGGCGGCATTCAGGTACAGCGTGCCGGGCGGGGTCGCGAACAGCGCGGCCAGTGCGATGTCGTCCAGATCGGAAGGCATGATGGGAGAAGTACTCCACGGGCATGAAAAGGTGAGACGCAACTTCGTCATGTCCGCCGGCAGGGCATGACGGCGCAGGCATGACCGCACGATGATCAGGGAATCCATGTTCCGGCGATCGCGACATCCTGCCACCGTTGCGTCAGCAGCGTGATGATCGTTGCATGGGCCGTCACTGTCGATGGAGTAAGCTTCGTGCCGATGACGGCAACCACTGCCACGTCCATGCAGGCGTTCCAGACGCACTCCGGCATGCCTGCTGCGGACACAGAAGCCGCCCTGGCCGAACGCTATCGGCAGGTGCGCGCGCGCAGCACCGCGCTGGCCACACCGCTCTCGGCCGAGGATGCGATGGTGCAGAGCATGGCGGACGCGAGTCCGGCCAAATGGCATCTCGCCCACACCACCTGGTTCTTCGAACAGTTCGTGCTCGGCGCGCGGGCCGGCTACCGGCCGGTCAACGCCGACTGGCACTATCTGTTCAACAGCTACTACCAGAGCGTCGGGCCGATGCATGCACGACCGCAACGCGGGTTGCTGACGCGGCCGTCGCTGGCCGAGGTACTCGCCTATCGCGAGGAGGTCGACTCGCGGATGGCGCGCGCGTTCGAGGCCGGCGATTTCGATGGGCCCCTGCAGCAGGCCATCCTGCTGGGCACCCATCACGAACAACAGCACCAGGAACTGCTGTTGACCGACATCAAGCATGCGCTGTGGTGCAATCCGTTGCGTCCGGCGTATCGTGACGACCTTGCCGGAACCACCGGTGAAGCCACGCCGCAACGCTGGATCGAATTCGACGAGGCCATCCATGTGCTGGGCGCCGAACCATGGCCCGCACACGAAACCTTCGCCTACGACAACGAGTCGCCGCGCCACCGTGCGCTGGTGCCGGCGCATGCGCTGGCCTCACGTCCGGTCAGCAATGGTGAGTACCGTGCCTTCATCGACGATGGCGGTTATCGCAACCCGGCCCTGTGGATGAGCGAGGGCTGGGCGCGGGTGCAGACCGAAGGCTGGTGCGCGCCGCTGTACTGGGAAGACGACCTTGAACGCCACTTCACCCTCGCCGGCATGGGTGCGATCGATCCGCACGCGCCGGTCTGCCACCTGAGCTATTACGAGGCCGATGCCTACGCGCGCTGGGTCGGCGCACGGCTGCCGACCGAGGCCGAATGGGAAAGCGCGGCCGCCGCGCTGCTGGTCGAGGGCGGCCTGGCCGACGACGCGGTGCTGCAACCGCGCGCCGCCAGCGACGGCCCCGGCCTGCGGCAGATGTTCGGCGATGTCTGGGAGTGGACCTCGACCGCCTACGGTCCGTATCCGGGCTTCCGGCCGCTGCCGGGTTCGCTCGGCGAATACAACGGCAAGTTCATGTGCGGGCAGTGGGTGTTGCGCGGCGGCAGCTGCGTGACGCCGCGCGACCACATCCGCGCGAGCTACCGCAATTTCTTCTATCCGCCCGACCGTTGGCAGTTCTCCGGCCTGCGGCTGGCGCGGGACATGTGATGGACGCGACACGATGAATGCACTTGCGGCCACGAAGGCCCGGCTCACCGACCTCCACCCGAGCCCGGACGACATCCTCGGCGATGCCCTCGCCGGGTTGTCGCAGGCACCGAAGCGGCTGTCATCGAAGTACTTCTACGATGAAACCGGCTCGAAGCTGTTCGAGGACATCACCCGCCAGCCCGAGTACTACCTCACGCGCGTGGAGATGGCGTTGCTCGACGCGCGACTGGACGCGATCGCCGATACGGTCGGGCCGGAGCTGCACGTGGTCGAGTACGGCAGCGGCAGCGGGCGCAAGACCGAACGCCTGCTCGAAAGCCTGCACGATCCGGTCGCCTACACCCCGATCGAGATCTCGCGCACGATGCTGCTGGCCAGCACCGCGCGGCTGGCGGAACGCTTCCCCGCGATCGAGATGCTGCCGGTCTGCGCCGACTTCACCCAGCCGGTGCCGTTGCCCGAGCCCGAGGCGGGGCATGGCGTGCACCGGACCCTGGTGTTCTTCCCCGGCTCGACCCTCGGCAACTTCACCCGTAACGAAGCCGTGCACCTGCTGCGCTCGATGCGCGCGACGATGGGCGCGCAGGGCCAGGCGCTGGTCGGCATCGATCTGGACAAGGATCCGGCGATCATCGAGGCCGCCTACAACGATGCCGCAGGCGTCACCGCCGCGTTCACCCATAACCTGCTGGTTCGACTGAACCGCGAGATCGGCAGCGACTTCGACCTCGATGGCTTCGAACATCGCGCGGTCTACGCACGCGAGCGCGGTCGCATCGAGACCTTCCTGGTCAGCCGCCGCGCGCAGGACGTGACCGTCGATGGTCGCGTGTTCCATTTCGCCGAAGGCGAGGCAATGAACGTCGAATACAGCCACAAGTACACCGAAGCCGGATTCGCCGCTCTGGTGGCCGAGGCCGGCCTGAAGGTCGTGCGCCGCTGGAACGACCCGCGCGACTGGTTCGGCCTGCGCCTGCTGCAGCCGGCCTGAACCCGTATCGAGGACGCGACGATGGCCAAAGAACCCGAACCGCCCGCGCGTTACGACGACCTGCGCGCATTGTTCCTCAACTGCACGCTCAAGCCCTCGGGCCTGGATTCGCACACCGAGCGACTGATCGAGGTTGCGGCCGGCGTCATGCGCAAGCAGCGCGTGAAGGTCGATATCGTCCGTCCCGTGGACCTGGACCTCGCCCCGGGCGTGCAGCCCGACATGACCGGGCACGGCTTCGCGCGTGACGATTGGCCCGATCTGTGCGGCAAGGTGATGGCGGCCGACATCCTGGTGCTGTGCACGCCGATCTGGCTCGGCGAGGAGAGCTCGGTGTGCCGGCGGGTGATCGAGCGGCTGTACGCCGAGTCCGGCAAGCTCAACGACAAGGGGCAGTACGTCTATTACGGCCGCGTCGGCGGATGCCTGGTCACCGGCAACGAGGATGGGATCAAGCACTGCGCGATGACGGTGCTGTACGCGTTGCAGCACCTGGGCTACACGATCCCGCCGCAGGCCGACGCCGGCTGGATCGGCGAGGCCGGTCCGGGGCCCTCGTACGGCGACGATGGCGTCGGTTACGACAACGACTTCACCCAGCGCAACACCACGTTCATGGCCTGGAACCTGATGCATTTCGCGCGGATGCTCAAGGACGCCGGCGGTATCCCGGCGCATGGCAACCAGCGCGACCAGTGGGACGCCGGCTGCCGTTTCGATCATCCGAACCCGGAATACCGCTGAGGGCCTTCGCGGGCCACCGCCCGCGTGCGCCAACCCCGGTACGGCCAAAGGCCGCATCCGGGAAGCGGGTCATGCCGCGGCGGCGTCCGCCACCGATCTGCGTTCACCGTTGCGAAGCAGCTTCGCGATCCCGGCGGCGGCCTCGCGGCCCTCGAACGCGGCGGTGACGACCAGGTCGGCGCCGCGCACCGCATCGCCGCCTGCGAATATCCGCGGATGAGCGGTCTGGTACGGATGGTTGCCATGCTCGCCGGACGTGCGGATCCGGCCGTCGGGTTCCAGCTCCACGCCGTGCGTGGCCAGCCATTCCGGCGCATCCGGACGGAAGCCGAAGGCGATGATGACCACGTCGGCGTCGAGCACCGATTCGCTGCCTTCGATGATCTCGGCGCGGCGGCGGCCCTTTTCGTCGGGTTCGCCCAGCCGGGTTTCCGCCACGCGCACGCCGGTGACCGCGTCGGTGCCGAGCAGGCCCAGCGGCTGGCGGTTGAACAGGAACTGCACGCCTTCCTCGCGCGCGTTGGACACCTCGCGCGCGGAGCCGGGCATGTTGGCCTCGTCGCGACGATAGGCGCAGGTGACCTGCGTGGCGCCGAGCCGGACCGCGCTGCGCACGCAGTCCATGCCGGTGTCGCCGCCGCCGAGCACGACCACGCGCCGACCCTTGAGGTCGGGCAGCTGCATCTGGTCTTCCCAGCCCGCGATCGGCTTTCCGTCCGGTTGCAGGCCGCTGACGATACGGCCGTTCTGCACCAGGAACGGCAGCGCCGGCAGCACGCCCCTGAGGTCCTGGCCGGGCAGTCCGCCATCGGTATAGCGGTAGCTGCCGAGGCCGAGGAAGACCGCGTCGTACTCGGCCAGCAGCGTGTCGAGGGTGACGTCGCGGCCGACCTCGACGCCGAGCCGGAACTTCACCCCCATGCCTTCGAGGATCTCGCGGCGGGTCTGCACGATCGCCTTGTCGAGCTTGAAGCTCGGGATGCCGAACTGCAGCAGGCCGCCGATCTGTTCGTAGCGGTCGAACACGGTGGCCTCGATGCCGGCGTGGGCGAGGCGGTCGGCGCAGGACAGTCCGGCCGGGCCGGCACCGATCACCGCCACGCGCGCGCCGGTCGGCTTGACCTTCGACATGTCGGGCGTCCAGCCCTCGGCGATCGCGCGGTCGCTGATGTACTTCTCGACCGCGCCGATGGTGACCGCGCCGAAGCCGTCGTTGAGGGTGCAGCTGCCCTCGCACAGCCGGTCCTGGGGACAGACCCGGCCGCAGATTTCCGGCAGCGGGTTGGTCTCGTGGGCGAGCGCGGCGGCCTCGTGGATGCGGCCCTCGCGGGCCAGTTCCAGCCAGCGCGGGATGTAGTTGTGCAGCGGGCACTTCCAGCTGCAGTACGGGTTGCCGCAGTCCAGGCAGCGCGCGGACTGGTGGCGCGCGGCGTCCTCGCCGAACTGGCCGTACAGCTCGCCCCAGTCGCCGCCCTGGCGCAGCGCCAGCGGGATGCGCCTGGGCATCTCGCGCGGCAGCTCGAGGAACTCGAACACGTTCTTCGAGGATGAGTTCTTCCCGGCCATCACGCGGCCCTCCTGAGATTCTCGGCCAGCGATTCGAGGCTTGCAGCCTTCGGCTTGACCAGCCAGAACTTGCCCACGTAGTCGCGCATCTCGTCGAGGATGCGGCGTGCGCGCAGGCTGCCGGTGTGGGTGGCGTGCGCCTCCAGCAGTTCGCGCAGGTGCGAGCGGTAGTGCTCGAAGCCGTCGCCGGCGATGCGCACGATGTCGATCAGTTCGTGGTTGTAGCGGTCGACGAAGTCGCGCTCGATGTCGAGCACGTAGGCCATGCCGCCGGTGAAGCCGGCACCGAAGTTGATGCCGGTGCGGCCGAGCACCGCGACCACGCCGCCGGTCATGTATTCGCAGCAATGGTCGCCGGCGCCCTCGATCACCGCGGTGGCACCGGAATTGCGTACCGCGAAGCGCTCGCCGGCGCGGCCGGCCGCGTACAGCTCGCCACCGGTGGCGCCGTACAGGCAGGTGTTGCCGAGGATCGGCGTCTCGTGCGCGGCCCAGCGCGCCTCCACCGGCGGGCGCAGCACGATGCGACCGCCGGCCATGCCCTTGCCGACGTAGTCGTTGGCCTCGCCAACCAACTCGTGGTGCAGGCCGCCGGCATTGAACGCACCGAAGCTCTGCCCGGCGGTGCCGGTAAAGCGCAGGATGATCGGTGCATCGCTCATCCCCCGGTCGCCGTGGTGGCGGGCGATCGTGCCCGACAGCCGCGTGCCGATGCTGCGGTCGGTGTTGATGATCGGATATTCGAACGTGCCGCCGCGCTTGTTCGCGATGACGTCGGCGAGCTCGACATCGAGGCGCGCCGCCAGGCCATCCGCGGGCTGCACCAGCGCAGGCGCACCGCACCCGCCCGACCCGTAGCCCGGGTAAGGCGAAGCCGCACCCGGGGCATGCGACCGATGTTCCCGGGTGCGACCTTCGGTCTTACCCGGGCTACGGACATCGACGAGCAGGGACGACAGGTCGAGCCGGCGGCCATGCGCGCCTTCGCGCTCGACCTGCTCGAGCAGGTCGACGCGGCCGACGATCTCGCCGAGCGTGCGCGCGCCGAGCTTCGACAGGTATTCGCGCACCTCCTCCGACAGCAGGCGGAAGAAGTTCTCGACCCGCTCGGGCAGGCCGGTGAAGTGCGCGCTGCGCAGGCGCTCGTCCTGGGTGGCGACGCCGGTCGCGCAGTTGTTGAGGTGGCAGATGCGCAGGTACTTGCAGCCCAGCGCGATCATCGGCGCGGTGCCGAAGCCGAAGCTCTCCGCGCCGAGCAGCGCCGCCTTGACCACGTCGAGGCCGGTCTTCAGGCCGCCATCGGTCTGCAGGATCACGCGCTCGCGCAGGTTGTTGGACACCAGCGCCTGGCGCGCCTCCGACAGGCCGATCTCCCACGGCGTGCCGGCGTAGCGGATCGACGACAGCGGGCTGGCGCCGGTGCCGCCGTCGTGGCCGGAGATGGTGATCAGGTCGGCGCCGGCCTTGGCCACGCCCGCCGCGATCGTGCCCACGCCCGCGTGCGAGACCAGCTTCACCGACACCAGTGCCTGCGGATTGACCTGCTTGAGGTCGAAGATCAGCTGCGCGAGGTCCTCGATCGAATAGATGTCGTGGTGCGGCGGTGGCGAGATCAGGCCGATGCCCGGGGTCGCGTAGCGCAGGCGGGCGATCAGTTCGTTGACCTTGTGGCCGGGCAGCTGGCCGCCCTCGCCGGGTTTCGCGCCCTGGGCGACCTTGATCTGCAGCACCTCGGCGTTGACCAAGTAGTGCGGGGTCACGCCGAAGCGGCCGGAGGCGATCTGCTTGATCTTCGAGGTCTTCCCGGTGCCGTAGCGGACCGGATCCTCGCCGCCCTCGCCGGAGTTGCTGCGGCCGCCGAGCCGGTTCATCGCGATCGCCAGCGCCTCGTGCGCCTCCGGCGACAACGCGCCCAGGCTGATCGCGGCGGTGTCGAAGCGGTGCACCATCGCCGACACCGGTTCGACCTCGTCCAGCGGTACCGGCGTCATGCCCCCGGTGCGCAGCGAAAGCAGGTCGCGCAGCGCCGCGGTCGGGCGGTTGTTGACGGTGTCGGCGTAGCGCTGCCAGTCGGCGGGTTCGCTGGTCAGCACCGCGCGCTGCAGGTCCATCACCACGTCGGGGTTGTACTGGTGGTACTCGCCGCCCGGGGTGAACTTGAGCAGGCCGCCGATCGACGGCAACGCATTCTCGTTCCAGGCGTGGTTGGCAAGCGATTGCGCGTCGGCCTGCAGGGTGGCGAAACCGGCGCCGCCGATGCGCGCGGCGCTGCCGTCGAAGCACAGCGCGACCACCTCGCGGTCGAGGCCGATGATCTCGAACAGCTGCGCGCCACGGTAGCTGCCGACGGTGGCGATGCCCATCTTGGAGATGATCTTGAGCAGGCCCTTCTTGATCCCGCGTCGATAGCTGCGGCCGATCTGCGCGACCTCGCCGTGCTTGGTCTTGAGGATGCCGCGTGCGGCCAGGTCGTGCAGGGTCTGGTAGGCGAGATACGGATACACCGCGGTCGCGCCGAAGCCGATCAGGCAGGCGAAGTGGTGCGAATCGCGCGCGGTGCCGGTCTCGACGATGAGATTGACCTCGCAGCGCAGGCCGGTGCGGACCAGGTGCTGGTGCACCGCGCCGGTCGCGAGCAGGGCATGCGCCATCAGCTTGTCCGGCTGCGGATGGCGGTCGGTCAGGATCAACATGGTCCGGCCGGCACGGGCGGCCGCTTCGGACTCGGCGCAGATGCGCTGCAGCGCGGCCTCCAGCCCTTCGTCGGCATCGAAGCCGAGGTCGATGAAGCGGTGCGCGGTGTCGTAGGGCGGCATCGCCACCAGCTGCCGGATCTTGCGCTGCGACATGATCGGCGAGTTCAGCAGCACGTGGGCGACGTTGTCCGGGCCGTCGACGAAGATGTTGCCCTCGCGCCCGAGCTGGGTCGCCAGCGACATCACGCAGTCTTCGCGCAGCGGATCGATCGGCGGGTTGGTGACCTGGGCGAAGGCCTGGCGGAAGCAGTCGTACAGCGGCCGCACCTGCTGGCTGATCGCCGCCATCGGGACGTCGTCGCCCATCGAGCCGGTTGCTTCCTGCTCGGTCTCGGCAAGCGGGCGCAGCACCTGCTCGCGCTCCTCGCGGGTCAGCTGGAACAGTTTCTGGAACGTGGCCAGGGTGTTCGCGTCGAACGGCTCGGCGGTGGTGCTCGGGTCGATCAGTTCGTTCTGCAGGTAGGTCATGCCCTGCTTGAGCCAGCGCTTGTACGGCGCGCGCGCGCGGTTGATGCGGTCGATCGCATCGCTGTCGAGCAGCTCGCCGGCCTGCAGGTCGACCGCGATCATCTCGCCCGGGCCGAGCTTGCCCTTGGCCTCGGTGTCGGCGGCGGGCAGGTCCCAGACACCGGCCTCGGAGGCGATCATGAAATGGCGGTCGCGGCTGAGCACCCAGCGCGCCGGGCGCAGGCCGTTGCGGTCCAAGGTGCAGGCGGCGTAGCGCGCGTCGCAGGTCACAATGCCGGCCGGGCCGTCCCACGGCTCGGTGTTGAGTGCGTAGTACTCGTAGAACGCGGCGAGGTCGGCGTCCTTGTATTCAAGGGATTGAGTCGCGGGCGGGACCAGGATCCGCATCGCCTTGACCAGGTCCATGCCGCCGGCCAGCAGCAGTTCGAGCATCCCGTCCAGGCTCTGCGAATCGGAGCCGCGCATCTCGATCACCGGATCGAACTCGCGCGGGTCCAGGGTCGGCGTGCGCCACACGTGCGCGCGCGCCTGCGCCCAGGCGCGGTTGCCGGCGATGGTGTTGATCTCGCCGTTGTGGGCGAGCAGCCGGAACGGCTGTGCCAGCGGCCAGCGCGGGTTGGTATTGGTGGAGAAGCGCTGGTGGAACACGACCGCACTGCTGGTCAGGTCGGCGCGCTGCAGGTCCGGGTAGAACGTCGACAGGTGCTTGGGCAGCACCATGCCCTTGTAACCGATGGTGGTGGCCGACAGGGTCACCGCGTAGACGTCGGCGAACGCTTCGCCCTGCGCGCGCAGGCGCTGCTCGGCGCGGCGGCGGGCGAGGTAGAGCGCGTGCTGGAACGCGGACGGGTCGGGACGCTCGCCGTCGATGTCGACCGCCGGCACCACGAACAGCTGCTCGATCCGCGGCAGCGACTGCTTGGCCAGTTCGCCGCAGACCGAATCGTCGACCGGCACCACGCGCCAGCCGGCGATCGCGAGCTTCACCTCGCGCAGCGCGCCGGCGAATGCCTCGCGCGCCTGGGCGGCGGCGGCCCCGTCGTGCGGCAGGAACACCAGGCCGGCGGCATAACGCTGGCCGAGCGCGATGCCGGCCTCGCTGGCGAGCGCGCGCAGGAACGCATCGGGCTGGCGCAGCAACACGCCGCAGCCGTCGCCGGACAGGCCGTCGGCGGCGACTCCACCGCGATGGGTCATCCGGTCCAGCGCCTCCAGCGCGCGATCCACCACCGCCCGTGCCGGTTTGTCGTCGAGTTGCGCGATCAGGCCGAAACCACAGGCATCGCGCTCGTCGCGCGGATCGTACAGGCCCGTCGAAGGCGCCAGGGTGGAATGGACGGATTGTTGCGCAGGGTCGGGTTGTCGCACAGGACGAAACTCCGTGGTGGCGTTGCCGGATGGCTCGAAAGACGGGGACGGAACAGCGCGGTTCGCTTGCGCGATCCGGCCGGCCTTGGAGCCAAGGGTCTCCCGACTAAAGCACAGATTGTGCGCTGCCGCAAATGGTATTGTTCCAGCGTAAATAGTTGAAATTGAAACTGTTTTGTTTCTTCGCCTGCCGCCGGGATGGCGGCTTCGGATGATCCCCGTGGACGGGCTCACGGCGTGTCCCGGTTCCTGGTCGTCGAACCGCTAGACTTTGCGCTCCCCCGCCGCCCTCCGGCACCGCATGACCGACACCGACCCCACCTCGGGCGCCTCCATCTCCGGCGTACGCCGCCGCGCCGCGCTGGCCTTCATCTTTGTCGTCGTCCTGATCGACATCCTGGCGTTCGGGCTGATCATCCCGGTGCTGCCGCACCTGATCGAGGACTTCGCCGGCGGCGAAACCGCGCATGCGGCGTACTGGGTGGCGACCTTCGGTTTCGTGTTCGCGGCGATCCAGTTCGTCTGCTCGCCGATCCAGGGCACGCTGTCGGATCGTTTCGGGCGGCGGCCGGTGATCCTGCTGTCGTGCCTCGGGCTCGGGCTCGACTTCGTGTTCATGGCGCTGGCGCCGACCCTGGCGTGGTTGCTGGTCGGGCGGATCATCTCCGGCATCACCTCGGCCAGTTTCACCACCGCCAATGCCTATGTCGCCGACGTGGTGCCGCCGGACCAGCGCGCGAAGAGCTACGGCATGCTCGGCGCCGCGTTCGGCATCGGCTTCGTGGTCGGACCGCTGCTCGGCGGCTGGCTCGGCGACATCGACCTGCGGCTTCCGTTCTGGTTCGCCGCCGGGCTGGCCCTGCTCAACTTCCTGTATGGCTGGTTCGTGCTGCCCGAGTCGCTGCC
Source organism: Lysobacter alkalisoli (assembly GCF_006547045.1). Lineage (NCBI taxonomy): Bacteria > Pseudomonadati > Pseudomonadota > Gammaproteobacteria > Lysobacterales > Lysobacteraceae > Marilutibacter > Marilutibacter alkalisoli. The sequence goes on from NZ_CP041242.1 coordinate 141,093, forward strand.
GAAGGAAAAGCGCAGTGCTCGCTTCGACTGGTCGCACGCCAACCCGGTCGGTTCGATCGGGCTGCTGCGGCGCTACCCGCAGGTGTTCGGGCTGGCGGCGGTGGTGTTCCTCGCCAACCTCGCGCACTACGTCTATCCGAGCGTATTCGTGCTGTTCGCCGACTACCGCTTCGGCTGGGGCCCGCGCGAGGTCGGCTGGGTGCTGGCCGCGGTCGGCGTGTGCAGCATCGTCGTCAACGCGGTGCTGGTTGGCCGGGTCGTGCGCTGGCTCGGCGAGCGCCGTACCCTGCTGCTCGGCTTGAGCTGCGGCGTGGCCGGCTTCGTGGTCTATGGGCTGGCCGGCAATGGCTGGGTGTGGCTGCTTGGCCTGCCGGTCAGTGCGTTGTGGGCGCTGGCGGCACCGGCCACCCAGGCACTGATCACGCGCGAGGTCGGGCCGGAAGTACAGGGCCGTATCCAGGGCGCGCTGATGAGTCTGGTGTCGATGGCCGGCATCGTCGGGCCGGTGCTGTTCGCCGGCAGTTTCGGCTTCTTCATCAGCGATGCCGCGCCCGCGCACCTGCCGGGTGTGCCGTGGCTGATCGCGGCGGTGCTGCTCGGCAGCGCGGTCGGCATTGCCTGGTGGAAGGCGCCACGCGGGGTGGCCGCGCCGGCGGCCGAGCGCGCGGAAGCGGCTGCGGCCAAGGTCCGTTGACCGGGCACAGGCGGACGATTCGGCGCATCCCTGCGCCTCACCTTCGCTCCGTGAAGGACGGCAGCGCCTTTCCGCGCGCGGCTCGTCGTTCCGTGATGGACGGGCGGTTGCGCGTCCGTTCCACCGTGCCGCCGTCCCTGGCAGCGCATGGCCGGGACCGGGTCCCGTGGCCCCGGCCGAGGCTCAGTTCTTGATCGTCACGTTGTCGATGTAGACGTTGACGTCGTAGCTGGTCTGCGCGCGATACAGCCAGATCGCATCAAGGGTGACGGTGCTGGCGGTGATTGCACCATTGCCGCCGACCCAGGCGTTCCAGTGCGCGCTGTTGGTCAGGTTCCACTCGACATAGGTCCAGGTGTTGGCCGCCAGCGAACGCGTGGTCGAGCGCTCGGTGCCGTCGCTGTCGTCGATGCCGACCGCCACGCTCATGCCGCTGCCGGCTGCGTACACCCAGAAGCCGATGCGGCCGTTGCTGCGGCTGAGCTTGACGTTGTTGGACGGGCTGCCGGAGCCCGACAGCAGCCGGACCGCCCAGTTGGCCGAACTGTTGGGGTTGTCCTTCAGCAGCACCCGCAGCGAGCAGCTGCCGTTGTGGCGGATGGTGCAGTTGCGCGTCGCCGACGAGGCGGTGGAGATGCCGGTGGTGCTGCCGGAGTAGGCCGGGCTGGTGTTGAAGTGGCCGACGCTGCTCTCGAAGCTGTCGAGCACCTTGGTGGTGCCGCCGCTGCCCGGATTGAGCAGGGTGTAGTAGCGCTTCCAGTCCCAGTTGATGCCCGGGTCGGTGTGGGTCTGGCCGCTGAAGTGCTGGTGGCCCTTGATCTTGACACTGGTCGGCAACACGTTGATGCCGCTGCTGGCGGCGCCGTTGTAGGCGGCGCTGCAGCTGATTCCCGAGTACTTGGAGCAGAACGAGCGCACCAGTGCCGACGAGCTGTTGTACATCGCGGTGGTGTACCAGGAGCTGTTGTTGACGTAGCCCTCGTGCTCGATGCCGAGCGTATAGCTGTTGTGGTTGCGCACGTGCCAGCCGGTGTGCGCGTTGCGCACCATCTGGGTGACCTGGCCATCGGAGCTGCGGATCACGTAATGGGCGCTGACGTTGGCCGACGCGTTCTTGAACCAGGAAATGGTGCCGGCGTAGCTGCCCTGGGCGGTGTGGATGGTGACCGCACTGATCGCGGCGCTGCGCGAGGCGGTGTAGTTGGACGAGTGCGCCGGATTCCAGATCGCCGGGCCGTAGTCGGTGCTCATGATGCCGACGTCGCTGCTGGCCTGCAGCCGGTCGCCGTCCGCCGGGGCGGTGCGCTGCAGGGTTTCGCTGACCGGGTCGATCGCGTACTGGTCGGTGATCACGCGATCGCTCTCGACGTCGAGACGGACGAACGGCGCCTTCTGCTGGATCAGCTGGTCGGGCGTGAACGCGCGTTCCCAACGCACCGTGCGCTCGGGCACCACGATGCCGCGGTCGTTGACGCCGCGATCCTGGGCCAGCAGCACGTCATAGGCGAAGCTGGTGCGGGCGAAGTCCTGCACCTCGCCGTCCCCGGTCGCGAACCCGGCATAACGCGCCAGCGCCGGGGCGATCTCGTCCTGTTCCGACTTCGCCCGCGTGCCGCTGGCGCTGATCTGACTGGCGCTGATCTCGCGGTCGAGCAGGGCGGCGGCGGCGAGGATGTTGGTGCGCGGGTCGGCGATCACCTTCGAGGCCGGCACGCCGAGCAGCCGCGCCGCCTCGCCGACCTGGTCGGCGAAGCCTTCGCCGTGGTACAGGCCCATCACGCCGTAGGCGCGCGGCATGTGCAGGTGGCTGCCGCCCTCGTGGTCGGGTTCGGGCTGCAGGTGCATCCAGCGGCTCTGCACGTAGGCGATCGCCTCCAGGGTGCCGGCCGGAATCGACGGATAGCGTGCGTAGGCCTGGCGGAAATAGCCGGGGAACGCAGCGCGTTGCGGCCGCAGGCGCGTTTCCTCCTGCTGCAGGCGAAGGGCCAGCGCGGGGTCGGCGTCGGGTGCGGCGAAGTCGGGGGCGGCTGGCCTGGAAACGTCGGGCCGGGCCGTGGGTGGAGCCGCCGCCGCGGTGGTCGCGATCAGGCCGGCCAGCACGGTGGAAACCAGCCGCGCCGGAGTCATGTGTGGTGTCTTCATCGTCCGTGGTCCTTGACTGTTGAAAGTGGTCTTGTCGATGTTGCCCGGCCACTTCTACCGTCCTCAGGTTTCAGTAACCGCGGACCAGGTCGAAAAATAAAATATTCCTTGTCGGCGCGTGCCCATGCGCCGACGAATGGTGCGTCCGCCGGAGGCGAAACGTGATCGTTGTCGCGTATCGATCGTGGCGGGTCGGTGGCCCGCTCAGTCTTCCAGCCGTGCCAGCTGCTCGGCCGACAGTGGCAGCAGGGCCCAGAAGCCGGTGCCGGCCGCGGCCCAGCGCCGGGCGGTGTCATCGAGGATGTCGAGCAGGACCGCGAAGTCGTCGGCGTGGCTGTCGCGCCAGTCACCGCCATGCTCGATCAGCAGCACATAGCCCGGGGCCGGCCACCATGACAGGTCGGCGAGTGTGTCGGCCAGCGCGTCCCAGTTGCCACCGAACCAGTCCGGGAACCGACCGGCTGCGGCGAAGCACTCCATCAGGCCGGCCTTGTCCGGGCAGTCGGCCAGGTCGATGCGCAGCAGGGCGTAGTCGAGCGCGGTCGCAGCCCGGGTCAAAGCCGTGCTGTCGCGTGCGTCGACGAAATAGACGCCGGCCTGTGCGGGGTCGGCCAGCAGGCCGGTGAGTTCTTCGTCGGGGATCATCGCGCCGCCTCCGTGCCGGCCGCAGGCGCCCAGTCGAAGCGCCGGAAGCTGCGGTAATGATCGCGGGTGTACCAGTACTCGCTCGGCGGGTCGCCTCCGGTGACGATCCGGCGCGCGCCGCGATCGCGCGCGCCGGGAGTGGCGACGGTGTATTCGCGGTACCAGCCACGCGGTTGTTGTGGCAGCCGCCGTTCGCGATTCTGGAACACGCCGCCGTCCTGGCGGTGGGGATGCGGACCGCCTTTGGCGATGCGCACAAGCACCGGCCGCGCTTCCGGGGGCAGGAACGCCGGAAGCGCATCTGCCGTGCGTGGAGTGTCGACACCGACGCCGACGCCGTCGCTGGCCGGAACCGGCAGCGCGCCGTCATTGCCGTGCTGCGCCCACAGCCACAGGCCGAGCAGGACGATGGCGGCAAGCAGCCAGAGCGGCCGGCGCATGCCGGTAGCGAGTCTGCTCGCGCCGTGTCGGTTGGCGCCGGGCCCGTTGGAGCCGGGCCTGCGGCTCATCCGCAGCGGATGCCGGTGATCGCGCCGCGATCGTTGACGTCGATGTTCACCCGGTCGGCGCGGTAGTCCATCGTCGCCGCCATCCCGGGTTCGAGCACACGCACGTCGCGGCTGCCGGTATCGCGAAGCACGTCATCGATCAGGTTCTGGTCGGGCGCGCGGCCGATCGCCCAGCTCGCGGGCTCGGCATTGCATTGTCCGATCGTCTGCGGCGGCAGTGGTGTGGTGGTGCAGGCGGTGGCGAGCAGCAGGGTCGATGCCGCGATCAGGGTCAGAGTCGGGCGCATGATGGCATTCCTTCTGGAATTGTGTGCCGGGCAGGCTACACCGCGCGCGTTCGCGCGGCATGAAGACCCGGCAACGCGATCGCGGTGTCGTCGGCGCTGGACGCCAGCGCGAGCAGCAGTCGGGCCAGCGTCACCACGTCCTGATGATTGTGCGCACAGACGCGGCGCAGGTTGGTCGCCGGCCCACCGCGCAGCCAGGACAGCCACGCCGCCGGTGCCTGTGCGCCGGGCAGGTCGTCCTCGCGCACGATGCCGAGCAGTTCGCGTTCGACCGTGGCCAGCCGGCAGTCGGCCCAGCGACCCTTGTGAAAGCGCCGTGTCGGGAACAGCAGGTCAAGGTGGTCGAGCGGCGAGATCGGGTCGGGCAGCCGCGCCAGCCGGTAACGTGCCTTGAGCAGCGGGGCGTCGTAGCAGCGGCCGTTGTAGCTGCACAGCACGGTGTCGGGCGCCAACCAGCCGGCGAACGCGCGCAACATCGCCGGCTCGGCGGCCATCGTCGTCATCAACAGCTGGCGCACGCGCAGGCCGGGGCCCTGCAGCGGATCGTCGTGCCAGTCGGCCGCGCCGATCTGGAACGCACGGGTGCCGGTGCCGCCGGCCAGACCGGTGGTTTCGGTGTCGAAGAACAGCAGATGCTGCGGCGCGATGCTGCTGTCGCGGCGGGCGAAGCCAAGTGGTATCGGCGTGGACGGTGGCGGTAACGGCAGGTGGCTGCTGATCAGGTGCAGGCCGGGGACGATCTCCTTGCCGGGAAGTGTGCGGTCCGCGGAGTGGGACTGCGACGATGCCTTGCGTTCGCGGATGCGGAGCAGGCGATGCAGCGAGGCGGGGTCCGCGGTACGCGCCGGGGTCGTGTCCGGCGTCGCTGCTGTCGGAGCGGACGTGCCCGCCTGTCGCTGCAATATCCGCAGGCGGTCAATCGCTGCGCTCATATGAACTCGTGGAGTTCGCGGCGCGGGCAAGGTGGAGCCGAACCGGGGACGGGGTCTTGCGCTGTCCTTGCGCGCATGTGAATTCGTAGCCCGGGTAAGCGACGCGCACCCGGGGTTGGATGGCAATGGGTCCCGGGTGCGTTCCGCTTACCCGGGCTACGGCGCATCGGCGCTGTCCCGCAGCAGGCCGAGCACGCGCCGGGCCAACGCCTTCGGTGTGGCCGCCGCGTTCTCGTCCGTCGCCGGCTCATCACGGGAAAGCTCATCGCCGGCCAGAATGGGCCCGACGCAGGCCGGGCAGCCGGCCCGGCAGTCGCACCCCTCGACCAGTTCGATCGCACGCTGCACGAGTTCCGCCTGCCGCGTCCACAACGGCTCACTGAGGCCGACGCCGCCGGGGAAGTTGTCGTACAGGTACACGGTCGGGGTGAAGCGGGCTTCGGATTCGATGTCGCGCGCCGCGCCGTCGAGGCCGCGCAACTGGCCGCGGCCATGGGCATCGGCGCTCGCGAACCAGCTGCCGTCGCCGTTGCCGACCGACTTCTGCAGGTCGCGCGCGTCGGCCATCACCGCCACCGTCGCCACCACGTGCAGTGCGTATGCGGCACCGAGGAAACCGTCCAGCGCCTCCTGCTTCGAGCCGAACCACGCCAGCAGCACCGCCTGCGGCAGCTGCCACCACGCGGCGGTGGTATGCAGCTCCTGGTCGGGCAGGTTGACCGGGCCGTAGCCGATGTTCTCGTGACTGTAGTAGCGGATCTTCTTGTAGCCTGACACGCGCCGGACCACGTGGACCTCGCCGTGCTGCGCATCGCCGCGACCCGCCGCGGTGGAATCGAAGCGCTCGAGTACCTTCAGCTTCGTATAGTCGATCGCGTCGGTGTAGTAGTCGACATGGGTGCGGGTGACGTAGGCCTTGCGACCGTCCCAGTCCAGCCGTTCGACCTGGTACGGCGTGCTCTGCACCATGTGGATCGCGCCTTCGTACAGGGTCAGCGCGGCGGCCGAGTAGTCGACCTCGGCGATGATCGTCTGGCGGCCGCCGGTGCGGTCGACGACGACGAAATTGCCGTCGGCCACCGAACGCAGCGACACCGCATTGGCCGGGTAGCTGTCGGCGATCCATTCCCAGCGGTCGCCTTCGCGGTGCACGACCTCGGACTCGGCCAGTGCTTCCAGGTACAGCGACGGCTCGATCGGGCCGTATGGCTCGCCCGCCTCGAACGGCAGCTCGAATGCCGCGCAGCGGATGTGGTCGAACAGGATCAGTGGCTGGTCCGGCGCGATGCGGGCGTGTTCGGGCGGCGCCTCGCCGAAGAACTCCGGATGCCGGACCACGTACTGGTCGAGCGGTTGGGAGCTGGCGACCATCACTCCCAGCGACGGCTTCTGCCGGCGGCCGGCACGGCCGAAGCGCTGCCAGGTCGCGGCGACGCTGCCCGGATAGCCGTTGAGCACGACCACGTCGAGCGCGCCGATGTCCACGCCCAGCTCCAGCGCCGAGGTGCTGACGATGCCGTCGACGTGGCCGCCGCGCATGTCGCGCTCGGCGGCACGGCGCTCGGTCGGCAGGTAGCCGCCGCGGTAGGCGCGGATGCGCGCGGGCTTGCGCGGGTCGTGGTCGAACACGTCCTTGAGGTACTTGGTCAGCACCTCGACCATCGTTCGCGACTGCGCGAACACCAGCGTCTTCAGCCCGGTCTTGATCGCGATGCGGGCGATGCGGTTGCTCTGCGAGCGCGCCGAGGCGCGCAGGCCAAGATCGGGATTCACCACCGGCGGATTCCACAACAGCACGTGCTTGTCGCCGCTCGGGGCGCCGGACTGCTCGATTGCGGTCACCGGCGCTTCGATCAGCGCCTGCGCATGCGCCTTCGGGTTGCCGATCGTCGCCGAGCACAGGATGAACTGCGGCGAGGCGCCATAGAACGCGCAGATCCGCTTGAGCCGGCGCAGCACGTTGGCGACGTGGCTGCCGAACACGCCGCGGTAGCTGTGGACCTCGTCGATCACCACGTAGCGCAGGTTCTCGAAGAACTGCGCCCACTTGGTGTGATGCGGCAGGATCGCCTGGTGCAGCATGTCCGGGTTGCTGACCACGATGTCGCCGTGCAGCCGGATCGCCTGGCGCGCGTCGCCGGGGGTGTCGCCGTCGAAGGTGAAGGCCTTCAGGCCGAGGTCGCCGGCACGGCTGAGTTCGAGCAGCTCGGCGACCTGGTCCTGCGCCAGCGCCTTGGTCGGGAACAGGAACAATGCCTTCGACGGACCGCCGCGTGTGCGCGCCTGCATCGCCGCCGCGGCGACCGGCAACGTGTAGCACAGCGACTTGCCCGAGGCGGTCGGGGTGACCACCGCGACATGCTCGCCGCGTCGCGTCGCCTCCCAGGCCTCGGCCTGATGGCTGTAGAGCCGGTCGATGCCGCGTGCGCGCATGGCCGTCGCCAGCTCCGGTGGCAGTTCGACCGGCAGATCGGCATAGCGGCCTTCACGGCCCAGGATCGTGAACCGGCCGGTGATGCGGTCGCGGTAGCGCAGGGCCAGCCGCCGGGCCAATGCGGCGCCGTCGCCGTCGCGGCGCACAGGCCGGCCGGCGCCACGGTCGGTGGCTTCGCCGCCGCCGTCGGCTCGCAATAGTGCCAGTTCCATCGCTGCCTCCAAATGGCGGCAGTGGGCCAGAACCGTGTCTCAGCCGGTGAGACGATGGGCTGGGAGGTGGTGGACGATGGCTGGGACTGTCATCCGGAATACTTGCGACGCTTACCCATCGTGGATGTCTTGGACGAAGTCGCCGATCGCATGGGCGCACGGCCCGGGCGCGGCCTGGAGCAGCAAATGCGGACCTGCGATGTCGACCAGACGCGATTGAGGTATGGACGAACGGATGTGTTCGCCGGCCGACGCAGCGAGCAGACGATCCCCGGTGGCGCGCAGGTAAAGGGTGGGCGCGGATATGGCGGCCAGATTGACCGCAGGCGGGCGCAGTGCGGCTGCGGCCCGGAAAGCCAGCACTGAGGAGGCCGCGGAATCCAAAGCATTCTTGAGAGAGCTTCGCAGCGCAGGGGTTGTCCACTGGCCCAGCAGCCACCAGGACAGCAGCGCGATGGGCGCTGCGCGGGCGGGCATGAAGCGGACCAATGGTGCGAATGGCGACAGCGCCGGGATCGCCGGCCTCGCAAAGGTGGTCGACAGGACAATCCCGATCAGGCCAGGCGGTGGATCGGTTGCAACAGACAGCGCGATCGGGCCGGAAAACGACTCCCCCAGCAGGACGAACGGTGTCGACGGAAGTTCGGCACGAGCCAGGGTTTCGAGTTCGGCGTAGCCAAGCGGATGGTCCGGCGGATATGGAACGACCTTGATCGTGTCGAAGGTGAAGTTTGCGGCTGCGCAGAACGCCGAGTGCAGGGTGGCAGTGCCATCCAGGCCGGGAAGGACGACAAGTGCGGTCATGATCGTTGCAGGGTACTAGTCCAGGTCGAGTGAGGGCGTGCCGATCTACATGTTGTCTTTCTCGCGCAGCATCGCCACCTGCAGCTCGATCCGCTTGAGCTCGCGCAGGGTGCGGTTGGCTTCCATGTGGGTGCCGAGGAACGACTTGACCATGGCCGTGTACTGGAACAGCACTATCGCGACCACGCCCCAGCGCACCGCGAGCAGGGTTTCGGGCGTGGTCCAGGCCTGCCACAGCGCCCAGATGAAGCCGGCGAAGGCGGCGATGCTGGTCAGGTAGGCCAGCCACACCACCCAGCCCAGCGATCCGCGGAACAGGCCGAAGGCCTGGCTGAAGTAACCCGGCTCGGTGTGGCGGGCCAGCAGTTCGCGGTCCTCGGCCGACAACGCGCGTTCGATCAGTTCGTCAGTCTTGCTCATCGCTGGTTTCTCCAAGTCGTGCACGGATCTTGCGCCGCGCATGCATGAGCCGGGTCTTGACCGTGCCCGGCGGGATGTCGAGCGCGATGGAAATTTCCGCCACGCCCAGGTGTTCGAGATGAAACAGCGCCAGTGCCGCGCGCTGTGCTGGCGGCAGCTCGCGCATCGCGGCCAGCACGTTGGTGACCTCGGCTGCGTGCTCGCCGCCTTCGTGTGCCGCGGTCGCCATCTCCATCGCGTCCGGCGGCTCGGCACCGTCGAGCGGATCGCGTCCGGCACGGCGGTACGCGCGCTGGCACAGCCGGGTGACGATGCGGAACGCCCAGGCCGGGAACGCGGCCACGTCGTCGAGCCGGCGCAGGCCGCGGAAGATCTCCAGCCAGGCCTCCTGCGTCCGGTCGCGGGCCTGCTCGGGATCGCCGCACAGGCGCCATGCATGGCGCAGCAGTCGCGGCTGCCAGCGCTCCACCAGCCGCTGCCAGGCGTCGCGGTCGCCCGCGCGCGCCGATGTGGCCAGGTATTCATCGAAGATTCTCTGCGTATCCCGCCGCACGCGCCGGCCCCCGTTTGTTCCACGTTGCACATATACAGGTGTCGCGGTCGTGGGAAACGGTTCAATTCGGGTTGTGGTCGCTTTGCGCGGCCCGGAGCGGCGCTCTGGCGGATGCGCGATCATGCGCGAATCATGGAGACGACCGGAAAACCTTTCTCACCGGCCTGCGATCGCAACCGCGGCCCGATCCTCGAAGTACTGCTGCGACATTTCGCCAACGCGCGCCACGTGCTGGAAATCGGCAGCGGCACCGGCCAGCATGCGGTGCACTTCGCCGCGGCGATGCCGTGGCTGGCCTGGCAGTGCGCCGACCGGGCCGAATACCTGCCGGGCATCGGCCAATGGCTGGACGAGGCCGGCCTGCCGAACACTCCGCCCGCCATTGAACTGGCCGCGGTGGCTGCACCGCTGCCGGGTTTCAGCCCGTCACCGCCGCTGCCCGACGCCGCGGGGTACGACGCCGTGTTCAGCGCCAACACCCTGCACATCATGGGCTGGGCCGAGGTCGAGGCGTTCTTCGCCGGGCTGGCGACGGTGCTGGCTCCGGCCGCGACGGTCGTGGTCTACGGCCCGTTCAACTACGGCGGCGGCTACACCAGCGCCAGCAATCGCGAGTTCGACGGCTGGCTGAAGGCGCGCGACCCGCGTTCGGGCATCCGCGACTTCGAGGCGGTGAATGCGCTGGCTGCCGGCATCGGTCTGCGACTCGTCGAGGATGTGGCGATGCCGGCCAACAACCGTTGCCTGGTCTGGCGCCGTCGCTGCGGAACCCCGTGACTTCATAACTCCTGCAACGTCGTAGCCCGGGTAAGCGAAGCGCACCCGGGATCGGGCTGATGCATTCCCGGGTGCGCTTCGCTTACCCGGGCTACGGGGATCAGGCCGCGACAGGCTGCAACCACAATGCCAGCGCGATACCGATGAACAGCACCGCGCCGATCCAGTGGTTGTGCAGGAAGGCGCGGAAACAGGCCGCAGGCTGGCGCTTGCGGGCGAGCGCGAACTCCCATGCCACCAGCAGCGCGGCCACGAGCATCGCAGCCCAGTACCAGGAACCGAGCCCGGCGCGCTGGCCAACCAGTGCCATTGCAACCAGGAACAGCGTGTACAGCACGCCCTGCGCGATCAGATCCATGTCGCCGAACAGGATCGCGGTCGACTTGCTGCCCATGCGCAGGTCGTCCTCGCGGTCGACCATCGCGTACCAGGTGTCGTAGCCGGTCGACCACAGGATGTTGGCCGCGTACAGCAGCCACGCCAGCGCCGGCACCTCGCCCTGCACCGCGGCGAAGCCCATCGGGATGCCCCAGCCGAACGCCATGCCCAGGTACACCTGCGGCAGGTAGGTGTAGCGCTTGAGGTACGGATAGCTCGCCGCCAGCACCACACCTACCAAGCTCAGGTACACGGTCAGCCGGTTCATCGTCAGCACCAGCGCGAACGCGGCCAGCATCAGCACTGCGAACACGGCCAGTGCCTCGCGCCCGGACACCGCGCCGGTTGCCAGCGGTCGGCCGCGGGTGCGCTCGACATGCGGATCCAGCCAGCGGTCGGCGTAGTCGTTGATCACGCAGCCGGCCGAGCGGGTCAGCCAGACCCCGGCGCTGAACACGAACAAGGTCCACAGCGGCGGCACCCCGCCGGCGGCCAGCCACAGGCCCCACCAGGTCGGCCACAGCAGCAGCAGCCAGCCGATCGGGCGGTCGCCGCGCACCAGCTGCCAGTACAGCTGCAGCTTGCGCTTCCAGAGCGGGACGGACGGAGAGGCGTAGCGTTCGTAAGGCATGTGGTGCGGGGCAGGGGAAGGGCGTGGGCCACGGGCGGACACGGCGCCGGCACGGGATTATCTACCGTTACTGTCGGGGAGGCGCCAAAAAACGCATTTGCCGCTAGAATGATCCGCCCCGCGCCATCCGATGTCCGCATCGGCGGCCGGGACACCAGCCAGGCGCCCGTAGCTCAGCCGGATAGAGTAGTGGCTTCCGAAGCCATTGGTCGGGGGTTCGAATCCCTCCGGGCGCGCCATCTCCGTCACCGGGGGTGGCTCCAGTGACTGGCGACCGTATCTGGCATGGGCCGCATGGGCGGCCCTTTTGATGGCTTCGCGCGCCGCCCGATGGCGCGCCACACAGGTGGATCGTGCGCAACTACGACCTCGAATTCCTCAAGCACTTCTCGATGGTGATCGGCTTCCTGGTGCTGGTCACCCTCGGCCTGATCATCGGCGCCGTGGTCATCCACAAGCAGCTGCCGCGCGAAGCCGATCCGGCCGCCGCCCAGCGCACCGAGCGTCGCATCGCCCCGGTCGGCGCGGTCTATGCCGGCAGCACCGGTGCTGCCGCCCAGGCTGCGGCCGCGGCTGCAGCGGTGGCCAAGGCGGCCTCGCAGGTCGCCTATGGCGGCACTCTCGATGGCGAGGTGATCTACAACAGCCTGTGCGCCGGTTGCCACAACTCCGGTGCCGGTGGCGCGCCGACCATGGCCCGCGCCCAGTGGACCGCGCGCCTCGGCCAGGGTGCCGAGACCCTGCACAGGCACGCCATCGAGGGCTACACCGGTGCCGACGGCATCATGCCGCCCAAGGGCGGCAACCCGGCCCTGACCGATGAGCAGGTCATCGCCACCGTCGACTGGATGGTCGACAACCTCCAGTAGGCCCCGTGCGACCCCAGCCTGAATGATCCGACGCCGCCTGCGGGCGGCGTTGTCATTTTCCGGTCCGGGCTGTCGATACTGTCCGTATCCGCTTCCGAGTTCCTGCATGCCAGTCGTCCCGCTCCGTTCCATCTTCCGCTCCGCCGCCGGTCCGGCGCTGCTGTTGGCGCTGCTGGCCGGCTGCGAAGGACCGCGGTCCGGGAGCGACGGAGCGGCAGGCAATGGCACGAACGTCGCGGTCCTGCCGATCGGTGCCGTGCAGGGCGACCGTGCCCGCAGTCCGATGACCGGCCAGACAGTCCAGGTCAAGGGCGTGGTGACCGCCGACTTCACTGGTGACTCCGGTCTGGGCGGGGTCTATCTGCAGGATGCCGGCGACGGCAATCCGGCCACCTCCGACGCGATCTTCGTCCAGGTCGGCGACGACGATCCCTGGCGCAACCAGCTGCGCCGTGGTGCTCATGTCAGTGTGCGGGGGCGGGTGGTCGAGCTCGATACCGGCGGCCAGGTGCGCCTGACCACCCTGGTGCCGGAGAAGGTCGAACAGTTCGGCCTCGGCGAGGTCCGGGTCACCGAACTGCGCAATCCGCCCCAGGACTGGGAGCGCTACGAGGGCATGCGGGTGAAGATCGTCGCGCCCTTGACCGTAGCCAGCCTCGACGGCCTGGAGCGCCATGGCGAGATGCTGGTCAGTTTCGACGGCCGGCTGTGGCAGCCGGCCGAGCGTGCCACCCCCGGTACCGACGCCGCCCGCGCGATCGCCGCCGACAATGCCCGCCGCCGGCTGCTGCTCGACGACGGTCGCGCCGGCGACAACCGCCCATTGGCCGACAGCGTATGGCCAGAGCAGGCGGTGACCCTGCGCAGCGGCAGCACCATCACCGGCGCCGAGGGCATTCTCGACCACCGCCACGGTGCGTACCGGCTGCAACTCGACGTGCCGCCGGCCCTGGCCGAGCAGCCGCGACCACGGGCGCCCGAGGTGCCCGGCAACCTGCGGCTGGCGGCGTTCAACCTGGAGAACCTGTTCAACGGCGACGGTCAGGGCGGTGGCTTCCCGACCGAGCGCGGCGCGGAAAGCCCGGAGCAGTACCGGCTCCAGCTGGCCAAACTGGTGGCGACGATCCGCGCGCTCGACCCCGACATCGCTGCGCTGATGGAGCTGGAGAACGACGGCTACGGGCCGGATTCGAGCATCGCCGCCCTGGTCGATGCGCTCAATGGCGGCCGAGGGGGGCATTGGCGCTTCGTCGATGCCTGCATCGAGCGCTGCCGGCGCAGCGGCCGCGGTCCCGGCGACGACGCGATCCGGGTCGGTCTGGTCTACCGCGGCGACCGCGTCCGCACCGAAGGCCGTCCGGCGATCCTCGAAGAAGGCCCGTTCGGCCCGCTCAGCCGGGTGCCGCTGGCCCAGGCGTTCGTATCGAAGGCGGGCGGTCCGGCGCTGGTGGTGGTTGCCAACCACTTCAAGTCCAAGGGCGGCTGTGCCGAGGCCGAACGCGGCGACCGCGACAATGGCGCCGGCTGCTGGAATGCTACCCGGGTCGAGTCGGCGGCCCGGCTGGCAGACTGGCTGCAGCAGGATCCAACCCGAAATGGCAGCAATCTTGCAGTGATCATCGGCGATATGAATGCCTACGCCGCCGAAGAGCCGCTGCGCGTGCTGACCGAGCGTGGTTGGCGAGATGCCTTTGCCATGGCCAGGGTCGAGGACCCTTACAACTATGTCTACGCAGGTGAAGTCGGCCGCCTCGACCACGCCCTGCTCAGCCCGGCCCTGACCCGCCATCTGCGTGGCGCCGCCGTCTGGCACAGCAACGCCGATGAGCCGCGCCGCGCCGGCTATGCCGGCGCCCAGCGCAGCGATGGCCCCTGGCGCAGTTCCGACCACGACCCGCTGCTGCTGGGCTTCGATTGGGATTCGGCGCGCGGCGTGACGGCTTCCAGCGCGACCTCCGACTGAGCGGTACGGTCGCCGCCATCGCGGATTGCCGACGTGTGGGTCCGCTCAATCCGTCTGCGTCAACCGTCAACGCCTCCAGCCGGGCCCTCGCTTGCACTTTGTCGAGGCGTGCCCACCTGCGGGTGGAAGTCTCTTTGCCGGCCGTGGCACGCGGCACGTGCCACGTCGTTGCGACGACGGCGGAAGACGGCGGCCAGGCGTCACTCCGGACGCCATGGCCGCCGCATGGATCAACCGCGGTCGCGCTGCAGGAGGTGATAACCGATCATGCCCAGGCCGATCGCGGCGAAGATCACGCCGTAGCTGGCGGCGTCCTCGTGGGTCAGGCCGGCGATGTCGATGATCCCGAACGCCATGCCGGTGAGCACCAGCACCATGCCCCACTTGAGCGAGGCCTGGCGGCGGTTCTCCTGGTCGGCCAGCAGCAGCGTGCGGATCAGATCCTCGCTGGCGTGGGTCTCGGCCAGGCGGCGGCGCAGGCGCGCTTCGACGACCACGCGGATCGCCAGCACCACACAGACCGCGAAGACAATCGGAATGAACAGGGCAATGATGTCTACCATGGGGCATCTCCAGGGGGCACCATGCCCCGGTCGATGCAATGGAGACAGGCGGCGCACGAGCGGTTGCACCTCTGCTGGTTTCCATCCCGGAGTCTCCGCCGGCCAGCCCACCGCCGATCGTCGGGATGACGCCGGCCACGTGCAACCACCTGCCCGTCGGGTGTATCCATTGCGCAATGGAACGCAGCCCGGGTGACGACAGGACGATGGTGGCCGCCGTGATGGCGCGCCGCCCGGGCGCCTTTGAAGCCCTGGTCACGCGCTACCAGAAGCTGGTCTGGCACCTGGTGTACCGGGTCGTGCAGCAGCCGGAGGACACCCGCGATCTCGCCCAGGAGGTGTTCCTGCAGGTACATCGGCGCCTCGACCAGTTCCGCTTCGAAA
The DNA here is from genome assembly GCF_006547045.1 of Lysobacter alkalisoli. Classification (NCBI taxonomy): domain Bacteria; kingdom Pseudomonadati; phylum Pseudomonadota; class Gammaproteobacteria; order Lysobacterales; family Lysobacteraceae; genus Marilutibacter; species Marilutibacter alkalisoli. The sequence continues at coordinate 156,290 of NZ_CP041242.1, forward strand.
GCGCGCTGGGCACCTGGATCGGACGGATCGCCTTCAGCGTCGCCAGCCGCCACATGCAGCGCAGGCGGTTGCCGATGGTCGAGCCGGACATGGACGGCGTCTCACCAGTCGAGTGGGTCGACGACGGCTTCGACCTGGCCGCAAGCGTCGCCGATGCCGACCTGATGCGGCACCTGCATGCCGCGATCGAAGCGCTGCCGCCCTTGCAGCGGACCCTGATCACGCTGTACCACATGGAGGAACTGGGCATCGCCGAGGTGGCGCGCATCACCGACCTGCCCGAGGGCACGGTCAAGAACTACCTGTTCCGCGCCCGCCTGCGCCTGCGCCAGCACCTGGAAACCCTGGAGGCCTGTCCGTCATGAACATCCGCCACCCCGATCCGAACCCGGACCCGGCCCAGGTACGGGAAGCACGACGCCAGGCCGAGGCCGAACAGGCCCGCACCGGCACCGAACCCACCGATCCGGCCATCGACCGCTATCGCGCGGTCTACCATGCCGTGCGCTCGGCACCGCTGCCCGAGCCGCCGCCGACCTTCGCCCTGCAGATGGAGCGGCTGACGCGCGACCATGATGAACGCGCCGGCATCGAAGCCTGGCTGATGCGCCTGCTGCCCGTGCTGGCCCTGGCCGCCCTTGCGGCCTGGGGCGGGGGCGCGGTACTCGACGGGCTCCAGGCCAGCCTGGCCCAGTGGCGCGCACTCCCGTGGCCGATGCTGGTGGCCGCGGCTGCCGGGCTGGGCGGCGCCTGGGTGCTGGACCGCCTGCTGCAGGGTTCGCGGCCGGGCCCGGGTGGGCAGGCTTCAACAGGGAATTAACGCCGCGCCGTATCATGGTCGGATGAACGCCCCCTCCGAGTTCCCGGTATTTCCGACCGATGAAGCCGCCACCCTGATCCTGCCGGGGCCGGCAGGCGCGATCGAGCTGATCGCCGAGCCGGCCGAGGGCCACCCGCGCCGCGCCGTCGCGATCGTTTGCCATCCGCTGCCGACCGAGGGCGGGACCATGCACAACAAGGTGGTGACGATGGCCGCGCGCGCGCTGCGCGAATCCGGCATCGCCATCGTGCGCTTCAACTTCCGCGGCACCGGCGCGTCGGAAGGCGAGTTCGACGAAGGCCGCGGTGAGCGCGACGACCTGCGCGCGGTCGCCGCCTGGGTGCGCCAGCAGCGGCCCGGCCATGCGCTGTGGCTGGCCGGCTTCAGTTTCGGTGCCTATGTCTCGCTGTCGCTGGCGGCCGAACTGCAACCGGGGATGCTGGTCTCGATCGCGCCACCGGCCGGGCGCGGCTGGGACTTCGACGCGATCACCCCGCCGGACTGTCCGTGGCTGGTGATCCAGGGCGACGCCGACGAGGTCGTCGACCCGGAAGCGGTCTACGCCTGGCTGGAAGGCCTCGATGGCCGCCGCAACCCGCCCGAACTGGTGCGCATGCCCGACACCAGCCACTTCTTCCATCGCCGGCTGATGGACCTGCGCGGCGCGATCAAGAACGGTATCCGCCCGTACCTGCCCGCGGAGATCACCCCCACGCATGGCTGAGCAGGCAGTGTTGCCGTCGCGCCGCTATGCCGACGGCGTCGCCCGTGGCGACTGGCAGGACGACCCGGCCCAGCGCGCGGTGCTGGCCGAACTCGACCGCCTGCACGCGGCGTTGCTCGATCCGCCCAGGCAGGGGCTGTTCGATCGCCTGCGCGGCAAGTCGCCCGACGCACCGCAAGGCCTGTACCTGTGGGGCGGGGTCGGTCGCGGCAAGACCTTCCTGATCGACCTGTTCTTCGATGGGCTGCCCATGCGGAATGTCGCGGCCGCAGGCCGCGCCGCCGCCTCTCTCCCGAGCGGTGGCGGGAGAGAGGGGGACCGTTCGCGGCGCGAACGGTGGAGTGAGGGTGGCGAAGGTGGCAAACGCCGCACCCACTTCCACCGCTTCATGCGCGAGGTCCACGCCGAACTGCGCGCGCACAAGGGCGAGTCCGACCCGCTGAAGACGATCGCGCGGCAGTGGCGCCGCGATCTGCGGGTACTGGTGCTGGACGAGTTCTTCGTTCACGACATCGGCGACGCGATGCTGCTCGGGCGCCTGCTCGAACGCCTGTTCGCCGAGGGCGTGGCGCTGGTGACGACCTCCAACATCGAGCCGTCCGGGCTGTTCAAGGACGGATTGCAGCGCGAGCGCTTCCTGCCCGCGATCGCGCAACTGCAGGCGCATTGCCACGTCATGCACATGGACAGCGCCACCGACTACCGCCTGCGCGCATTGACCCAGTCGCCGGTCTATCGCGCCCCGCTCGACGCCGGCTCGGAGGCCTGGCTCAGCGAGCGTTGGCACACCCTCTCCGATGCCTGTCCGCACGACGAGTCGCACCTGATCATCGACGGCCGCGAGATCCCGGTGCGTGGCCTCGCCGAAGGCCATGCCTGGTTCGACTTCGCCGCGCTGTGCGAGGGCCCGCGCGCGGCCGGCGACTACATCGAGATCGCCACCGAGCACCACACCGTGCTGGTGGGTGGAATTCCCGTCTTCGACGGCAGCAACGACGACCCGGCGCGCCGTTTCGTCCACCTCATCGACGAACTCTACGACCGCCACGTCAACCTGGTCTGCACCGCCGCCGCCGACCCGGTGTCGTTGTACCGCGGACAGAAACTCGCCCATGCCTTCGAACGCACCGCTTCGCGCCTGATCGAGATGCAGAGCGCGGAATATCTGGCGCTCGAACACCGGCCGTAAGCGCCTACCGCCGATTGCAATGTGATCGTTGCGTGAAGGGTCGTTCCTGCAGCAGGCCCGCACGCGGCCGCTGCACGACGCCGCCTGCGCCGTGTCCGCTTCCGCCGTTGCGCCGCGTTGCAAACAAGGCACGGAAGCGGCAACTGCCGCCGTCGTCCCGTTTTCAGACGGTACGGCCCGGCAGTTCGCTTACGTGCCGACCGGACCTGATCGCATCAGGCGCACTGGAGTGCGGCACCGCCGCAATGGAGCGGTTCAAGCGCGAAGGCAATGGAAGCAAAACAAAGGACTGCGGTTCCCGCACATCTCCCCAAGAACCCGCACATGGCGGCTGCCTCGAATCGGCGGCCGGTCGGGTTTGCATGACCGAAAAGGAATGTCCGCAATGAAAAGCAAAGCAAGCAAGTCCACGACCAGGACCAGCACCAAGACCAGCACCAAGACCGTCGCCGCCACCAGGGGCGCCTTCCTCAACGAGCGCACTGCGTTCAAGTCGTTGCTGCTGGCCAACCCCAACTACTTCGGCAACCTCGAAAAAAGCCCGTTCAAGCCGGTGCTGCCGATCAAGGGCAACACCCACTATGAATCGCTCGGCTGCCTCGGCTACCACCCGCAGCACAAGCATCTCGAAGCGGTCGTCTACATCCATCAGCCGGCCGGTTACGGTACCGGTATCTGCGGTCCCGGCAGCCCGGAGTACGTGCGCTTCTACCTGTCCTACGACAACGGCGCGAGCTGGGAAGACCAGGGCCTGACCAGCTTCCAGGCCCACAACGTCCCCGAGGGCACCAGCGGCAGCAATCGGCTCGAGTACGCGGCGCAGCTCAAGGTCGACCCGAAGCGCAAGCTGTGCGTGTTCGCACCGCTGATCCGCGCGCGCGCGATCCTGTCCTGGAACAATCCGCCACCGGCCAACCAGCCGCACTGGTCCCCGGTGTGGGGCAATGTCCGCGACGCCAACATCCTCGTCGAGCCGCAGCGCTTCTGGTTCCCGAAGGACCTGTTCGAGGTCGCAAAGGTCAAGTTCCCGCCGCAGCTGGCAGAGCTGCTGTCGCCGGACCAGCCGATCGCGACCACGCCCAAGGCGCTCAGCGCGATGCAACTGGCCACGCTGTACCGCGGCCAGGACGTGCCGGTGCACCGCTTCGCGTTCAAGGAGCTGGCCGCGTTCACCCAGTCGAAGCTGGAGCTCGGCGCCGAGTCGTTCTCCGCGCTGCTGCCGGGCCTCAAGTTCGATCCCAAGATCGTCGATCTGCTGTACCCGAAGACCGACGGCGACACCCGCTACGAGGAACTCAAGTGCATCGGTCTGGACCCGAACGCGCCCGACACCCTGGTCGGCGTGATCCAGGTGAAGAAGGCCTCCGGTTACTCCGGCGGTCCGTGTACCGACGGCAGCCGCGAGTACGTGACCTTCTGGGCCGACTTCGACGGTAATGGCAGCTTCGAGACCTGCCTCGGTACCGCCGACGTACGCGTCTACGACGTATCGGCCAGCCCGCAACAGGACGTGTACTACGCGGTACGGCTGCCGGTGAATCTCAACAAGTACCGGCGGCCGTGCAAGGACGGCCCGCGGCTGGTACGGGTCCGCGCGATCCTGTCGTGGAACGCGCCGGTACCGTGCAGCAACCCGAACTACGTGCCGGCCTGGGGCAACCGCGAGGAGACCCAGATCAACATCGCCCCCGCCGCGCAGGCGCCGGCCGGCAAGATCGCGATCCTCGGTGGCATCCCCGTGTCGATGATCGACAACGGCAGCGGCCTGACCACGCCGGATGCGGTGTTCGCGACCAACAACCTGCCGCCCGATCCGTTCGGCCGGGCGTGCCCGTTCGCCAGGCGGGTCACCGCGCAGGGCGCACCGTTGCTCGGCCACAGCTACAAGGTGGAAGTGATCCCGGCCGGTGGCGGCGCGCCGACCGCGGTGGTCAACAAGCTGGTCCTGACCCGCCAGAACGGCACCACCCACGAGCATCTTGCCGACCCGGCCACCGGACGCTTCGACTACGTCGACTTCACCCAGAACGTCAACAGCGTGCTGGCGCAGTGGGACAGCACCGGCGACGACAAGTGGCAGGTGCGGCTGACCAGCTATGCCGGCGCAGCCTCCAACCCGGCTGCGCCCACGGTGGGCAGCCCGGACACGCACCTGGTCCAGCTCGACAACACCGGGCCGGAAGCGTCGATCGAGATCACCGCCGGCACCGGCGATTGCGGCAAGTTCAAGATCGGCGACATGCTGCTTGGCCGGTTCGTGGCGCGCGACGATCATCTGCGCAGCTACAGCCTCGGGGTGGAGCCGGCGGTCAACCCGGCCGGGGTGGGCGTGCCGAGCCCATCGTCCGGCCTGTCCAACACCGCACTGGCACCAGGCGACAACTGGAGCCTCGACACCACGGGCATGAAGCCCTGCGGTTACGTGATTCGCGTGGTCGCGGTCGACCGGGCGATCGTCAACAGCCAGTCGGTCGGGCAAAAAGCCAGCCACAGCGCCGGCTTCTGCCTGGAGAAGTAGCCGCCTCCATTGCCGGCGCACCAGCGAAGGTGCGCCGGCTCTGCCGCTCGCGTTCGATCTCTGGTTCTCTTCGCTACCTGGCTGTCCCGACGTGGCCTGCCGGCTTTGACGGCGAATGTCCCCCGGCGCCCCGGTCATTCAACAGGCCCGGCGCTTTGATTGGGGAAAGAAACAAAAAGGAAGGGCCCGCAGTGCGGGCCCTCGAAAACCGGAGGACCTGGCCCCGCAGGGGGCCAGGTTGCTGCCGTCTTACTTCACCAGTTCCTGCACCGCCTCGAAGGCCCGTACCAGGCCATGGCCGTAGTAGTTGTCGCGGCCGGTCGCACCCAGGTCCAGCGCGGTACTGGTCATCGCATTGCGCACGGCCTGATTGGTCGCCGCCGGGTTGGCACTCCAGATGATCGCCGCCACGCCGGCCACGTGCGGGGTCGCCATCGAGGTGCCGTCCAGGTAGGCATAGCCGCTGGTGTCGGACTCGAAGACGCTGCTGACATTGGCGGTCGTGCCGATGCTGCCGGCCACCAGCGCCTGGCCATCTTCCTGGGTCATGCTGATCGCCGGGATGATCGAGCTGCCGCCCAGCGTTCCTGAGAAGCCGCCGGACACGTTGTTGTAGACCACCGCGGCCGCACCGCCGCCAGCGGTAACGTTGGCGACCTTGTCGGCGAAGCTGATGTCGCCGCGCTCGCACATCACCACCTTGCCGCTCCAGTTGCCGGCCGAGGTGCAGAGGCCGCCGTCGACCATCGCGCCGCTGGCGGTGGCCTGGATGCTGCCGTCCATCGCCGACACGATGTAGTCGCTGCCACCGGTGCTGAACGAGGCGCTCCTGGTCGGGTAGGTGCTCAGCACGCCCACGCCCGGGGCCGCAAGCTCGACCTGGTTGGTGTACTGCGAGAAGCTCGCGCGGACGTTGTTCTCGTCCACCGCGGCCACCGACACCACGCTGCTGTAAGAGGCCGGGTAGCTGTGGCGGTTGTTGCCGTCGTTGCCAGCCGCGGCGATGCTGAGCACGCCGCTGTTGTTGAGATTGTTGAAGGCGGTTTCCTCGCTCCTGTTCTTCATTCCGCCGCCCAGGCTCATGTTGATGACGCGGGCGCCGGCGCTGTGGCAGCGGTTGGCCGCGTCGACCAGCGAGGAGCTGTAGCTCCACTTGCACTCGCCGCCGTCGAACACCTTGATGATGTGCAGCGAGACCTTGCCCGGGCTGACGCCGACCACGCCGACGTTGTTGTTGGCTGCGGCAATCGTGCCGGCGACATGGGTGCCGTGGCCGCAGCTGTCGGTGTACCAGGTCTGGCCCGGGGAGGCGTAGCCGCTCATGCTGACGCCGGCGAAGTCCTCATGGTTGACGTTGATGCCGGAGTCGATCACGCAGACCTTGATGCCATCGCCTTCGGCGCCGACCGCCCAGGTCTGCGGCGCCTGCACGTTGTCGATGCCGTACGGCGTGACCTGCGCGTTCGCATAGCGCGGCACGTCCTGCTCGACGTACTCGATGTTCGGATTGCGGCCGAGGCCGTTCAATGCCTGCGACGGTACGCTGACCGCGAACGCATCGGCGCCGTGGATCTTCAGGTGGACCTTGCCGCCGGCCGCGCGCACCGCGGCTTCGGCCTGCGCGGCCGCACCGGGCTTGAACTTGATGATGACGCGGTTGGGGTCCGGTTGGCCGGCGAATGCGCTGGCGGACACGGCTACGGTCAATGCGGCCCCGAGGGCCAGCGCGAGTTGCTTGTGCTTCATGGAGTCTCTCATTGCAGTGAAGTTGCGAGAGCCTTGCCTGGCGGTGACTCGCCCCTGTATCCCCTTCGAGGCGAAGACGAAACCTAACAGGTGATGAACGTGTAAAAATGCGATTACAGTCACATCGAGGGTTGCGCTGGCAACCGTCCCGAACACACCGATGGTGGGGTGCGGTCGCAGCCGCTTGGCGGCTAGGATCGGGCCCTGCCTTCACCGGAGTCCGTCATGCACGCATCGCCTTTCAATCTGCTTGCCATTTCTGTCGCGCTGGCAGCGGCGCTCGGCATCGTCCCGTCCTCTTTCGCACAGGACGCCCAGCACCCGAAAGTCGCCGCCGCGGCGCAGGCGGTGAACGCGAAGGTCGTCGCCTGGCGCCGTGACATCCACCAGCACCCCGAACTCGGCAATCGTGAAGTACGCACTGCTGCGCTGGTCGCCGAGCACCTGCGCGAGCTGGGGTTGGAGCCGAAGACCGGCATCGCCACCACCGGCGTGACCGCGGTGCTCAAGGGGGGCAAGCCGGGGCCGCGCATCGCGATCCGTGCCGACATGGATGCGCTGCCGGTGACCGAGCGCACCGGGCTGCCGTTCGCGTCCAAGGTGACCACCACCTTCCGTGGCGAAACCACCGGGGTCATGCACGCCTGCGGCCACGACGCCCACACCAGCGTGCTGATGGGCGTGGCCGAGGCGCTGGTGGCGATGAAGGACGAACTGCCGGGCGAGGTGATGTTCATCTTCCAGCCCGCCGAGGAAGGCCCGCCGGACGGCGAGGAAGGCGGCGCCGAGGAAATGCTCGCGCAGGGCATCTTCCGCGATTTCAGGCCCGACGCGGTATTCGGCCTGCACGTGTTCTCGACCCTCAACGCCGGTCAGATCGGCGTGCGCGGCGGGCCGCTGATGGCGGCCTCGGACCGCTTCAATATCGTGGTCAAGGGCCGGCAGACGCACGGTTCGCGACCGTGGGGCGGGGTCGACCCGATCGTTGCCGCGGCCGACGTGATCGGCAGCGCGCAGACGATCGTGAGCCGCCGCCAGGACATTTCGAAGCAGCCGGTGGTGGTGACTTTCGGAGCGATCAAGGGCGGCATCCGCTACAACATCATTCCCGACGAGGTCGAGCTGGTCGGCACCATCCGCACCTTCGACGAGGACATGCGCCAGCAGGTGTTCACCGACCTGACCCGGGTGGCCGAAAAGGTGGCCGAGGCCCACGGCGCCATTGCCGACGCCCAGGTGCCCGACACCAAGGGCAACCCGGTCACCGTCAATGATCCCGATCTGACCGCGCGCATGATCCCGAGCCTGCAAAAGGTGGTCGGCGCCGGCAACGTGGTCGATCCCGGCCTGACCATGGGTGCGGAGGACTTCTCGTACTACGCCCGCGAGGTGCCGGGCCTGTTCTTCTTCGTCGGCTCGACGCCGAAGGGCAAGGACCCCAAGACCGCGCCGAGCAACCACTCGCCGGAATTCTTCCTCGACGAGTCCGCGCTCGACGTCGGCGTGCGCGCGTTGCTGCAGGTCGCGCTGGATTACCTCGACGATCCGCCGCAGGGCTGAGCGCCGCGATGCCGGGGAGAAGAACCTAAAATGCGGTCATGACCAACACCCCACCCTCGGCCGGCCTCCCGCTCGGCCGCCATGTCGACTATCCACGCCTCTACGATGCCGGCCTGCTGTTCCCGATCGCGCGTTCGCTCGGCCGCCGCGAGATCGGTATCGATGAAGCCGCGCTGCCGTTCGTCGGCATCGACCGCTGGCATGCCTACGAACTGAGCTGGCTGGATGCACGCGGCAAGCCGCGGATGGCGACCGCGACCTTCGAGGTACCGGCCGATTCGCCGTTCCTGATCGAATCCAAGTCGCTCAAGCTGTACCTGAACTCCTTCAATGCGACCCGCCTCGACGATGACGAGACGGTGCGCACGCGCATCGCCACCGATCTGTCGGCGGCAGCCGGCGCGCCGGTCGGGGTTGCGTTCGGACTGCCGCCAATGACGGTCGAGGGCGAGGGCGAATGCCTCGACGCGCTCGACATCGACATCGAGCACTACGGCCCGCCGCGTGCGGAACTGCTGTCCGCCGATGTCGGCAGGATTGTCGACGAGGTGTTGCACAGCGACCTGCTCAAGTCCAACTGCCCGGTTACCGGCCAGCCGGACTGGGCCACCGTCGTCATCGCGTACCGCGGGCCTAAGCTCGACCGCGCCGCGCTGTTGCGCTACCTGGTGTCGTTCCGCGACCACGCCGAGTTCCACGAGCAATGCGTGGAGCGCATCTTCACCGACCTGCTCGCACATGCCGCACCGCAGTCGCTGTCGGTGGAAGCGCGCTACACCCGTCGTGGCGGCCTCGACATCAATCCGTGGCGGGCCACGCCGGGCCATGATCGTCCAACTGCGACGCGCGACACACGTCAATAGGGGAAATCATTCAAGCGTCGAGCAAGGTCTTCACCCGGCCGCAATGATTCCTTAACAGGACGCGTGCGACTGTGCGCCCAACGACCCGCATCGGCGAGGACCGTCCTGGATGAGCACAGACAAGAAGCCCGACTTTTCCAACGTGAAGGGCGCGGTGAAAACCACCGAGGAGATCGTCAAGAAACCCGACTTCGGCAACGTGCAATCGTCGGTGCAATCGACCGAGGAGATCATCGATCCGGTCGAACAGGCCTACACGGTGGAGAAGGGCGACACGCTGTCGGCGATCGCCAGGCAGTTCTATGGCAAGGCCAACAAATGGCCGGTGATCTTCGAAGCCAACCGCGACCAGCTCGACAACCCTGACCGGATCATGCCGGGCCAGGTGTTGAAGATCCCGAGCATCGAACCCGAAAGCGGCGAGGCCTGAGCCCGCGCGCTGCATCTTCGAACCCCGATCTTCGAATCGGATCTTTGAATCCAGCTTCTTCGAATCGCTTCCCGAGGAGAACCGCATGATGCGTTACCGCTCGACCCACGCCGTTGCCGCGGCCCTGGTAGCCACCCTGGCCGTTGCCGGCTGCAAGAAGTCCGAGCCCGCACCGGAGGCCGCCGCGCCGTCACCCGCGCCCACATTCGAACCCGCCGCGCCGGAAGCGCCGGTCATGACCACCGTCTCGGTCAGCGGGGTCGAGCTCGGCACCAGCATCGGCGCCGACATGAACATCGAATCGCCGGCGAGCACCTTCGCCACCGGTGACACCATCATTGCCGCAGTGGCAACCGCGACCAGCGATCCGGCCGCGAACGTCACCGGCAACCTCGGCGTCAGGTGGACCTACGAAGGCGACACCCCGGTCCACGAGGAGTCAAAGGACATCGACTTCAGCGGCAAGGGCGTGACCACCTTCGAGATCAGCAAGCCCGATGGCTGGCCGACCGGCAACTACAAGGTCGAGGTGCTGCTCAATGGCGCCGTGGCCCAGAGCCGCGAATTCGAGGTCAGATAACCGGACGACGCGGTCGCACGGCGCCACCTCCCGCAATGTCGTGCGGCCGCTTCTTTCCATTCCCTCTCTCTCCGCCCGATTGGGTGGGCAAGCCCGGGCGCGATGCGAATCGCGCCCTTTTTTTGGCTCTTCTGCCAAGTGAGGGAGAGCTCGCCTTCTGCCGCTTGCGTTCTGCGTTCGATGCCGTTTCTCGCCGCTACCTGGCTGTCCCCACGCGACCTGCCGGCCTTGACGGCGAATGTCCCCCGGCCGCCGCCGATGGCGGCGGCCTCCTCCTTGATTTCGCCGTCAAGGCCGGCAGGCCACGTCGGGATCGCGCGGCCACGCTGGAACGCCAAGCAGACCCTCCCTGGGAGTGCGCTTCTGGAACCACCGGTCATGTCGGAACGCCGGGGGCGAAGGTCCTTGGGTGCGAAATCAAGGAGGAGGCGCCGGCCCTGGCCGGTGCCGGGGACATTCGCATCCAAGGGCCTTCGCCCCCGGCGCCCCGGTCATCCAACAGGCCCGGTGCTTTCCCCTCGGTTGGGCGAAGAACCTTTTTTCCTTGCCCGGGCCACAGATGGACGGGCGCGCTACCATGCGCGTCCCGAACCGCTGTCCGTACCGATGAAGATTCCCGCCTACCTCGACGACGACCAGATCGAACGCCTTGCCGGTCTGCTGGAGCAGCGCGCGGTACCGTTCCGCGGCTTCAACCTGGAGGCACTGGACGGCTACCTGAGCGCGCTGGTGGTCGGCCCTGACGAGGTGCCGGCGGCCGAGTGGATGCCGCCGGTCTGGGGCAAGCCGCCGCGCTGGGCCGACGAGGCCGAGCGCAGCGATGTCGAGGCGCTGCTGCTCGGCCACCACAACATGGCCGCCGCCCGCGTGCGCCACGGCGACGACGACCTGCCCGACCACCTCGCCCCGCTGTTGTGGCTGCCGGAGGACCCTGAGGGAGGCCTGCCCGAAGAGGTCGACGAGCACGATCTCGACGTCGGCCGCGACTGGGCACTGGGGTTCTTCACCGGCGTGTCGCTGCGCGAGGAGGCCTGGGACCGCTGGCTGGACGAGAACGACTGGATGGAGCAGATCTTCGGCCTGTTCGACCAGCTCGCCAGCGGCGAGGTGCTGGGCGAGGACCCGACCCAGCCGGCCACCCCGATCGGCTATCGCGAACGGCTGGAAATCATCGCCAGCCTGCCCGGCATGCTCGCCGACCTGCACCACTACCGCATTGACGCGCTGACCCCGCACGAGCCGCTTCGCCGCGGCGACACCCCGGCCCGCAACGCACCCTGCCCCTGCGGCAGCGGCCGCAAGTACAAGAAGTGCTGCGGCGCCGCCGCCAACGACGATTGAGGATCACGGCCGGGTCAGCCGTTCCAGCGCCGCCAGTGCCACCATCGCTTCCCTGCGCGATGCGCCGCACATCTCCATCGAGGGTCGCAGCGAGACGCAGAACCCCGGTCGTTCCGGCTGGCCGAACAGCCGGCAACGCGAATCATCGTCCAGTTGCACGCAAGGCATGCCCGCGGGCTTTCCGTGCGGCATGCCCGGAATCGGCGAGTTGATCGACGGCGCGGTGCAGCACGCGCCACACCCCGGGCGGCAGTCCATCGTTCAGTCGGCGGTCGTCAGCAGCGCATGCGAGGCGCGCAGCTCCTCGTAGACCGCGGTCGTGTCCGGGCGCACGCCGTGCCAGCGCAGGAACGCCTCGGCGGCCTGCTCGACCAGCATGCCGAGGCCGTCGATCACCACGTCGCCACCGGCCGCGCGCGCCCAGGCCAGGAACGGGATCGCGACTTCGCCATAGCTCAGGTCGACCGCATCGCCGCGCGGTGCGATCAGCGAGCTGGGCAGGAACGGCAGTGCCGCCTCGCGCGCGGCCGAGGTCGCGTTGATGACCAGGTCGAAGCCGCCAAGGCGGCGCAGGTCCTCGAAATTGCGCGGATGCACGCGGGCCGGTTCGCCCAGTGCATCGGCCAGCGCATCGGTCCGCGACGGTGTGCGGTTGACGATGTACAGCGACTTGATGCCGGCATCGAGCAATGCCGGCGCGACCCCGCGCGCGGCCCCGCCGGCCCCGATCAGCAGCACCTTTCGCCCGCGCAGGTCCTGTCCGTGGCGATCGGTCAGGTCGCGGACCAGGCCGAGGCCATCGGTGTTGTCGCCCAGCCAGCCGTGGTCCTGGCGGATCAGGGTGTTGGCGGCCCCGCAGCGGCGCGCGCGTTCGGTCAGCTCATTGCACAGCTCGGCCGCGCGCACCTTGTGCGGCAGGGTGATGTTGACGCCATCGCCGCCGCCGGCGGTGAATGCCTCCAGCGCGGCCTCGAACTGCTCCGGCGTGGCATCGATCGCGCTGTACTCCAGCGGGATCCTGCGCTGCTTGCTGAAGAAAGCATGGATGCGCGGCGACAACGAATGGGCGATGGGGTGGCCGATCACGGCAAAACGCTTGATCTCGGTCATGGGGGCCTCGCTTAGACTGGTGGAAGAAGAAACCTTGAACCAAAAATCCGAGGACATCCGATGAGGGCCATCGCCGCCGCCGCCATCGCCGCCACTGCTGTGTTCAGTTTACTCCCGGCCATGGCATGGGCCGCGTCAATGCCGGTTGCGGTCGCCGCCAGCGGTCTGTCCGAATACGGCATCGAGGGCATCCGCATGGTCTCGACCCCGGCCGACGAGGAAGGCGCCACGATCAGCGCCAATGGCCAACGCATCGTCTGGGCCGTGCGCGGCCGCGAAAGCGGCGCCGGTGGCAGCGACCTGTGGCAGGCCCGTCGGGTCGATGGACGCTGGCAGGACGCCGCCCCGCTCGCCATCAACACCGATGCCGATGAGGGCGACCCGGCCTTCAGCCCGGATGGCCACTGGCTGTATTTCAGCTCCAACCGCGACGGCGGCGCCGGCGGCTTCGACCTTTATCGCGCCACGGTGCTCGACGACGGCCGCATCGGTGCGGTCGAGCACCTCGGCCCGGCCATCAACAGCGAAGGAAACGAGCGCGCGCCGATGCCCGGTCCCGACGGCAGCGTGCTGCTGTTCGCCAGCGATGGCCATGGCGGTGCCGGCGGCCTCGACCTGCTGCTCGCGCGCTGGGATGGCGACGCCTTCATCGAACCGGTGCCGCTGCCCGGCACGGTCAACACCGCCGCCGATGAAACCGATCCCGCCTGGCTCGCCGGCGGCGCGACCCTGCTGTTCACGCGTGGCAATGCCGGCGTATCGCAGATCCAGGTCGCCCATTGCGACGGCGCCACCTACGGCGAAGCGGAACCGCTGAAGCTGTCCTTCAACAGCGCCGACGCCCGCACCTTCGCCCCGACCCCGGACTGGAGCAAACCGACCGAACTGCTGGTCGCCGGCAGCGCCCGTGCCCCGCGCGCCGGCGGCCTCGACCTCTATCGCGCGGTGTCGCCGAAGGTCGCCGGGCGGGCGGGGTGCCTGGATTGAGTCTCACCCCTCCCGCAGCCAGCGCGCGGCGTCGAGGGCGTAGTAGGTCAGGATGCCGTCGGCGCCGGCGCGCTTGAAGGCGAGGAGGGCTTCCATGACGGTTGCCCGCTCGTCGAGCCAGCCGTTCTGTGCGGCGGCCTTGAGCATCGCGTATTCGCCGCTGACCTGGTAGACGTAGGTCGGCATGCGGAATTCGTCCTTCACTCGCCGCACGATGTCGAGGTAGGGCAGGCCAGGCTTGACCATGACCATGTCGGCGCCTTCGTCGAGGTCGAGCGCGACCTCGTGCAGGGCCTCGTCGGCGTTGGCCGGGTCCATCTGGTAGGTGTGCTTGTTGCCCTTGCCCAGCGCCGCGGCCGAGCCGACCGCGCTGCGGAACGGGCCGTAGAACGCGCTGGCGTACTTGGCGCTGTAGGCGAGGATGCGGGTGTTGACGTGACCGGCCTCCTCCAGCGCGGCACGGATCGCACCGATGCGTCCGTCCATCATGTCGCTCGGTGCGACCACGTCGGCGCCGGCGTCGGCATGCGACTGCGCCTGCCTGGCCAGCGCCTCGACGGTGGCGTCGTTGAGGATGTAGCCGTCGTCGTCGAGCAGACCGTCCTGGCCGTGGGTGGTGTAGGGGTCGAGGGCGACGTCGGTGATCACGCCGAGCTCGGGAAAACGCTTCTTCAACGCCTGCACCGCGCGCTGGACGATGCCGTCGTCGGCCCAGGCGATGGCGCCGTCGGCGGTCTTCTTCTCCACCTCCGGCACGCCGAACAGGGTCAGCGCCGGCACGCGCAGCTCGCTGGCCTGCTCGGCCACGCGCAGCAGTTCGTCGATCGACAGCCGTTCGACGCCGGGCATCGAGGCGACCGCCTCGCGGCCGTCGCGCTCGTGGACGAAGACGGGGTAGATGAGGTCGTCGGCGGTGAGGACGTGCTCGCGCATCAACCGGCGCGAGAACTCGTCGCGGCGCATCCGCCGCATGCGGGTATCGGGATAGGCCATGCGCGGATTTTACGCCGATGGCCGGTGCCGCGCGTGGCGGCAGGGGAATTCAGATCACGCCGCCGCCCATGCCGAGCCGGACGATGCCGACCACGATCACGATGCCGTTGAGCAGCAGCCCGGCCTTGGCACGGCCGTTGCGCTCGCTGCGGGTGAACAGCACCCCGATCGCGCCGATCACCGCGCCAATGGCGGCGAACGGGATCAGGAACCAGTTGCCCCAACCGAGCAGCGGGATCAGCGCGACCACCATCCAGATCATCGCGACAATGCCCCAGAGCAGGCTGATCAGTCCCATCGTGCGTTCCTCCCGGCCGGGGCGACATCGCCCATTGCCGGATAGAGTGGCCGAAGTGGCGCGGTCATGCCTGTCCCGGAGGTCACGCCGGCGTCCGCTACGGCGGTGCCGTCATGTCCGAGCCGCCATCCCGACCCAAGGCCGAAATGGCGACATCGTCAGCCGTCATGCACGCCGTCGATCTCCATCAGCAGGTCGCGGCGGCAGATTGCGGCGTGCAGGACGATCCGCGGCACGTCCGGACCGAGCCGTTCGGCCAGCAGACGCTCGACCGTCGGGATCGCGTCGCGGTCGCGCACATAGACCTTGAGCCGGCTGCCGCCACCGAATCGGGGTGGCAGCGACGGACGTTGCTCGCGCGCGGTTGCGAACAGGCTGTCGAAGTTGGCGAAGGTCTCGGCGAGCTGGTCGGCGACCGATTCGGCGTGGCGGGTCTGGTGGCCGACCACCGCCGCGGTGCCCGACAACAGCAACGGCATCGTGCTGCCGGCCGGCGGCAACATCGCGCGGGCGAAGCTTGGAGGCTGCGGTCCGTACTGGCGTGGGTAGCGCCAGGCGCTGACCTGGCGCGGGTTCTCCAGTGGGCTGCCGGGGCGGCGCGCGGCCAGCCAGTAGACCTGCAGCCGGCGCACGCCATCGGTGCGGCCGATTGCGGTCGCCGCGGGCAGGGTGCCGGGGGCGATCACGCCGCCCGACGGGGCGATCCCGCGGGCGCGGCCGATGCAGAAGCGCCGGTAACGCTCGCTGTCGTCCTCGCCATGGGTGATGTCGGCGAGGTAGTTCCAGGACCGCAGCAGGTGCGGGTAGCCGCGGGCGTGGATGAAGGCTTCCATCCGCCGGTAGGTGTGTTCGGCGGCGGCCTCGATATCGGTGTCGTTGCCGACCAGCGGAGCCTCGTCTGTTTCCAGGGCGCCGAACAGCAGGGTGCCGTCCTCGGCCCATGCCAGCTCGCCGTCGCGGCCATGCCGGACCGGGCCGGTGCTGCGCCAGACTTCAAGCAATGCAGCGCCGTGCGGCTCCAGGCCGACCCGCAGGTAGCGCGGGTCGTCGCAGACGGGGGCATCACGGCCGAAGCCGAGTACCGCCAGCACAGCGTCATCGGTCAGCAGCGAAGCCGGGTCGGCCGCGACGTAGTCGACCGACAGCCGCGGGGCCCGGGTATCGAGGGCCACATTCGCGTTCATCGGCCGGTCTCCTGCAGTGCCGGCCTGGCGGGCGTCGTGCCGGCGGCGGCATTGGCGGCGTCGGCTTCCGTGGTCAGGGGCGTGGCCTGGTACAGAGTGTCGCCCTCGAAGCGGATCCCTACCTGCCGGCGTCGGCGCAGCCAGCCCTGCAGCGCGGCAGGGGCGAGCCGCAGCGCGGTCAATGCGTAGACCAGCCGGAACGCGCGCAGCCGCCGCAGCACGGCCGGGTTGTCGAACACATCGCCGGCCAGCATCGAGATCACCGCCTGTTCGATCTGCCAGTAGTTGCGTGGTTGGTTGAACAGTCGCTGCATGACCGGGGTGGTGAAGCGATAGATGAACCACTGGAAGTGGCGCAGGCCGCGCTTGAGCCGCTTCTCCATCGCCTGTTGCTGCGCATGTTCGCGGCCCGGATCGCGCAGGCTGGCGTCGACCACGGCCGCAGCCTGCTCGGCACTGTTCATGCCCAGGTAGACGCCGGAGGAGAACACCGGGTCGACGAAGGCATAGGCATCGCCCACCATCACCCAGCCAGGGCCGGACATGCGTTTGCAGGTATAGGAGTAGTTGCCGGTGACGTGGACGTCGCCGACGCGCTGCGCGCCCTGCATGCGCTCGGCGACCTGCGGCACCGACAGCAGGGTCTGCATCAGGAAGCCCTCGCTGTCGCCGCGGCGCTGCTTGAGGTACTCGGGGAAACACACCGCGCCGACGCTCATCACCCCGTCCGGGAGCGGGATCAGCCACATCCAGCCGTGCTCGAAACGCTGAACGGTGATGTTGCCGGCATCCTCGCCGGCGCGCCGCTGTACGCCGCGGAAGTGGCTGAAGATCGCCGCCGACTGGTGCCTGTCGTTCTTGCGCTTGAGCTTGAGCCGACGCCCGAGCACGGTGTCGCGGCCGCTGGCGTCGACCAGGTAGCGCGGCGCGAATACCCGTACGCGGCCGTCCGTATCGCGCGCATGCACGCGTGCGGGCCGGCCGTCATCGCCGAACTCGACCTGCTCCACCCGCACCCGCTCGCGCGCATCGACGCCACTGCTGCGGGCGTGGTCGAACAGCAGTTTGTCGAAATCCTCGCGCCTGACCTGGAACGCGTAGCCGAACTTCGCGTCGATCGCGCGATCGAAACGGAAGGTGTTCCAGTCGCCTGCGCGTCCGGGCTCGTCGATAATCGGAAAGTCGGCCCCCGGCTTGTGGACGCCGATCGCGCGCACCTGTTCGAGCACGCCGAGGCGTTCGAGGATCGGCAGGTTCATCGGCAGCAGCGATTCGCCGATGTGGAAGCGCGGGTGGGCGTCCTTCTCCAGCTGGACCACGCGCCAGCCGCGGCGGGCGAGCAGGGTGGCCGCGGTGCTGCCCGCCGGGCCGCCGCCGATCACCAGCACGTCGCAGGTTTCGGGGGCTGCGGCGGGCGGTGCATCCATGGCGGCGGGCTCGGTCATCACGACATGATAGCCGGGCGGCCGATCGCGAAACATGGCTCCGGCTTGCGCCGACGCGCCCGATGCCGGATCGTTGCGTCCCTGTTCCGCTGTCATGAAGACGCCTGATGTCCGTACAAACCGCCGCCGAACGCGAACTGGCCGAACTGCTGGTCGAGAGCCTGAACCTGGAAGAGGTGGCTCCCGAAGGGATCGACCCCGAGGCCCCGCTGTTCGGCGAGGGCCTGGGGCTGGATTCGATCGATGCGCTGGAGCTGGCGCTGGCGATCTCGAAGAAGCACGGCATCCAGCTGCGCTCGGACAGCGACGAGAACCGCCGCATCTTCGCCTCGCTACGCGCGCTGGCGGCGCACATCGACCAGCAGAAGGCGGCCTGAGCCGGCCTCGCGGCGGCCCGGGCTCAGTCACCATGCACAGCCTCCTGCCGCGCCTGCTGCTGGCGCTGGCCTATCCATGGCTGGCGCACTGGGCCGCTGGCGGCAGCGATCTCGCCGCCTCCCTGGCACTGGCCGACCTGGTCCTGATCGTGCTTGTCGAAGGGCTGTTATGCCGGCGGCTGCGGGCCTGGCTGGCCCTGGCCGCGGCGCTGGCGATGCTGGCCGCCCTGCATGGCACGGTGTGGCCGCGAGTGCTGCTGCTGGCGCCGCCGATGCTGTTCACCGGGCTGGTGGCGTGGTTCTTCGCCCGCAGCCTGGCGGACCCGCGCGGCGCCCTGATCACCCGCATCGTCGCTGCGCTGGACCGTTGCGAGCCGGCCGCGCTGCCGCCGCGGCTGCATCGCTATACCCGGCGCCTGACCGCCGCCTGGGCCGGGGTGATGACGCTGCTGTGCGTGGTCAACGGCCTGCTCGCCCTGATCGCGGTGCCGGACGGCGCCCTGGCCCTGCTGGGGACCCGCGCGCCGCTGACGGTGAGCCGCGAACAGTGGTCGCTGTTCGCCAACCTGCTCAACTACGGCCTGGTCGGGCTGTTTTTCGTCGGCGAGTACGCGTTGCGCCGGCGCTGGTTCCCGGCCCGGCCATACCGCAACTTCCTCGAGTTCATGCGGATGATGGGCCGGCTCGGCCCCGAGTTCTGGCGCGGGCTGTTCACCCGTCCCTGAGCGCCCCCGCATCCACGAACACTTGTGGACGCGGCTGGAGGTTTCTCCGTCCCGGCCCGGTATCCTGCGTGCATGGAATTCACCATCGCCCACGACCATCCATGCCTGCCCGGCCATTTCCCGGGCCGGCCGCTGGTGCCCGGGGTGGTGATCCTCGAGCGCGTGGTCGAGGCCGCGGAAGCCGCCGGTGCGGCGCCCGGCACCTGCTGGCAGTGGCCGCAGGTGAAGTTCCTGCAACCATTGCTGCCGGGCCAGACGGCACGTATCGAGCTTGATCGCGACGGCAGGCGCTGGCGTTTCCGTGTGCTGCATGACGGAACGCCGCTTGCCAGCGGCGAGCTGAAGGCCGGCGGCACATGAGCACGACCACGCCTGCATCGGGCAATGGCGACTGGACCCGGCGCCCGGAGGGTGGCGGTCGCGTCGCGTTCTGGCTGATCGGCACCTTCGCCCGCCGTTTCGGGCGTACCCCGGCACGGCTGCTGCTGTATCCGATCACCCTGTACTACCTGGCCATGCGCGGGCCGGAGCGGCGTGCCTCACGGGCCTACCTGGAGCGCATCCTCGGCCGTCGTGCGCGACTGCGCGATGTCGCCCGCCACATCCACACCTTTGCCGCCACCATCCTCGACCGGGTGTTCCTGCTGTGCGGACGGTTCGATGACTTCGAGATCGCGATCGAGGGGCTGGAGGCGCTCGTGGGCCGGGCCCAGCGCGGCGAGGGGATGCTGCTGTTCGGCTCCCACCTGGGCAGTTTCGAGGCCCTGCGTGCGCTGGCCGCGAAACACTCCGAAGTCCAGTTGCGGATCGTGCTCGACAAGCAGCACAACCCTGCCTTGACCGGGATGCTCGACGCGCTCAATCCGGAGCTGGCGCGCAATATCATCGATGCCGGCCAGGACGGTCCTTCGATCGTCCTCGCGATCCGCCAGGCCATCGATGACGGTGCCATGGTCGCGGTGCTGGCCGACCGTGTGCGTCCGGGCGAGACGGTCGAGCCGGTGCCGTTCCTGGGCGCGCCGGCGCCATTCCCGCTGGCTCCGTGGCTAATCGCCGCAGTGCTCGGTGCGCCGGTGGTGCTGGTGTTCGGCCTGTATCAGGGCGGGCGCCGCTACCGGTTGGTGTTCGAACCGTTCAATGCGGGCGGCACGATCGCGCGACGCGAGCGGGAACGAACGCTGTCGCAATGGGTCCATCGCTACGCTGCGCGGTTGGAGTCGCATGCCCGCAGCGCCCCCTTCAACTGGTTCAACTTCTACGATTTCTGGCAGAACGACGATGCGCGAATCCCGCCGACCGCTGTTGCTGGCGCTACTGCTCACGACGACGCTTCCGTTGCACGCGGGGCCGATTGAGCAGGCGATCGAGCCGGCTGTCGACGTGCCCGGCAGCGTCGACAGCCCGGCCGGGGCCGATTGGGTGCTGGCGAAGATCGCGCGGCCGGCGCCGGCGCGCACGCCATTTCTCGAACTGCGCGGCTCGGCCTTGCTCAAGGCGCCGCTGCGGGTGGTCGGCGAGTATCGGCGTGAAGCCGACGACGCCCTGATCCGGCAGGTGCTGTCGCCCTACACCGAAACCACCACGATCGCCGACGGCATGGTCAGGATCGAACGCGACGGTCGTGCCGCGCGACGCTTTTCGATGTCGCGCGCACCCGAACTGGCCGCGTTGCAGGCCAGTTTCGGCGCGTTGCTGGCCGGCGACCGCGAGCGGCTGGAGCAGCACTACGATCTCGAGGTCGAGGGCAGCCGTCGCGCCTGGTCGCTGCACCTGTCGCCGCACGATCCCGACCTCGCCGCCCGCGTTTCCGGCATGACCTTGTACGGCCGTGGCGCCGAACTGCGCTGCATCGAGAGCACGCCGGTCGATGGTGGGGTCCAGCGCAGTCTGCTGGCCGGCGCGGTCATCGATGCCGAGGGCGTCGATGACCCGGCCGCATTGCAGGCGCTGTGCCACGGCGATGCCGCGACGGAGGGCGGTGGATGACGGCGCCAAGGCGTCTGTTGCTGGTCCTGTTGTGGCTGGGCCTGCTGCTCGCGGCCGGGTTCTGGATCGGCCAGCAGTTGCAGCTCAGCGGCGACCTGCGCCGGTTCATGCCGGGCGCGCGCACCCCGGCGCAGAAGTTGTTGATCGAGGAATTGGGCGAAGGCCCGGGCGCGCGCCTGCTGCTGGTGGCGCTGTCGGGCGATGCGCCGGCCGAACTGGCGCGGCAGTCGCAGGCCTTGCGCGGGGCGCTTGCGGACAGCGAACCCGATGAAGCGCATTTCGACGTCGTCGCCAACGGTGACGATGGCGGCCTCGACGCCGTGCCCGAACGCCTGCGTCCGTATCGCTACCTGCTGTCGGCTACGGCCGACCGGCAATCCCTCGACCGCGCCTGGCTGGCCGACGAGCTGGCCCAGCGCGTGCAGGATCTCGGCTCGCCGGCGGCGGATCTGATCGAACCGCTGTTGGCCCGCGATCCGACCCTGGAAGCCCTGAAACTGGCCGAAGCCTGGCAGCCGCCGGTCGCACCGGAGAAGCGCCACGGGGTCTGGTTCGACCGCAACGGCAACCAGGCCCTGTTGCTGCTGGAAACCCGCGCCGCCGGCTTCGATCCCGCAGGCCAGCAGGCGGCGCTGGCTACCTTGCGTGAGGCCTTCGACACGGTCCGCGGCGACAGCCCATCCGAGCTCATCGTCAGCGGCACTGGTGCCTTCTCCGAGCAGATCGCCGCCAATACCCGGCGCGAGGCGACCCTGTTCGGCAGCCTCGGTGGTTGTGGCTTCGCGCTGATCCTGCTGCTCGCCTTCCGTCGCTGGCAGGTGCCGCTGTTGGCCGCACTGCCGGTTGCCAGCGCCGGTCTGGTCGGGCTGGCTGCGGTGGCGCTGCTGTTCGCCGACGGGGTGCACGGAATCACTCTCGCGTTCGGCTTCACCCTGATCGGCGTCGCCGCCGACTACCCGATCCATCTCTTCAGTCACCTGCGTCCGCAGCAGCCGCCACGCGACAGCGCCCGCCTGATCTGGCGCACCCTCGCCACCGGTGTCGCCTCGACCTGCCTGGCCTACCTGACCTTCTTCGTCTCCGGTGTCGATGGCCTGCGCCAGCTGGCGGTGTTCACCGTCACCGGCCTTGCCACCGCCGCGCTGGGCACCCGTTTCCTGCTGCCCGCCCTGCTTGTGCCGGCGTCGAGCGACATTGCCGAAGGTCCACGCATGGCGCGCCTGCTCGAAACCATCGAACGGCTGCCCCGGCCGGCGATGCCGGTCGTGCTGGGCGTGGCGGCGCTGGCGGTCGCGGTGATCGTGTTCGTGCCCGGCACCTTCTGGCAGAACGACCTGGCCCGGCTGACCCCGGTGCCGGAAGATGCGCTGGCACGCGACCTGCAACTGCGCGAGGCGCTCGGAGCGCCGGACGTGCGTTATCTGATTGCGATCCAGGGCGAGGATGTCGAGTCGGTGCTGATCCGTTCCGAGCAGTTGCGTCCGGCGCTGGAAACCCTGCGCGCCACCCACGTGATCGTCGGCTACGACATGGCCGCGCGCTATCTGCCCAGTGCGGCCACCCAGCGCCAGCGCCAGGCGCGCCTGCCGGATCCGGCGACCCTGCGCCGCGAACTGGCCGCGGCATTGGCCGGCGGCCCGTTCCGTGCGGATGCTTTCGAAGGCTTCATCGAAGACGTCGAGCATGCGCGTACGGCCACACCGCTGCGGGCCGGCGACCTCGTCGGCACTCCGCTGGAGGCCACCCTGGCCGGCCTGCTGCTTACCGGCGAACGGTTGTCCGACGATGGCCGCGCCACCGCGCTGGTCTCGCTGGCCGGCCTGGCAGATCCGGACAGTGTGGCCCAGGTTGCCCGGGCCCACGATGTGCAATTGCTCGACCTCAAGCAGGCGTCCGAGTCGCTGGTCGCCGAATACCGCACCCGGGTGCTGTGGGCGCTGGCGCTGGCGGTGCTGCTGATGGCCGGTGGCGTGTACGTGATGTTGCGCGACCTGCGCCGCACCCTGCGCGTGCTCGCGCCGATGCTGCTGTCGACCGTGCTGGTGCTGGCGCTGTTGCGCGGCTTGGGAGTCGAGTTGAACCTGTTCCACCTGGTTGCGCTGATGCTGGCGGCCGGGCTTGGGCTGGATTACGCGCTGTTCTTCGACCATGCAGGCGGCGACCATGCCGAGCAGTGCCGCACCCTGCACGCGGTCATGGTCTGCGCGGCATCGACCCTGCTGGTGTTCAGCCTGCTTGCACTGTCGTCGATCCCGGTGCTGCGTGCGATCGGCACCACCGTCGCGCTGGGGGTGTTGTTCAACCTGGTGCTGGCGTTGCTGGTCACGCGTCGGTCGGCGTTGCGCGTATGAAGGCGCCCATACCCGTACGCGATGACATCCTTGCGCTGGTTCCGCACCAGGGTGCGATGTGCCTGTGGGATGAGGTGCTGGGCTGGGACGACGGCACGATCCGGTTGCTGGCCGGCAATCATCGCGACCCCGGCCATCCGCTGCGTCATCACGACAGTTTGTCCGCGGTGCACCTGTGCGAATACGGCGCCCAGGCAATGGCCGTGCATGGAGGCCTGCTCGCCCGCCGCGACGCCCTGCCGGCGCGCGCCGGCATGCTGGTCGCATTGCGTGGTGTCGAACTGGCGGTCGCGCGCATCGACGACCTCGATGGCCCGCTCATCGGCGAAGCCGAACGCCTCGCCGACAGTCCGGCCAGCCAGCTCTACACCTTTCGCATCCTGCACGCCGACCGCGTGATCGCGCAGGGCCGGGCGACGGTCGCCCTGGGCGAGCCGCGGCAAGATGATCAGGAGGGCCCCCGGCTGTGAGTCGCGAGGTCCATGCGAGTGCTGAGGCGCGCGTGTAAGCTGCGACCTCCGCAAGCCTCGTGCTTTCCCATTTTTCCTCATAAGGACATGACCCATGACCCAACCCCATAGCCACCTCGAAATCGCACTGGCGTCGATTCGTGTGTTTGCCGACGACGGCCAGCTGGATGTCGCCGAGTTGAACGGCCTGCTGGACCTGGCCCTGCGCGACCATGTCATCGACCCGGACGAGCGACGGGTGCTGGGCAACATCCTGGTCCAGGCCGAAAAGGGACCGGTGGCGCCCGAAGTGGCGCGGCGTATCGGCGAGGTCCGGCGCAGGCACGACATTCCGGCTTGACCGGCCTCGCCGGTTTGCCGCCCCTGCGTTCCCTGGCTTCCTCAGGCAATGCGGCCTGGTCCGCGCAATGGGCCGAGCGGGCGCCACCGCGCCCGCATGTTTACATGTAATGACAGAGAGGTTTACATGTGGGTATTGACACATGTGACATGTGAGGGTTAATGTCGATTCCCATGGAACGCAAGACCTCCGCCTACTACCAGCGCCGTCACCGTGAAAAGTTGCGGGAGATGGGGTTGGTGAAGAAGGAGCTTTGGATCCTGCCCGAGTTCGGTGACGAGCTCGCGGCAGTGGAACGACGCATGCGCCAGCCCCGCGGCTCGGTGCCCACCCAGAAGGAGATTGGTATGAACGAGCCCAAGGTCTGGACAGCGCAGGCCCTCAACGAGGCGCTGGCGGCGACGGAGTCCTTCCGCAGCGGCGCGGTGTCGGTCGAGCTGCTCGACGGCGCCGAGCCCAGCCTGCACCTGGTCATGCACGATTACGGCGACCTGCCGGTGTTCGTGGCCGTGGTCGGCGAGCAGATCATCGTCGAGGCACTGCTGTGGCCGGTGTCGCAGGTCAAGGACCCGGCCGCCTTCAACGAAGAGGTGCTGCGCACCCACAAACTGTTCCCGCTGTCGACCATCGGCATCGAGACCATCGACGGCGATCCGGTCTACATCATGTTCGGCGCGCTGGACGCGCACTCGTCGCTGTCCAACGTGGTGTTCGAGATCGACACCCTGGCCGACAACGTCATCAAGGTCACCGAGGCGTTCGAATCGCGCCTGCGTGACGCCGCTTGATCCCGCCTGCATCAACGCACAGCACATGACAGACAGGAACGGAGAAACACGATGAACATCTGGAGCAAGCTGTTGACCGCGCTGCGTGGCGGCGCGACCGAAGTGGGCGAGTCGATCATCGACGGCCACGCGCTGCGCATCCTCGACCAGGAGATCCGCGACTCGGACGTCGAACTGCGCCGGTCGAAGGAGGCGCTGGCCGAAATCATGGCCAAGCTCAAGCTGGCCGAAGGCCGGTTGGCGAAGTCGAACGAGAAAATCGCCGAGTACGAGGCCTACACGATCAAGGCGCTGGATTCCGGCGACGAGAACCTGGCCCGCGAAGTCGCCGGCAAGATCGCGACGCTGGAAACGGTGCGCGACGGCGAGCAGCAGCAGGTCGAGCAGTTCTTCGCCAGCGTGGCCGACCTGCGCAAGTCGATCACCCAGGCCGAGACCAACATCCGCCGGCTCAAGCAGCAGGTCGACACGGTCAAGGCCACCGAGAGCGTGCAGCGCGCACAGTCCACCGTTGCCCACCGCTACAGCGGCTCGCAGAGCAAGCTGCAGACGGCAGTGGACTCACTGGAACGGATCAAGCAGAAGCAGGCCGAGCGCGGCGCGCGCATGGAGGCCGCGGCCGAACTGGCCAAGGACGAGGGCCAGGACGCGGTCGACGCGAAATTGAAGGAAGCCGGCATCATCGCCGACGCGGTCAGTGCCGATTCGGTGCTGGAGCGGTTGAAGAAGAAACAAGCCGTTTGAACCCAGGCCGGCTGAGCGTGCAGGTGACGGGACGGAACCCATCGACCGGTCCGGGCAGGGAAGCCCGGCAGCCTGCCGCCATGGCAGGGCGCGACGTCGAGAGTTGACGGCATCGGGAGTGGGCGATGGAGATTTTCCTGCAGATCGTTTTTTCCTATCCGACCGTGCTGTTCAGCATCCTGCTGGCCGTGGCGGTTGGCTACTGGCTGCTGGCGGCACTTGGCCTGGTCGAGATGGAAGCGCTGGATGGCTGGATTGCGCCGGATTTCGACACAGTCGAAGTCGATGGTTTCGCAGGAGCATTGATGAAGTTCGGACTCGGTGGCCTGCCACTGATGCTGGTATTCACCGTGCTGGTGTTCTTTGCCTGGCTGCTCAGTTACTTCGCCGACTATCTGGTGCTGCGCCATCTGCCGGGCGGCTGGCTGCGGCTGCTGACAGGCAGTGGCGTCATGCTGGGCGCGTTCGTCGCGGCAGTACCGGTGACCAGCGTGGTGTTGCGACCAGTGCGAAAGATGTTCGAAAAACTGCGTCCGGCGCCGATACGCTCCTTGTTGGGCATGGCCGGGGTGGTGCGCAGCTCGGTGGTGGATGCCCGGCAGGGCACCGCCAATGTCGAGGACGGCGGTGCGGGTCTGATACTGCAGGTCCGAAACGACAGCGACGGCGGCAGAACGTTCGGGCGAGGTGACCGGATCGTGCTGATCGAGTACCTGGAAACCGAGAACGCCTACCGCGTGATCGGCGAGGACGAATTCAAGGGCCTGTGACGTGCATTGGTTGCGCGATATCGGGACCGGCTTCTACAGAACGAGTCATACGGAGATGGGGTAATGATGATTGAGCAAATACTGCCGTTCCTGATCGGCGCGGGCGTGCTGTTCGTGTTGATACTGGGCCTGTTCGGCCTGTTCAAGGCCTTCTACATCAAGGTGCCACAGGGCACCGCGTTGATCGTCAATGATCTGTCGTCGACGCCGAAGGTGCATTTCACCGGTGCGCTGGTCTACCCGGTGGTCTACAAGAAGGAGTTCATGAAGATCTCCTTGATCACCCTGGAGGTCGACCGACGCGGCAAGGATGGGCTGATCTGCCGCGACAACATGCGCGCCGACATCACCGTGGCGTTCTACCTGCGTGTCAACGAGACCCAGCAGGACGTGCTCAAGGTGGCCAAGTCGATCGGTGTCGATCGCGCTTCGGAGAAGGGTGCGGTCAACGAACTGTTCAACGCCAAGTTCTCCGAGGCGCTGAAGACGGTCGGCAAGAAGATCGACTTCGTGAAGCTGTTCGAGAACCGGCAGGAATTCCGCGACAGCATCGTCGATGTGATCGGCAACGACCTCAACGGCTACATCCTCGAGGACGTCGCGATCGACTACCTCGAGCAGACTCCGAAGTCGTCGCTGGACCCGAGCAACATCCTCGACGCCGAGGGCATCCGCAAGATCACCGAGCTGACCGCGGCGCAGAACGTCATCACCAACGAGCTCTCGCGCAACGAAGAGCTGGCGATCAAGAAGAAGAACGTAGAGACGAAAGAGGCGATGCTGGCGCTGGAGCGGCAGCAGGCCGACGCCGAGGCGCGGCAGAAGCGCGAGATCGAAACCATCAAGGCGCGCGAGGAAGCCGAGACCCTGAAGGTGCAGGAAGAGGAGCGTCTGAAGGCCGAACAGGCGCGCATCACGGTGCAGGAGCAGCTCGACATCCGCGAGGAGAACCGCCTGCGCGAGGTCGAGGTCGCCCAGCAGAACCGCCAGCGCGCGGTGGTGATCGAGGTCGAGAAGGTCACCCGCGCCAAGGACCTGGAGATCGTCTCGCGCGAGCGTGAGGTCGAGCTGCAGAAGATCGAGAAGGAAAAGGCGCTGGAGGTCGAGCGCAAGGAAATCGCCAACGTCATCCGCGAGCGGGTCGCGGTCGAGAAGACCGTCGCCCAGGAGGAGGAGCGTATCAAGGAAGTGCGCGAGGTGTCCGAGGCCGACCGCCACAAGCAGGTCATCATCCTCGAGGCGCAGGCCAAGGCCGAGCAGGAGCTGGTGCGCCAGGTCAAGCAGGCCGAGGCCGACGAGACCGCGTCCCGCCACAAGGCGGTCGAGGTCACGGTGATGGCGCAGGCCGACCTGGAGGCCGCAGCCAAGCAGGCCGAGGCCAAGAAGAAGCTGGCCGAAGGCATCGAAGCCGAGCGCGCGGCACCTGGCCTGGCCGATGCGCGGGTGCTCGAGGTCACGGCTGCGGCACAGGAGAAAGAGGGCCTGGCGCAGGCGCGCGTCGCCGCCGAGAAACTCATCGCCGAGGCGCGCGGCGGGCAGGAAAAGGGCCTGGCCGAAGCCAAGGTGCTGGAGGAGAAGCTGACGGCACAGGCGCGCGGCGAGCAGTCGCTCGGCGAGGCCAAGGCCAAGGCGACCCGCGACGTGGGCCTGTCCGAAGCCGACGTGCTGCTGCAGAAGCTCAAGGCCGAGGCCGAGGGCCTGGGCGAGAAGTTCGGCGCGCTGGAAGCGCTGACCGACGACGCCCGCGCCCACGAGGAGTTCCGCATGCAGCTGGAGAAGAACTTCGAGCAGGCGATCGCCTCGATCGAGGCCAACAAGGACGTCGCCAAGGAACAGGCCGACGTGCTGGCCGCCGCGCTCAGCAAGGCCAACATCGACATCGTCGGTGGCGAGGGCGAGTTCTTCAATTCCTTCGCCAAGGCGCTGTCGGTGGGCAAGGCGATCGAGGGCGTCGCCGGCAAGAGCCCGATCGTGCAGGACGTGCTGCAGCGGCTGATGGCGCTGGGCAAGGGCGACGGCGTGGCCAAGTCGGAAGGGCGGCCGCTGGATTCCTGATGGCATCGCCGGCCGGGCGCTGAGTCCGGCCGGCGTTCTTCAACAACCCGTTGGAGCCTGTTCGTGGTCCCGGGATGCCTCGGAACAGCCGTCATTCCCGCTTTCGCGGGAGTGACGAGCAGAAAATCGAAGATCGTGAACAGACATCTCTTGGATGCAACGGCCGCCGCGCCGCACTGATCGCCCCGTGCAGGGACAGGATGGAGACCCATGGCGGAACAGACCGCGCAATCGACCGATCATGACGCACCCGGCAAGATGGCCGGGGCGGATAGCGCAGTGGACAAGGCCGTCGCCGAAGGCGGCGCCTATGAAGTCCTGCAGCGGCGACTGGCCGAACAGGGCCAGAATCTGCGTGGCCTGGCCGAGGCGCTCAACACGCAGCGCCTGCAGGAATTCGGCAGCAGCCGGATGGAACTGGTCGGGCGCCTGCGCGTGCGCACCGAGAACAACTGCGTCGCCCGCGACCTGGTCCAGGTCGGCGACCGCCTGCTGTTCGGCTACAACGTCTTCATCGGGCTGAAGAAGGAAACCCGGGTCGAGGACGTGTTCTCGATGTACCAGCTGGTCGAGTCCGGCGACGGTCACGACGTCACCCCGATCAGGCTCGCCGACAGCTTCCTCGGCGACGCCGGGTTCGTTCGGGACTTCGCCGAGCTCTACGCCTACTACAAGGACACCCGGCTGCTGCAGCTGGCGGTGCGCAACGGCAAGCTGCTGGCGGCATTCCAGATCGGCGAGAGGCTCGACGACCTGCGCGTGTTCCGCTGGGCGATCAGCGACGAGGGCCGCGAGGTCCGCTACATCGATAACCGCGGCGAGCGCGACATCGCGCTGCCGGCGCCATACGACTTCGAGTGGACCGAGGCCACCCGCGAGATGGCGGTCAACGGCCGCCACCCGCATCTGAACATCCTCGACACCGTATTCGTCGAGACCATCGGCGGCGATCTGACCATCAAGATCGAGAACAACACCGACGACGGCGAGGGCATCCATCGCGAACCGGTCGAGGACAAGACCCAGTCGCTGGACGACGCGAAGGTCGCATTCGCACGGCTCGGCAGCCTGATGCTGTTGAAGGTGCTGCCGTACCGCGAGACGCAGTGGCGGCACTTCGTTTACAACACGCTGACCCGCCAGGTCCGTCGTATCGACGAGATCGGCCAGGCCTGCATCCAGTTGCCGGAAGACCACGGCATCGTGTTCCCGGGTGGCTACTACCTGCAGAACGGCGAGTACCGGGCGTTCGAACAGTCGATGCAGGGCATGCGCTTCAAGCGCGCGCTGCGCTCGCCCAACGGCGAGGACGTGTTGTACGTGTTCTACGAGCCGGTCGCCGGCCGCATCGCGCTGTTCACCTACAACATGATCGAGCGACGGTTGCAGACGCCGATGTTCGGGCATGGCCATGCACGCCTCGCCGATGGCCGCATGGTGATCTTCAGCTCGGAAAGCGACGATCCGACCCGCGTCCATCCGATGCAGGTCTGGCGGACCCCGTTCACCAGCGACGAGTTCGCCGCCCGCCAGCCGGCCGGCAACACCTTCATGGGCCGGATCGGCAACGCCGAGCTGGTGCGCGGCATTTCCGATCTCTACAACCTGGTGCGCGAGATCGAGGCCGACGAAGTGTCGCTGCAGCGCTACGGCCAGCTGGCCCAGGACGCGCGCCGCCTGTTCGACCTGCACCACTGGCTGGCCGATCCGCAGGCCGGCGAGGTGGCGCCGCTGCTGCACGGCATCGTCGCCACCAGCGAATCGGTGCTCGACGAGTACGAGAAGGTCGAGAGCATCCGCCGGCAGTCGGCACAGGCCATGGCCGAAGCCGTTGTCGCGCAGAAGGCCCTGCTCGGCAGCCTGATGACGGACGACTGGGACACTGTGCAGCCATACGTGGAAGCGCTGGGCGCCCTGTCGCGGCAGCGCGGCCACCTGCTGACGCTGCGCGACTACCGCTACATGGATGTCGCTGCGATCGACGCGATGGAGGCGGCGCTGCTGGAGGCGCAGGACCGCATCGGCGTCGCGACCGGCGAGTTCCTGGCCGGTGAACGCGCACTGGCGCCGTTCACCGAACAACTCAAGCGACTCGACGAACAGGCCCAGGCGGCGGAAAGCGTCAGCGCGCTGGCCGAGCCATTGGCGTCGATGCAGGCAATGTCGGCCGACCTCGACATGCTGTCGGAACTGATGGCGACGTTGAAGGTCGACGACGCGACCCGCCGGACCCATATCGTCGAGTCGATCTCGGAAATCTATGCGCGGCTGAACCAGGCCAAGGCGCGCGCCGAGCAGCGTCGCAAGTCGCTGGGCTCGGCCGAGTCGGTGGCGCAGTTCGGCGCCCAGTTCAGCCTGTTCTCCCAGAGCATCGCCAGCGCGCTGGCGCTCGCCCAGGACCCGGAGCGCTGCGACGAGCAATTGTCGCGGCTGATGGTGCAGCTGGAGGAGCTGGAGAGCCAGTTCGGCGAGCACGACCAGTTCCTCGCCGACATCCTCGCCAAGCGCGAGGAACTGCTGGAGACCTTCGAAAGCCACAAGCAGGCGCTGCTCGACGATCGCCAGCGCAAGGCGCAATCGGTGGCCGACGCGGCCACGCGCATCCTCGACGGCCTGTCACGGCGGACCGCGCGGCTGGCTTCGGCCGATGAACTCAACGCGTTCTTCGCCGGCGACCCGCTGATCCTCAAGCTGCGCGAGCTGGTCGAACGACTGCGCACGCTGCGCGACAACGTGCGCGCGGACGATGTCGAGGCGCGCCTCAAGGGCGCGCGCGACCAGGCCGTGCGCGGCCTGCGCGACCGCAGCGAACTGTTCGAGGCCGGCGGCGACGTCATCAAGCTCGGCCCGCGCCATCGTTTCAGCGTCAACACCCAGGAACTCGACCTGACCGTGATGCCGCGCGGCGACGGTCTGTCGCTGCACCTGACTGGCACCGACTACTTCGAACCGCTGCAGGACCCCACGCTGGAGGAACTGCGCGGGTTCTGGCAGGTGTCGCTGGATTCGGAATCACCGCAACTCTACCGTGGCGAGTACCTGGCCGGGCTGATGCTCGACGCCGCGCACGAGGGCCGCGACGGGCTCGACCGCGACCGGCTCCGGCAGGCGCTGGCGCAACCGGAAACCCTGTCGAAACGGGTGCGCGACTTCGCCGCCCCGCGCTATCGCGAGGGATACGAGAAGGGCATCCACGACCACGACGCCACCTTGATCCTGCAAGCCCTGCTGCCGCTGCAGGACAGCGCCGGCAGCCTGGTGCATGCGCCGGACGCGCGTGCGCTGGCGTGGCTGGCCTGGTCGTTGCTGCAGTCCGGCGACGATGCAGGGCAGTGGCCGGATCGAGCACGTACCGTCCACGACATCGCCCGACTGCTGGGGCGTCGGGATGGCATCGAGGCGTTGCAACGCGAGGTCGCGGCCGCGATCGCGGATTGCGTGGAAAGCGGCGCATTGCCATTCGAGGCCGACGTGTGCCCGCGCGCGGCCGATTACCTGGTCGGCGAGCTTGCGGTGCCGAAGCCATCGTTCCTCGCCAGCCGCCATGCGCGACAGCTGATCGATGCCCTGCACGACCGGCTCGACGAGGCCCGGGCCCGGGATGGTTTCGAGCAGGCACTGACCCGGCTCGAAGCCCGTCCGGTGGCGCGTTGGTCGCTGGCTCGCGACTGGCTGCAGGCACTGTGCGCCGACCCCGTGCATGCCGCGCTGTCACGCCATGTCGACGAGGCGGTCGCCCTGCTGCTGCTCGGCGATACGCTCGGGCTGAAGATCACCGAGGTCGACCTGCATGCCGATGTCGAAGGTCTGCTCGGCGAGCATCCACGCATCGTCGACGGAAAGATGCGCATCGCGGTGGACGACTTCGCCGCCCGCCTGCGCACCCATCGCGAGGTGTTCGTGCCCGGTTTCCAGCGCTACCAGGCACAGCGGCAGGCGATCGTCGCGCGCGAGCGCGAGGCGATGCGGCTGGACGAGTTCAAGCCGCGTCCGCTGAGCTCGTTCGTGCGCAACAAGCTGATCAACGACGTATACCTGTCGGTGATCGGCGACAACCTGGCCAAGCAGATGGGCACGGTCGGCGAATCCAAGCGCAGCGACCTGATGGGCCTGCTGATGATGATCTCGCCCCCGGGCTACGGCAAGACCACGCTGATGGAGTACGTGGCGCACCGGCTCGGCCTGATCTTCATGAAGATCAATGCGCCCGCGCTCGGCCACGAGGTCCGTTCGCTGGATCCGGCGCAGGCGCCCGACGCCACCTCGCGGCAGGAGCTGGAGAAGCTCAACCTGGCGCTGGAGATGGGCAACAACGTGATGCTGTACGTCGACGACATCCAGCACACCCATCCCGAGTTCCTGCAGAAGTTCATCTCGCTGTGCGACGGCACCCGCCGCATCGAGGGCGTGTGGAAGGGCCGTACCCGCACCTACGACATGCGCGGCAAGAAGTTCTGCGTGGTCATGGCCGGCAACCCGTACACCGAGTCCGGCGAGGTGTTCAAGATCCCGGACATGCTCGCCAACCGCGCCGACATCTACAACCTCGGCGACGTGCTCGGCGGCATGGAGGACGCGTTCACCCTCAGCTACATCGAGAACTGCCTGACCTCCAACCCGGTGCTGGCGCCGCTGGCGACCCGCGACCTGGCCGACCTGTACCGCTTCGTCGACAAGGTGCAGGGCAAGGAGTTTTCCGCCAACGCGCTCAGCCACACCTACAGCGGCGCCGAGATCAACGAGATCGGTGCCACGCTCGAACGATTGCTCAAGGTCCGCGACGTGGTCTACCGGGTCAACCAGCAATACATCGCCAGTGCCGCGCAGGCCGACAAGTACCGCACCGAGCCGCCGTTCCGGCTGCAGGGCAGCTACCGCAACATGAACAAGCTGGCCGAGAAGATCTCGCCGGTGATGAACGATGCCGAGCTGCAGCAGCTGATCGCCGACCACTACCTCGGCGAGGCCCAACTGCTGACCACCGGCGCCGAGGAGAACCTGCTCAAGCTGGCCGAACTGCGCGGCACGATGGATGAAGCACAGCAACTGCGCTGGGCGCAGATCAAGCGCGACTTCATGCG
This sequence comes from Lysobacter alkalisoli, assembly GCF_006547045.1. NCBI lineage: Bacteria > Pseudomonadati > Pseudomonadota > Gammaproteobacteria > Lysobacterales > Lysobacteraceae > Marilutibacter > Marilutibacter alkalisoli. The sequence goes on from NZ_CP041242.1 coordinate 189,765, forward strand.
CAACAAGGCGATGGGTGGTGAGGACGCCGATGTCGGCGCGCGCGTGGTCGCCCAGCTGGCCGACCTGGTGGAGGGGGTGAAGGCGCTGGAGTCACGGGCCGGTGCCTCGCCTTCGTCCGGCGACGCGGCACCGTGGGCCGAGATCGTCACCCTGCTCGAGCGCCTGGCCGAACGGCCGGCGTCGGTGGCTGCCGGGGCCATGTCCGTCGACCGGTTCCCCTCCGCCCTGGTCGAAGCGCTGTCGCCTTTGGCCGAGGGCATGCAGGCCCGTGCCGAACAGCAGTCGTTGCTGCTCGGCGAGATCGCCAACCACCTGCGTGAGCGCGACGAGACGACCCCGGCCATCAAGACCGAGCGCCAGCAGCAGCTGGAGCAGGCCTTGGCCGAGTTCGCCGACCGCCTGCACGGCCGCACCCGGCGCTGAGGAGCGCGGCATGGATTTCAGCCAACTGGACCGGGTGCTCCGCGACAGCATCGACGACCGGCGCCTGGACCCGGGCGAGAAGCACGAGTTGCGGGCATTGGGCGAACAGCTCGATCGCGAGCGGGTGCGCTACCTGCGCAATCGTGCGTTCGCGATGGGCCGCGAGTTGATGCAGGCCGATCCTGGCGCTGTGCCCGAGGTGCTGAAGTGGCTGGAGCAGGTGGTCAGGACCCTGGACATGGCGACCGCGGTCGCGTCCGTGGAGTCCACCGCCTGCTTCACCCCGGGCGATGCCTGCCTGCGAAAGCTGCGCGAGCTGTGCCGGGGCGCGCGCCACGCGATCGACATCTGCGTGTACACGATCTCCGACGACCGCCTGCGCGAGGAAATCGACGCAGCGCACCGGCGCGGCATCGCGGTGCGGGTGGTCAGCGACAACGACAAGCTGCACGATGCCGGCAGCGACGTCGCCTGGCTGCATCGTCGTGGCGTGCCGGTGCGCATCGACGACAGCCCGCACCACATGCACCACAAGTTCGCCCTGTTCGACGGCCGCTGGCTGGCCAACGGCAGCTTCAACTGGACCCGCAGCGCGAGCGAGTACAACGAGGAGAACCTCGCGGTGACCGATAATGCGCATCTGGTGCGCTGCTTCGGTGGCCGATTCGAGATTCTGTGGGAGCGATTCCGACATACCGCCCCAATCCTGGACGCACTGGCGGTGGCCTGAGCAGGCCTGAAAGCTTCGGGCTGCCGGCAGTTGGGCCTTGCAGCTGCAACAGCGGATAATGCCGCCCCCGACCTGTCCCGGCCCCGTCGAGCCCCCTGATGTCCGCCGCCACCTACCCCGACTATCCCTTCACCCCCAGGCGCTTCGAGGTGCGGCCGGGTATCGGCATGAGCTTTCTCGACGAGGGCCCGCGCGATGGCGAGGTCGTCGTCATGGTCCACGGCAATCCGTCGTGGAGCTATTACTGGCGCAAGCTGGTGTCGGGGTTGTCCGGTCGCTACCGCTGCATCGTGCCGGACCACGTCGGCATGGGCCTGTCCGACCGGCCCGGTGATGAGGCCTACGACTACACCCTGCAATCGCGCGTCGACGATCTGGAGGCACTGCTGCAGCATCTCGGCGTGACCGGTCCGCTGACCCTGGCGGTGCACGACTGGGGCGGGATGATCGGTTTCGGCTGGGCGCTGGCACGACGTGAACGGGTGCGGCGGCTGGTGATCCTCAACACCGCCGCGTTCCCGCTGCCGGCGGCCAAGCCGATGCCGTGGCAGCTGTCGCTTGGTCGCGATTCGAAGCTTGGCGGCTTCATGATCCGCGCCTTCAACCTGTTCGCGCGGGGTGCGGCGTGGGTTGGCGTGGAAAAGCGCATGCCGCGCGCGGTGCGCCGCGCCTACACCGCGCCCTACGACGGTTGGACCAACGCGATCAGCACCCTGCGCTTCATGCAGGACATCCCGCTGGGCGAGGGCGACCGTGCCTGGCCGTTACTGGCCGAGTCGGCGCGGGCGCTGCACGAGTACGCCGACCGGCCGGTGTTCATCGGCTGGGGCCTGCGCGATTTCGTGTTCGACAAGCATTTTCTCGACGGCTTCATCGCTGCATTGCCGCAGGCCGAAGTACACGCGTTCGAGGACGCCAACCACTACGTGCTGGAAGACGAGGCCGAAGTGCTGGTGCCGGCGATCCGTGACTTCCTGGATCGCCGCTCGACGTAAGGCCGCCACCGCGCCCGGAACGGCGGAGAAGAACCTCAGGCCGCCATCGGCGTGACGGGGGCCGGCGGCTCGGTGGGCGGCTCCGTCGGTTCGGTCGGGAAGTCCCAGTCGGCCGGGGTCAGCACCGGCATGCCGTGGCCGAGGCGGGCCTTGTCGCATTGCGGGCTCGGCTCCCCATGCTCCCAAGACGCCGGCACCTCGCGGCATACACTGGGCTTGATCGCGTGGATCGAGCAGCGCGAATGCACGCCGATCTCGGCATCGAGGGCGATGCAGCGTGGTGTTTTGGAGGACGTGCCGCGCATCACCACGCGATGGTGGTCGAAGCGTTCGGTGAGTTCTTCCGGCACGGTCCCGCCGAGGGTGGGGGTGGTCTCGGCCCAGTGGAACGAGACGCGGAACGTGGCGCAGCAGGCGCCGCAGGTCAGGCAGGGGTGGCTCATGGCCGCCGTCCGGGTTGTAGTTGATGCAGGTGGAATGGGGGTGGCGGAATTTTGGGAATTCCGCGGCCGCGCGCAAGTGCCCCCGAGGCCGATTACCCCCGATGAGCCGGCGGGTACGCGGGCCGGCCCATGAGCGGCGACAATAGGCGGATGAGTTTTCCCCAAGACACTCCGGTCGCGGCCGGCCCGGTCGCCACGACGGCCCCCCCCGGCGCCCCGTGCAACATCGCTGCCAGCCTGCCGCGGCTGGCCGTCGAGGCCCCCGACCGCATCGCCATGCGCTGCCCCGGCCGTCGCGGCCCGGACGGGCTGGCCCGCTACGACCAGACCCTGAGCTACCGCGAGCTGGATGCGCGCAGCGATGCGATCGCCGCCGGCCTCGCCCGCCACGGCATCGGCCGCGGCACCCGCACCGTGGTGATGGTGCGGCCCTCGCCCGAGTTCTTTCTGTTGATGTTCGCGCTGTTCAAGGCCGGCGCGGTGCCGGTGCTGGTCGATCCCGGCATCGACAAGCGCGCGCTGAAGCAATGCCTGGACGAGGCGCAGGCCGAGGCCTTCATCGGCATCCCGCTGGCGCAGTTCGCGCGCGTACTTCTGGGCTGGGCGAAGTCGGCGCGGGTGCGGATCAGCACCGGCCGCCGCGCCTGGCTGGCCGATGCGACGCTGGCGCAGGTCGAGGCGGACGGGCGGGACGCCGGCCCGCAGCTGGCGGACACCGCGCCGGACGAAGTCGCCGCGATCGTCTTCACCAGCGGCTCGACCGGGGTGCCCAAGGGCGTGGTCTACCGCCACCGCCACTTCGTTGCCCAGATCGGGCTGATGCGCGCGGCGTTCGGGATCGAGGCGGGCGGGGTCGACCTGCCGACCTTCCCGCCGTTCGCCCTCTTCGATCCCGCGCTCGGCCTGACCTCGGTGATCCCGGACATGGACCCGACCCGGCCCGCGCAGGCCGAGCCACGCAAGCTGCACGACGCGATCGCGCGTTTCGGCATCGACCAGTTGTTCGGCTCGCCGGCGCTGATGAAGGTGCTGGCCGACCACGGCCAGCCGCTGCCGACACTGAAGCGTGTCACCTCGGCCGGCGCCCCGGTCCCGGCGGAAGTGGTGGCGAAAATGCGCGAGCTGCTGCCCGACGATGCCAGTTTCTGGACCCCCTATGGCGCCACCGAATGCCTGCCGGTCGCGGTGATCGAAGGCCGCGAGTTGCAGGCCACCCGCGAAGCGACCGAACGCGGCGCCGGCACCTGCGTCGGCCGCCCGGTGCCGCCGAACGAGGTCCGCATCATCCGTATCACTGACGAGGCCATCGCCGACTGGTCGCAGGCCGAGCTGCTGCCGTCTGGAGAGATCGGCGAGATCACCGTCGCCGGCCCGACCGCGACCGATGCCTATTTCAATCGCGACAAGCAAACCCGGCTCGCGAAGATCCGCGAGACCTTGCCCGACGGAAGCGAACGCGTCGTCCACCGCATGGGCGACGTCGGTTGGTTCGACGAACACGGCCGGCTGTGGTTCTGCGGCCGCAAGTCGCATCGCGTCGAGACCGCCGCCGGCCCGCTTTACACCGAGCAGGTCGAACCGGTGTTCAACGTGCATCCACAGGTGCGCCGCACCGCGCTGGTCGGCATCGGCGCACGGGGCTCGCAGCGGCCGGTGCTGTGCGTGGAACTGGCCGAAGGCGTGACGACGCGCGACTGGCCGCGAATCGAACGCGAACTGCGCGATATCGCCGCCGCACACCCGCACTGCGCCGGCATCGACCGCTTCCTGCACCACCCGAAGTTCCCGGTCGACATCCGTCACAATGCCAAGATCGGCCGCGAGAAGCTGGCGGTGTGGGCAGCAGGGGTGACGCGATGAAGATCCTGGTGACAGGCGGCGGCGGTTTCCTCGGCCAGGCCTTGTGCCGTGGCTTGCGCGAGCGCGGGCATCACGTGGTCAGCTACAACCGCGGCTACTACGACGCGTTGGAGAAACTCGGCGTCGAACAGGTGCAGGGCGACCTTGCCCAGCGCGACGCGGTCATCGCTGCGGCGAACGGTTGCGGCGCGGTGTTCCACAACGCCGCCAAGGCCGGCGCCTGGGGCAGCTACGACAGCTATTTCGATGCCAACGTCATCGGCACCGACAACGTCATCGCAGCCTGCCGCGTGCACGGCATCGACAAGCTCGTCTACACCTCCACTCCCAGCGTGACCCACCGCGCGACCCATCCGGTCGAGGGCGGCACCGCCGATACCGTGCCCTATGGCGAAGGCCTGAAGGCGCCATATGCCGCGACCAAGCAGATCGCCGAGAAGGCGGTGCTGCGTGCAAACTCCGCCAGCCTGGCGACGGTGGCGCTGCGGCCGCGGCTGATCTGGGGCGTCGGCGACAACCAACTGCTGCCGCGACTGGTCGAGCGTGCCCACGCCGGCCGCCTGCGCCTGGTCGGCGGGGGCCACAATCTCATCGACACCACCTATATCGACAACGCCGCCCAGGCCCACTTCGACGCCTTCGACCACCTCGCGCCGGGTCGCGCCTGCGCCGGCCGCGCCTACTTCATCAGCAACGGCGAGCCGCGTCCGCTGCGCGAGATCGTCAACGGTCTGTTGGCCGCGGCCGGTGCACCGACGGTGGACAAGTCGCTGCCATTCGGTGTCGCCTATGCGGCCGGGGTGGTTTGCGAGGGCTTGTGGACCCTGTTGCCGTTGAAGGGCGAGCCGCCGATGACCCGCTTCCTGGCCGAGCAACTGGCGACCACCCACTGGTACTCGATGGAACCGGCCGCGCGCGATTTCGGTTACGTGCCGCGGGTGTCCATTGACGAGGGGTTCACAAGACTGAAGGCTGCCGGTTCCACACACATGGCAGTCACCCGCAGCTAACACCCCAACGGACGATGCTCGAAGCGTGCCAATCCGGCACGACCGACGGCACCCGTGCGGGAGGTGCGCCATGCTCTACTACGCCATCGTCTTTTTCGTCATCGCGATCATCGCCGCGGTGCTCGGGTTCTCCGGCATCGCCGGCGCCGCCACCAACATCGCCTGGATCCTGTTCGTCGTCTTCCTGGTACTGGCGGCGGTCGCGTTCTTCCGCAAGAGGGTCTGATCCGCTCCGGCGAAATCCTCCAGTGAAATCGGGGCTCAGGGACGTGGGTGCCGGCGGCTACAATGCGGCATGGCCTCGATCCCCCATTCCCCGTTCGCCACCCTCAAGCCAATTGCGGGCCGCGTGCTCGAAGCGGCACTCAACCGCGCGCTGGCACTGGACGACGATACCCGTCAGGGCCTGGCGGCCCTCGACGGCCGCCGGATCGCGTTGCATCTGGCCGCTCCGCCGCTGGCCCTGCAGGTGCGGGTGGCCGGTGAACGTCTCGAGGTAGGTCCGGCCGATGATGGCGCCGACCTGTCGGTGCGCAGTTCGCTGGCCGGGCTGATATCCCAGCTGCCTTTCGTGCGCAACGACGATGCTCCGCCGGTGGGGCAGCTGAGGATCGAGGGCGATGCGGATCTGGCTCGCCGTCTGCAGAAGCTCGCCGAGCGCTTTGACCCCGACTGGCAGCAGCCCTTCGTCGCCATCCTCGGTGATGTCATCGGGGTGCAGGTCGCCAATGCGATCGCCGCCGGCTTGCGCCATGCCCGGGTTGCCGGCGCCACGCTCGCCGCCAATGCCGCCGAGTATGTGACCGAGGAGTCGCGCGACGTGGTCGGTCGCGACGAACTCAACGCCTTTCATGACGACGTCGACACGCTTCGGGATGATGTCGAGCGACTGATTGCCCGGGTCGCCCGGCTACGCACCGCACCGGAAAGCCCGGTCATGGACGACCGGGCTTCGGCGAAGGGCTCGGCATCATGAAGTCGTTGTTCCGCGCCTGGCGCATCGGCCGGGTACTGCTGCGCTACCGGCTCGACGACCTGCTCGACGGCACCCCGGCCGAGCGCTGGCTCAAACTGGCGCGTCCCTTCGTGCCGAGGGCGTCGAAAGAGATCGCCATCCAGTCGCGCGGCGCGCGACTGCGCTTGGCGCTGCAGGATCTCGGTCCGATTTTCGTCAAGTTCGGCCAGATCCTGTCGACCCGCCGCGACCTGGTGCCGCCCGACGTCGCCGAAGAACTGGCGCTGTTGCAGGACCGCGTCGCCCCGTTCGACGGCGAGCGCGCCCGCGCCATTGTCGAGGGCGCGCTGGAGCAACCGGTCGCCGAGGCCTTTGCCAGCTTCGACACCGAGCCGCTGGCTTCCGCGTCGATCGCCCAGGTGCACGCGGCCACCCTGCCCGCGCGTGATGGCGAACTCGAGCGCGAAGTGGTGGTGAAAGTGTTGCGGCCCGATATCGAGAAGCAGATCGCCGCCGACATCGCCCTGCTCGGTGCGCTCGCCGCCCTGGTCGACCGCACCCATCCCAACGCCGACAAGATCCGTCCGAAGGCGATCGTGGAAGAAGTCGAGAACACCCTTGCCGCCGAGCTCGACCTGCAGCGCGAGGGCGCCAACGCCAGCGTGCTGCGCCGGTTCTGGACCGGTGCCGACGGCAAGGCCAGCGACGACCTCTACGTGCCCGAGGTGATCTGGACCCACACCCACGAGCGCGTGCTCACGCTGGAGCGCGTGCACGGCATCCCGTCCGACGACATCGAGGCGCTCGACGCGGCCGGCATCGACCGCAAGGCGCTCGCGGCCAAGGGTGTGCGGGTGTTCTACACCCAGGTGTTCCGCGACAACTTCTTCCATGCTGACGCCCATGCCGGCAACATCTGGGTCGACAGCGATCCCGCGCGGCGCGCCAACCCGCGCTTCATCGCGCTCGACTTCGGCATCATGGGCCAGCTCTCCGACGAGGATCAGTACTACCTCGCCGAGAACTTCATGGCGATCTTCAACCGCGACTATCGCCGTATCGCCGAACTGCACGTACAGGCCGGCTGGATGCCGCCGCATATCCGCATCGACGAGCTGGAAGCGGCCGCGCGCTCGGTCTGCGAACCGTACTTCACCCGTCCGCTGAGCGAGATCTCGCTGGCCGAGGTGCTGATCAAGCTTTTCCGCGTTGCCCAGCGCCATGAGCTGACCCTGCAGCCGCAGCTGATCCTGCTGCAGAAGACCCTGCTCAACATCGAGGGCGTCGGCCGCCTGCTCGATCCGAAGCTCGACATCTGGGCAGTGGCACGACCGGTGCTGTCGAAGATCCTGGTCGAGCGCTACAGCCCGCGCCGGCTCGCGCGCGAGTTCCGCAAGCGCCTGCCCGAGCTGGTCACCCGTGCGCCGGAGATGCCGCGCCTGCTGCATGCGTGGTTGCGCCAGCAGGTCGAGGGCGAGCACACCCTCAACATGCAGTCGCGCGACCTCGCCGCGCTGACCCGAGCGGTCAAGGACCTGCAGCGCCGTACCGTTGCCGCCCTGCTCGGCACCGGCCTGCTGATCGTCGCCGCGGTGCTGTACGCGCTGGAGGCCGGCGGGCCGAGCTGGCTGTCGATTCCCGCATCGAGCTGGATCGCCGCCGCCGGTGGCGTGTGGGCACTGCTTGCCGCATGGCCGCGGCGGTGACCGCTCTCCCGGTCCTCCATCTCGACGACACCCTCGCCATCGTCGACAAACCGGCCGGCCTGATGGTCCACGACAGCGCGCTCGCGCGCGGCGAGACCGATTTCGCCGCCGACCGCCTGCGCGAGCAGTTCGGCCGCCCGATCTTCCTCGTCCACCGTCTCGATCGCGCCACCAGCGGCTGTCTGCTGCTCGCCTTCGACCGCGACACCGCCTCCGCACTCGGCAAGACACTGATGTCGGGCGAGGTCGAGAAGGCCTACCGGGCCGTCTGCCGCGGCTGGACCGAAGAAGTGTTCGAGATCGACCACCCGCTCGACGGCGGCCCCGGCAAGCCGGTCAAGAAGCCGGCGATCACCCGCTTCCGCCGCCTCGCCACCGCCGAACTGGACGTGCCGTCGACAGGCTTCCCGACCTCGCGCTACTCCCTGCTGGAAGCCCGTCCCGAGACCGGCCGCTTCCGTCAGATCCGCCGTCACCTCAAGCACGCCTCGCACCACCTGATCGGCGACACCAGCCACGGCGACGGCCGCCACAACCGCAACTTCCGCATGATGGGCATCCACCGCATGCTCCTGCATGCCCGCCGCCTCGCCTTCACTCATCCGCTCACCGGCATCAGGATCCAGGCCATCGCCCCGCCGGATGCGGAGTTCGCGAAGGCGCTGGCGCTGTTCGATTTCGCCATGGCGGATTGAGAACCCATCCCCACCCAACCTTTGCTCTCGTCCTTTCAAGGGGAGGGCCGGGGTGGGAATGGGGTTTCCAAGAGCGCCGACAAGGTGCCGAGGCCCCCGGGTGCGCTCTGCTTGAGCGGGCTACTGCCTGCCTTGCCCACAAGCGCCGCCCGACTTTCCAGAAGTCGGTGGCCATGGCATTGCGGGACCTTCCGAAACATGGATGTTTCGGATGAGCCCCCAGGGACGGGTTCACGGCGTGTCCCGCAATGCCATGGCCACCGGCTTCCCCGACGGCACCAACGCGAACACGAAAGTCACAAGCACTACAATCCACTCGCCATGCCCGTCACCGCCGCCCACATCGAGATCCCCGAGGCCGAGCTGGTCGAGCGCTTCGTGCGCGCGGCCGGGCCGGGCGGGCAGAACGTCAACAAGGTGTCCACCGCGGTCGAGTTGCGCTTCGACGTCGCCGGCTCGCCCTCGCTGCCCGAGCCCGTGCGCGAGCGCTTGCTCGCCAGGCGCGATCGCCGCGTGACCGGTGAAGGCGTACTGGTCATCAACGCCCAGCGCTTCCGCACCCAGGAGCGCAACCGCGAGGACGCCCGTGAACGCCTGGCCGCCTTCATCGAAGCCGGCCTGCACGCTCCCAAGCCGCGCATCGCCACCCGCCCCAGCCGCGGCGCGCGCGAACGGCGGCTGGGCGAGAAGCGACAGCGCAGCACCATCAAGCGCGGCCGGTCGCCGCAAAACTGGGATTAGGGTCCGTTGACTGCCACCGGCAGGCCGCGCCGGGGCATACTGCCCCGCCGCCGCCGTGCAGCATTGCGCGCCTTGGCCGTAGAATGGCTACGGCACGGCGGCGTGCGCCTTGCCTGACAGCGGCGGGGTCACGCGACTCACTGGTGACAGTCAACGGACCCTAAGCCTTGACCGACGACGCACAACCCCTTCTGCCCGAGATCCCGTCGGCGATGCCGCGGGTCAAACCCAACCGTTTCACCCGCTGGCTCGGCCGCAGTGTCCTGCGCATGGGCGGCTGGCGCGTGGCTGGCCCCATCCCCGATATCCCGAAGATGGTGGTGATCGCCGCCCCGCATTCGTCCAACTGGGACGGCATCTGGGGCTTCGCCGCCAAGCTCGCGCTGGGGCTGGAGGTGCGCGTGCTCGGCAAGCACCAGTTGTTCTTCTGGCCGCTCGGCCCGATCCTGCGCCGCCTCGGCGGCATCCCGATCGACCGCAGCGCCCCACGTGGCATGGTCGAACAGGCCGCCAGCATGATCCGCAGCGCCGAAAGGATATGGTTCGTGATTGCGCCCGAAGGCACCCGCAAGCGGGTCGAGAAATGGAAGTCCGGCTTCCTCAAGATCGCCCGCGCAGCCGAAGTGCCGGTGCTGCCTGCCTATTTCCATTACCCCGAACGCATCATCGGCCTGGGCCCGGTGTTCCACACCGGTGACGACCTGGATGCGGACATGGCACGCATCCGCAACTGGTACCGGCCCTGGATCGGCAAGAATCGCGGAACGGTTTGATCCTCATCGCTTCTGCATGCGGCCGTATCGGCCACGCCCGGCTGGAGGAGCGTATCCTGCGAGTCCCGGTAGCGGCAGGGTCGGGCTGACGCAATGCCGTCCGGAACGGAATCAGATCACTTACAGGGAGTGAAACTTCATGCATGACAACATCCGCAAGCCCTCCGCCGCCTTCATCGGCGCCTCCTGGGCCGCACTGCTGCTGGGCATGGGCGCCTACCTGGCCGGCCTGTGGAATGCCGACATGGCGCTCAACGAGCGGGGCTACTACTTCACGTTGCTGTTGTATGGGCTGTTCGCGGCGATTTCGCTGCAGAAGAGCGTGCGCGACCGGCTGGAAGGGCTGCCGGTGACCGCGCTGTACTACGGCCTGGCCTGGTTCGCCGTGATCTCGGCGTTGCTGCTGCTCTTCATCGGCCTGTGGAACGCGGAGCTGGCCCTGAGCGAGAAGGGTTTCTACGGCATGGCCTATGCGCTGAGCCTGTTCGCGGCCATCGCAGTGCAGAAGAACACGCGCGACACGCTTGCTGCGGAAGACCGGCAGGAGGCATCGGTACACCCGTTGCCGCGTCGATCCGACGATATCGAGGCGGGTTGATGCGATACCGGTACTGGGGCTGCGACCGGATTCATGCGCCAGCATCCGCCTTCGCATCCATCCGCCGGTAACCGATCGCTTCGGTGAGGTGGGCGGTGGCGATGGCGTCGCTGCCGGCAAGATCGGCGATGGTCCGGGCCACGCGCAGGATGCGGTGCATCGAGCGGGCGCTGAGGCGCAGCGATTCGACCGCGCGTTCGAGCAGGGCCTGGTCGGCGTCGGTCAGTCTGCAGAACGCGCGCATTTCCGCTTCGCCGAGGCGGGCATTGGGCCCGCCGGTGCGATCGAGCTGGGTCGTGCGGGCGGCGATGACGCGCTCGCGGACCGCGGCAGTGGATTCTCCGGGCGGTCCGTCGAGGCGCAGTTCCGCGGGCGGCAATCGTGGCACATGCACGTGCAGGTCGATCCGGTCCATCAGCGGGCCGGACACGCGGCCGCGATAGCGGTTGATCATTTCCGGGCTGCAGTTGCAGCGACCGCTGGCGTCGCCGGCGTAGCCGCAGGGGCAGGGGTTCATCGCCGCGACCAGCTGGAAGCGGGCCGGGAACTCGGCGCTGCGCGCGGCCCGCGAGACGGTGACCACGCCCGATTCCAGAGGTTCGCGCAGTACTTCGAGGGCGTGGCGGCTCCACTCGGGCAGTTCGTCCAGGAACAGCACGCCCTGATGAGCGAGCGAGACCTCGCCCGGACGCGGTTCGCTGCCGCCGCCGATCAGGGCGATGGCGCTGGCGGTATGGTGCGGTGAGCGGTATCCGCGCTGGCGCCAACGTGTCGGGTCGAGGCCGCGGCCACTGACCGAGGCCACCGCCGCTGCTTCCAGTGCTTCATCTTCGCTGGCCTCGGGCAGCAGCCCGGGCAGGCGCGAGGCGAGCAGGGTCTTGCCGCAGCCCGGCGGGCCGACCAGCAGTAGATGGTGGCCGCCGGCTGCGGCGATCTCCAGCGCCCGGCGGGCATGCGCCTGACCGCGTACATCGGTCAGGTCGGGGCCGGATTCATGCGTGGCCGGTGGGGCGGTCGCGGCAGGCAGCGGCTTGCGCCCCTGCAGCATCGCGCACACCTCCAGCAGGGTGCGCGCGGTATACGCCTCGACCCGGCTCGACAGCGCCGCCTCGGCGCCGTTGCAGGCCGGCACCACCAGCTTGCGGCCGGCCCCGGCGGCGGCCAATGCGGCCGGCAGCACGCCGTCGACCGCGCGCAGTTCACCGGTGAGGGCGAGTTCGCCAAGGAATTCGTATTCGGTCAGCGGTTCCAGCGGAATCTGTCCGCTGGCGGCGAGGATGCCGAGCGCGATCGGCAGGTCGAAGCGGCCACCGTCCTTGGGCAGGTCGGCCGGGGCGAGGTTGATGGTGATCCGCCGCGCCGGGAACTCGAACTGCGCGCAGCGGATGGCGGCACGCACACGGTCCTTGGATTCGCGTACCGCCGCAGCCGGCAGGCCGACGATCGACATCGCGGGCAGGCCGCCGGCCAGGTGCACCTCCACCCGTACTTCCGGCGCACGCACCCCGGACCGCGCACGTCCGTGCACGAGGGCCAGGTTCATGTTGGGGGTTCCCTCAGTGGCGTGGGGTGCCGTTGCCCGGCGCGTTGCCGAGCCGGGCTTCGAGTTCGGCGACGGTCTGCTGCAGGGCTTCGAGCTTCTCGCGGGTGCGCAGCAGCACCGCGCGCTGGACCTCGAACTCTTCGCGGGTCACCAGGTCCAGCCGGGTCAGTCCGGACTGCAACACGGTCTTGAAGTTCTCCTGCAGCTCTTCGCGCAGCACTTCACCGGATTGCCCGCGCAGCCCCGCCGGAACCAGGTTGCTGAGGCGGCGGGCGAGTTCGTCGATATGGGTCAGGTCGATCATCGGTTCAGATCCTGTCCGGCAAGAGGCCGTTGGCATGGGCACAGCATGGCCTGCCGGGCGTGTCCGCGCCGTCGTCCTGTGCCGCGGGGCAGGGTAGGAAATTTCCTACCGGCGACGTGCGGGCGGGGCGCGCACTTTACCCCAATGTATCGCCTCCGGCTTGCTATCCTGAACGAATTCCAGCCGGGACCGGCCAGCAGCGAAGGGAGATGACGCGATGAAGATGGTCACCGCGGTGATCAAGCCGTTCAAACTCGATGACGTGCGCGAGGCGCTGGCCGAGGCCGGCGTGGCCGGAATCACCGCCACCGAGGTCAAGGGTTTCGGTCGTCAGAAGGGCCACACCGAGCTCTACCGTGGCGCCGAGTACGTGGTCGACTTCCTGCCCAAGATCAAGCTCGAGATCGCGATCACGGACGACCTGGTCGACGCGGTGGTCGAAGCGATCATCAAGGCCGCCGGCACCGGCAAGGTCGGCGACGGCAAGATCTTCATCCACGAACTGGAACGGGTGGTGCGCATCCGCACCGGCGAGCTCGACGCCGACGCGCTGTAGCTCGACCAACGGCGCTGCAACAGGCGATGTCCGCACTCCTGAGGACATCACGTTGGCAGTTCTGCAGCCACCGCAGATCAGGTGGCATGCGGAGAAGCTTCATGGCGACGATCTGCCTTGCCAGGTCCGCGAGCACAGCATGATGTCGGGTTTCCGCGTCCGGGACTGGATGCTTGCGCTGGTGTTGTGTGCGGGTGTCGGCTGGCCGCGGCAGGCAGCGGCACAGCCGTTGCCGCTGGCCGTCATCGGCGACTCCGACAGCCATGCCTACCAGGACCGCATCAGTTTTCCGGAAGGCGGTCCGGAGCGCGGCGGCGCCTGGCGCACGAGCACGTTCAACTGGGTCGAGGTGCTGGCCCGGCTGCGTGGTGATGAACTGGATCCGGGCGAGTGGGGCGCGTACGGGGTGCCGGGGCGATTGGCGCGGGTGCTGGACGGGGTCGGGGTGCAGGCGCGCCGGCCGCGCAAGCAGGACTACCGCTTCAATTTCGCCGTGTCCGGAGCCGGTTGCGGGGACCTGATGGGCGGCGTCCGGCAGGTGCCGGCGCTGATCGAGCTGATGGACGAAGCGCCCGAGCGCTGGCGGCGGGGCGTGGTGGTGATCCGCATCGGCATCAACGATGTAGGCACCCGCACGGCATTGCTGGAGCTGGCCGCCGATCCGGCTGGCTCGCCGGCGGCCGGGCGCATCGCCGACTGCGTGGACGCGATCCGGGTGGCGGTGCAGGCGATCCACCGCCGGCATCCGGACACCCGCATCGTCCTGGTCGGCATCTTCGACAACACGCATTGGGCGCAGGATCTGGCCAAAGACTGGACGCCAGCGGGGCTGGCCAACATCGCCCGCGCACTGGATGGCTACGACCGGGCCCTGATCGACATGGCCCGCGGCGATGACAGGCTGACTTTCTTCGATGACCGGCGCTGGTTTGCCGGCCGCTGGGGCGGGCGCGACGCCCGTGGGCAACCGGCCTATCGTGATGTGGTGCTGCCGGGCAGGATCCGGGTGAGCAACAGCGTCGGCGATGCGCCCCGCCACGCGGTCTTGCAGGACGGCCACGCAGGGGTGGCCTGGAGCGCGGCCTGGGCGCAGTCGCTGGTGATCCTGCTCAACCTGCGTTGGGAGTCGGGATTGACCCCGATCAGCGACGAGGAGGTCGCGGGGCTGGTGAAGGCGGATGCGCCAAAGCGCCGCCAGGCCGGGGCGGCACCATGAAAAACCCCGCGCCAGGCGGGGTTTCGTCTTCGACCGGGACGCGGTGGTTTACTCGCCCAATGCCTCGGCCACAAACGGTGGCGTGGCCAGCGCGCCGGTGTGGATGTCGGCGGTGTAGTACCGGGTTACGAACGGCTTGTTGCGGGCGTCGTCGGTGCGGAAATCAAAGCTCCCGCCCTTGCGCGCCAGGGTGCAGCTCCACCAGCCGGTCGGGTAGCACGGCTGCGGGAACGGCAGGGTCTTGAAAGTGCCGAAGCCGGCCTTGCCCATCTCGGCGCGCATCTCCTTGATCAGGTCGAGCAGCATCAACGGCGACTCGGACTGCTGGACGAGGATGCCGTCGTCTTTCAGCGCCTTGAAGCAGCTCTCGTAGAACGCCTTGTTGAACAGCCCCTCGGCCGGGCCGACCGGGTCGGTGGAGTCGACGATGACGATGTCGACGCTGCCGGCCGGGCAGTGGGCCATGTAGGCGACGCCGTCGTCGAACAGCAGTTCGGCGCGCGAGTCGGAGTTGGACTCGCACAGCTCCGGGAACCACTTCTCGGCCATGCGGGTGACCTGCTCGTCGATGTCGCACTGGGTCGCGCTTTCGACGCCGGGGTGGCGCAGCACTTCGCGCAGGGTGCCGCAGTCGCCGCCGCCGATGATCACCACCCGCTTCGGATCGGCGTGGGTGAACAGCGCCGGGTGCGACATCATCTCGTGGTAGAGGAAGTTGTCCTTGGTGGTCAGCATCATCGCCCCGTCGATCAGCATGATGTTGCCCCAGTCGGTGCTCTCGAAGATCTCGATCTTCTGGAACGGCGACTGCGCCTCGTCCAGCTTGCGGGTGATGCGGTAGCCGATGGCCGAGCCGGTCGAGTCGAAGTTCTCGTAGTGCCAGGTGCTGCTGTCGTTCATGCCGGTGCGTCCCGCTGGAAGGGCGGCCCAGTGGCCGCGCAAGGTCGCGAATTGTAGCGAACCGAGGCCGAAATGCCGTGATCGCGCCGTGACCACGGCATGACCGCGCGACGATGGCGTGGCCACCTTGGACACGCGCCGTCACCCCTGCGGGGGTAGAATGCGCGTCCCCCGAACCCCGGTGTCCCCCAGATGCCCCCGTCGCCGTCTCCATGGTCCATCGACCAGGCCCGTCAGACCTACTCGATTCCCTACTGGGCCGAGGGGTATTTCGACGTCGATGACGCCGGCTGCGTAACGGTCAGCCCGCGCCGCGGCGACGGCCCGGCGGTCGCGCTGGCGCAACTGGTCGACGAGGCCCGCGCCAACGGCGCCAAGCTGCCGCTGCTGCTGCGTTTCCCGGACATCCTCGGCGATCGCCTCGGCCGCCTGCAGGCGGCGTTCGCGCAGGCGATGGCAGACTGGAACTACGCTGGCGGCTACACCGCGGTCTATCCGATCAAGGTCAACCAGCACCATGGCGTGGCCGGCACCCTGGCCTCCCATCATGGCGACGGCTTCGGCCTGGAGGCCGGCAGCAAGCCCGAGCTGATGGCGGTGATGGCGCTGAGCCGGCCGGGCGGGCTGATCGTCTGCAACGGTTACAAGGACCGCGAGTACATCCGCCTGGCCCTGATCGGCCGCAAGCTCGGCCTGAACACCTGGATCGTGATCGAGAAGCCGTCCGAGCTGCCGCTTGTGATGGCCGAGGCGGAAGCGCTGGGCGTGCAGCCGGGCCTCGGCGTGCGCATGCGCCTGGCCAGCCTCGGCGCCGGCAAGTGGCAGAACAGCGGCGGCGACAAGGCCAAGTTCGGCCTCTCGCCGCGACAGGTGCTGGATCTGTGGAAGTCGCTGCGCGATTCGGGCATGACCGATTGCCTCGGCCTGCTGCACTTCCACATGGGTTCGCAGATCTCCAACGTGCGCGACATCGCCAGCGGCATGCGCGAGGCGGTGCGCTACTTCGTCGAGCTGTCCGTGCTCGGCGCCAATGTGCGCTACATGGACGTCGGCGGTGGCCTCGGCATCGATTACGAGGGCACCCGTTCGCGCAGCTACTGTTCGATCAACTACGGTGCCAGCCAGTATGCCGGCACCATCGTGCAACCGCTGGCCGAGGCCTGCGAGGAATACGGGCTGGCCGCGCCGCGCATCATCACCGAATGCGGCCGTGCGATGACCGCCCATCATGCGGTGCTGGTGGCCAACGTGACCGAGGTCGAGACCGCGCCGGAAGGCCGCATCCCCGACGCCCACGACGACGAGCCGGCCGTGGTTCGCCACCTGCGCGAGATCCACGCCGAGCTAGGTCAGCGGCCCGCGGTCGAGCTGTTCCATGAGGCCCAGCACCACCATAGCGAAGGGCTGTCGCTCTATGCGCTGGGCCAGATCGACCTGATCCACCGCGCGCGTATCGACGACCTGTTCTACGCCATCGCCAGTGCGGTGCGTGCGCAGCTCGACCCGGTGCGCAAGAGCCACCAGCCGATCCTCGACGAGCTCGACCAGCGCCTGGTCGACAAGTACTTCGTCAATTTCAGCGTGTTCGAATCGATGCCGGACATCTGGGCGATCGATCAGGTGTTCCCGATCGTGCCGATCGAGCGTCTCGACGAGGCGCCGGACCGGCGCGGGGTGATCGCCGACCTGACCTGCGACTCGGACGGCCGCATCGACACCTACGTCGAGAACGAGACCCTCAGCACCTCGCTGCCGTTGCATGCGCTGCGCTCCGGCGAGAGCTACCGGCTCGGTTTTTTCCTGGTCGGCGCCTACCAGGAGATTCTCGGCGACATCCACAACCTGTTCGGCGACACCGACGCGGTCGAGGTGCGGGTCGATACCGGTGACCCGCGCGGCTACCGGATCAGCCAGCAACGCCGCGGCGACACCACCGACGTGATGCTCGACTACGTCGGTTACCGGCTCGACGACCTGCGTGCGGCCTATCGCACCCGCGTCGCCGACGCGCATCTGCCGGCCGACGAGTCCGCACGGCTGCTCGCCTCGCTCGAGGCCGGCCTGACCGGCTATACCTACCTCGATGACGATGGCGCCGCGGTCGGTCGCGCGGTCTGAGACGGACATGGGCAAAAGTTTCCTGGTGCTTGCGATCCGCGAGCCGCATTTCGATCCCGTGGTGATCCAGCCGCACCTCGACTATCTGGCCGATTTGCGCCGGCAGGGCCGTGTGCAGATGGCAGGGGGCTTTTCGGACAAAAGCGGTGGCGCCTACGTGCTGCTGGCCGCGAACCTGAACGAGGCGCAGGCCCTGGCTGATGCCGATCCGCTGCACCGCAGCGGCGCCTCGCGCCTGACGGTTTTTGAGTGGAATGTTTGAATGATGACGAAAGAAACTGCTCCACCTGCATTGAAGACCGGCTTCATCGGCCTCGGCGCGATGGGCGCGCCGATGGCGCGCTACCTGCACAACGCCGGCCTGCTGACCGTGGTCGGCAACCGCACCCAGGCCAAGGCCGACGCACTGGCCGCCGAACTGGGCGTGCGCGCCGCGCGCTCGGCCGACAACTTCGCCGACTGCGACGTGGTCGCGATGTGCGTGTCGCTGGACGCCGATGTGATCGAAAATGCGGCCGCGCTGGCCAAGGTGCTCAAGGCCGGCGCAGTGGTCGTCGACCACTCGACGGTGTCGGTGCAGACCGCGCGCAAGGTCGCCGCGCTGCTGGCGGCCGAGGGCATCGGTTTCATCGATGCGCCGGTGTCGGGCGGCGTCGAGGGTGCGCGCAACGGCAAGCTGTCGGTGATGGCCGGCGGCGAGGCCGAAGTGCTGGAGAAGGCACGCCCGGTGATCGCGGCCTACGCCGCGCGGATCGGCCTGATGGGCGGCACCGGTGCCGGCCAGGCCACCAAGGCGGTCAACCAGGTGCTGGTGGCCGGCATCAACGAGGCGGTCTGCGAGGGCCTGGCGCTGGGCGAAAAGCTCGGCCTCGATCCGGACACCCTGCTGCCGACGCTGATGGCCGGTGCGGCCAACAGCTGGTTCCTCGAAAAACGCGGCGCGACCATGCTGCGCGACGCGTTTGCGCCGGGCTTCAAGTCGGCGCACATGCTCAAGGACCTGCGTATCGTCCAGGGCATTGCCCAGGACGCCGGCATCCGCACCGCCACCATCGATCAGGCGCTGGCCGACTACGCCGAACTGGTCGAGCGCGGCCACGGCGAGTCCGACACCTCCGCGCTGATCGTACTCAAGCGCAAGCCGACGTAGCAGAGTCGTCGAATCTGCAGGAGCGCGCCTTCGATTGAAGTCCGCGAACGGCCAGTCGGGCCCCTAGTCGAGCCCAAGGCGCTCTAGTGGTGTTCCTGCTACGTCGCGGTTGAGGGAGAGGCTTCACGCCGGGCGATGCGCTCGCCCAGCGCGGCGCCGCTCCACGCGGCAACCAGACTCAACACCATCGCCAGCGCACTGTGGCGCAGGATGTCGGTCAGACCGATCAGCGACTCGCGGCTCGACAGCGCCCCCAGCTCGACCACGGTCACCACGCACAGCCAGACCAGCGCCGCCAGCAGCAGGGCGACGATGCGGAAGCCGCGGCGTGCGACCCAGCCGCCGGCCGCCATCGCCAAAGCGGTGACGAGCAGGCCGATTACCGGCACCGTGCCCCAGCCGGTCCGCACCGGCAGATCCAGCGCGCGGCCGCTGAGCAGGGTCGCCAGGTCGAAGCCGAGCATCACCGCAAGCGCGGCCAGGCAGGCCAGCAACAATCGTTTGTCCATGTCCCGGAATTCCCCTTGGTGTCGGCTGGGAGTCTAGGCAGAGGTGCGTGCGTGTGCACGGTATCCGGGCACGCTTCCGGACGGCCGGGGCGTTGCGGGGGCTGTTCGGCAACAATCCGCGACGCGTACTCGGGCAAGCGGAGCGCACCCGGGATCCTGGCAGGAAGGGATATCTGTCCGGGTGCGGTCTTCGGCCTGTCCCGGGCTATACGAAATCCGCTTACCGGGCCCGGATCGCCAACGCCTGCAGCCCACCGCTCTCGAGCTTGCGCTTGGCGTCGGCGAGGTCGCTGGCGGTGCCGTACGGGCCCATGCGGACGCGGTAGACGGTGGTGCCATCGATCTGTGCCGGTTCAACCCGCGCGCCGAGTCCGAGCAGGGCGATGCGTGCCTTCAGTTCCTCGGCCTGGCCGGAGGCGCGGAAGGCGCCGGCCTGCAGGATGTAGCGGCTGCCGTCGCCAACTCCCGCAGCGGTATTCGCGTTGCCGACCGGCGCCACGGCTGCGGCCGGCTGCGTCGTGGGGGCCTGGGCGGGGACGGGTGTGTCGGGGGCGGTCCGTGCCGGGGTGGCGGCATCGGGGGTGACCGGTTCCGGCAAGGCCGGTTCGGCGGCCGCCACCTGCGCGTCGGCCTGGCCATTGAGTGCACGCAGGGCCCGCTGGCGCTCCAGTTCGGCCTGGCGCTGGCTTTCCGCGCGCTGGGTTGCGGCCAGCTCGGCGTCGGTCATCGGCACTTCCTTGCCGGTAAGCAGGTCGTAGAAGGCGAAGTCCTCGCTGCGCTCCTTGCCATCGTCACCGGCATCGCGGCGACCGGATGGTGCCGGCAACTCGTCGTCGGCGGTCGAAACAGGCAGCGGGCGGGCGTCGGGGTTGGCCTGCGGACGGAAGAAGTCGTCGCCATCGGACTTCAGCCAGGACGACGCGACCAGCACCACGATCAGGGTCAGCAGGATGCCAAGCACCAGCCATGCCCAGCCGGGCAGGCCGTTGCTCTGGGTGCGCCGGGCCTGGGATTTGTTGCGTCGTGCTGCCACTGCGTCGTCTTCCTCGCTGCATCCCCGGCCGGCATGGTGGGCATGGCGGCCGGAATGTGATGTGAATCGCAAAAATTGGTAGTGGCCAGTGTATGCGAATCACTGGCCGGCGTTACATCACTTCGGGCGCACTCACGCCGAGCAGTTCGAGGCCGTTGGCCAGCACCTGCTTCGTCGCCAGCGCCAGCACCAGCCGCGCATTGCGGGTATCGGCGTCGTCGACCAGGAATTGATGGTCGTTGTAATAACTCTGGAAGTCCTGCGCCAGCTCCAGCAGATAGGCGGCGATCTGGTGCGGTTCGAGGTCGCGACCGGCGCTTTCCACCACGTCCGGGTAGCGGTCGATCGCGGCGACCAGCTCGTGGGTGGCGGCATCGTCCAGCGGCAGTGCTTGTGCCAGGCCCTGCTCGCGGTCGAAGGTCAGGCCGCGCTCGGCCAGCTGGCGCAGCAGCCCGCACATGCGCGCATGGCTGACCTGCACGTAGTAGACCGGGTTGTCGAGCGACTGGCTGCGGGCCAGGTCGATGTCGAAGGTCAACTGCGAGTCGGGCTTGCGCGCGATCAGGAACCAGCGGGTGGCGTCGCGGCCGGCCTCGTCGACCAGGTCGCGCAAGGTCAGGTAGCTGCCGGCGCGCTTGGACAGTTTCACTTCCTCGCCGCCGCGCATCACCGTCACCATCTGGTGCAGCACGTATTCCGGCCAGCCCTGCGGGATGCCCTTGTCGAGCGCCTGCAGGCCCGCCTTCACCCGGGCCAGGCTGCCGTGGTGGTCGGCGCCGAGCTCGGTGATCGCGCGCTCGTAGCCGCGCTGCCACTTCGACAGGTGGTAGGCGACGTCCGGCACGAAGTAGGTGTAGCTGCCGTCGGACTTGCGCATC
Organism: Lysobacter alkalisoli; assembly: GCF_006547045.1. Lineage (NCBI taxonomy): Bacteria > Pseudomonadati > Pseudomonadota > Gammaproteobacteria > Lysobacterales > Lysobacteraceae > Marilutibacter > Marilutibacter alkalisoli. Next base: position 210,902 of record NZ_CP041242.1, read on the forward strand.
ACCCGGTCCTTGTCGTCGCCGAAGTCGGTGCTGCGCAGCCACAGTGCGCCGCCGTCCTCGTAGGTGTGGCCATGGGCGACCAGCTCGCGCACCGTTTCCTCGACCTTGCCGTCGGTGTACAGGCTGCTTTCGAGGAAGTAGACGTCGAAGCCGACGCCGTAGGCCTCCAGGTCGAGGTTCTGCTCGCGGCGCAGGTAGGCGACGGAGAACTGGCGGATTGCGTCGAGATCGTCCGCATCCTTCGCACCAGTGACGGTGTGTCCCTCGACTTCGACACTGGCGCCATCGAGATAGGCCTGCGCGACATCCTTGATGTAGTCGCCGCGGTAGCCGTCTTCCGGCCAGCCTTCATCGTCCGGGCCACGGCCCTGCGCGCGCGCCTGCACCGAGATCGCGAGGTTGTCGATCTGCGCGCCGGCGTCGTTGTAGTAGTACTCGCGCTGCACGTCCCAGCCGTTGGCGGCCAGCACGCGGGCGATGCAGTCGCCGATCACCGCCGCGCGGCCGTGGCCGACGTGCAGCGGGCCGGTCGGGTTGGCCGAGACGTACTCCACACCTGCGGTATGGCCGCGCCCCGAGTCGTTGCGGCCGAACGCATCGCCGCGGGCGAACACTTCGTCCAGCACGCCACGCCAGGCGGCCTCGGCGATGCGGAAGTTGATGAAGCCCGGGCCGGCGATCTCGACGTCGGCGATGGTGTCGCTGGCCGGCAGCGCGTCGACCAGCGCCTGCGCGACCGCGCGCGGGTTCGACTTGGCCGGCTTTGCGAGCAGCATCGCCACGTTGGTCGAGAAATCGCCCTGGGCGCGGTTCTTCGGCCGCTCGATCACGAAGTCGGGCGTGGCGAGATCGGCTGGCAGGGTGCCGGCGGCGCGCAGGGCGTCGAGGGCCTGCAAGACCAGGGCGCGGAGGGCGGTTTTCACGGGCGGATCCGGGAGCGTTGCGGAACCGCGCATTGTACGTCAGGCAGGCGGGGTGGGAGTCGCGGCTCCGCTGGTTGGTCGTGCGGGCGGGTCGAGGCCACCAACCCCGCACAACCATGTGCTCGCCAGGAGGTTCCGGCTTCACCCGTCACGGGTTCCGCGTCTGCCGCCGCGTGACCAGCCCCGCGGGCGGTCGCAAACGCGACGTCAGACCCAGCCACGCGCCGCCAGCGACACCGGCGGCCCGTCGGCGATCACGAAATGGTCGAGCAGGCGCAGGTCGACCAGTGCCAGCGCCTGCTTGAGCCGGGCAGTGACCGCGCGATCGGCTGCGGACGGCTCGCGGTTGCCGCTGGGGTGGTTGTGGCCGACGATCACCGCCGCGGCATTGTGGGCCAGTGCGCGTCGCACCACCTCGCGCGGATGCACCTCGGCGCCGTCGAGGGTGCCGTGGAACAGCTCCTCGAAGGCGAGGGCACGGTGGCGGGTGTCGAGGAACAGCGCCGCGAACACCTCGTGCGGGCGTCCGCGCAGGCGCTGGGCGAAATAGCGGCCGGCGGCGTGGGGATCGCTCATCGCCTCGCCGCGCTCGAGTTCGGCCGACAGGTGGCGATGGCCCAGTTCCAGCGCGGCAACCAGCTTGCAGGCACGCGCCGGCCCGAGGCCGGGCAGTTTCGCCAACTCGGAAGCGCTGCGTTCGAGCAGGGTGCGCAGCGGGCCGTGGCCACTGAGCAGGCCGCGCGCGGTGCCGACGGCGTCCTGCCCGCGCAGGCCGGAGCCGAGGAAGATCGCCAGCAGTTCGGCATCCGACAGTGCGCCGGGGCCGCGCGCAAGCAGTTTCTCGCGAGGTCGTTCGGCGGCCGGCCAGTCGCGGATGTGCGGGGAAGGAATCGGTATCGACATGCAAGCGCCCATCCTTGGGCCCGTCCTTGGGCAGATTGTCCGTGATCCGGGTGTGGCGGATGGCCGCAAGGGCTGTTCCGAAGTCCGGCGCGGTGGGGAAGTCCGCGGACGTGTCCGGTCGGTCCGGCCACCCGCCACAAGGCCATTTGACGCTTCGCGGCTGGCCCCGACAGCCGGGATTGCTCTCGCCATCGGGTAAGCTAAACGCCCGTTTGCGTGTAGGAATTTTCCGACCCCATGGCCGCCGCCCCGTCTGCCGTGAATGCCGACCTCGCCGGAAAGCGCGTGCTGCTCTGCGTCTGTGGCGGCATTGCCGCCTACAAGGCGGCCGAACTGGTGCGGCGCCTGCGCGATGCCGGGGCCGAAGTGCAGGTGGCGATGACCGCCGATGCCGGCCACTTCGTCGGCGAGGCGACCTTCCAGGCCCTGTCGGGTCGGCCGGTACGCAGTTCGCTGTGGGATCCGGCCGCCGAGGCGGCGATGGGACATATCGAACTCGCGCGCTGGGCCGAACGCATCGTGGTCGCGCCGGCCACCGCCAACACCCTGGCCAAGCTGACCCACGGCATGGCCGACGACCTGGTCACCACCCTGTGCCTGGCCACGACTGCGCCGCTCACGGTGGCGCCGGCGATGAACCACTGCATGTGGCTGCACCCGGCGACCCAGGCCAACATCCAGACCCTGCGTTCGCGCGGCGTGCAGGTGGTCGGCCCGAACGACGGCCCGCTGGCCGAGGGCGAGTCCGGCCCGGGGCGGATGAGCGAGCCGCACGAGATCGTCGCCGCACTGGCGGGCGGGGCCTGAGCCGATGGCGAGCACGCCTGTCCCGAACGCAGCTGCCGACATGGCCGGGCTGCGGCTGCTGATCAGCGCCGGCCCGACCTACGAGGACATCGACCCGGTCCGCTTCATCGGCAACCGCAGCAGCGGCAAGATGGGTTTCGCGATCGCCGCCGCCGCCGCCCATCGCGGTGCCGACACCGTGCTGGTGGCCGGGCCGGTGTCGCTGCCGACGCCTGAGGGCGTGACCCGGCATGACGTGCGCTCGGCCGCCGACATGCACGCGGCAGTGATGTCCGCGTTGCCGGCCGACATCTACATCGGTGCCGCCGCGGTCGCCGACTTCACCCCGCGCGAGGCGTCCGCCAGCAAGATCAAGAAGCGTCCTGGCAGCGATACCCTGACCCTGGAGCTGGTGCGCACGCCGGACATCCTGGCCGAAGTCGCGCAGCACCCGCAGCGGCCGCGGCTGGTGGTCGGCTTCGCCGCCGAGACCGACAACGTCGAGGGTTACGCGCGCGGCAAACTGGTCAACAAGAAACTCGACATGATCGCGGCCAATCGCGTCGGCGTCGCGGGCAGTGGCTTCGAATGCGATGACAACGCGCTGTCGGTGTTCTGGAGCGACGGCGATGTGCCCGGCAACCGCGCGCTGGGGCCGGCGGCCAAGACCGAGCTGGCCGACCGGCTGCTCGATCTGGTGCTGGAACGGCTTGCCCTGCAGCGATTGCCGGCGCCGTAGGCACGAATATTGCGTTCGCTTGATTCCGGTGGCCGCAGCGGCCATCGCCACCCGACATGGAAGGACCGATGCACCACACCCTGGAACTGAAAGTGCTGGACTCGCGATTCGGCGACGAGTGGCCGCTGCCGGCCTATGCCACCGCGGCCAGCGCCGGTCTGGATCTGCGCGCCGCGGTTGAAGGCCCGCTGACACTGGCGCCCGGCGATGCCGCGCTGGTGCCATCCGGGCTCGCGGTCCACATCGGCGACCCGACCCTGTGCGCGGTGATCCTGCCGCGCTCCGGGCTCGGCCACAAACACGGTATCGTGCTCGGCAACGGCACCGGCCTGATCGACGCCGATTACCAGGGGCCGCTGATGATCAGCGTATGGAATCGCGGCCGCGAGGCTTTTACGATCGAGCCTGGCGACCGTATCGCCCAGCTGGTCGTGCTGCCGATCGTGCGCGCGACGCTGCAGGTGGTGGACGAATTCGAAACCAGCGCCAGGGGCACCGGCGGCTTCGGCCATACCGGTGTGCGCTGACAGGGGACGCAGACATATGGTGGGTCAGAAGTTCGAGCGGCCGCAGCTGTCGGCCGAACAGGGGCGATTGTTGCGAAGGGTGCTGGCCGTGGCCTGCATTCTGCTGGCTGGATGGTTTGCCTGGAGCGGCTGGCAACAGCAGCAGGACAGCAGCCGGCGCAGCAGCGTGCAGCAGGCCCGCGATGGCGCGGTGAAGTCGGTCCAGGGTGTGCTCGATGCCGAGTACAAGCGCATGGCCGCGCAACTGGCCAGGACCGACGTGCAGACGGCGGTGGCGGCTGGCGACCATGCCAACGCCGGCGTGCACCTGGCCGACGGCTGGCCGGGTGTGGAGGCGGCCAGCGTGTTCGCCCCCAGCCTGCAGAGTGCCTACGCGGCGCTCACCGCCGAGGGCGCCCGTGTCGGCGGTTATGGCCGCCTGGCCACGCTCGAGGCCGCAATCGCTCAGAACAGGCCGGTGGCCTGGATCGTCGGCGACGGTGCGACACGAAAGCTGGAACTGGCCGCGCCGGTGCACCAGGACGGGCGCCTGGTGGCGGTGGCCTCGGTGCAACTGCCGTTCGATCCGATCCGCAACGCGGTCGAACAGGCCCGGATCGGCGACGGCACTTACCTGGCCCTGCGCCAGGGTTCGGTGAGCCTGGTCGAACGCGGCGACACCGGCCTCAATGGCGGCGCCGAAGCGCTGGCCGCACGTATCCCGGACAGCGAGTGGCGTGTCGCCGCAGCGGTGCCGGACGTGGCCGGCGGTCCGCTTGGCCTCGACGGTCCGGGTTGCTTCATGCTCGCCGGGGTACTGTTGTTGCTGGCGCTGCTGGCCAATTACGCCGACCGCTTCGCGCGCAGGCGCAAGGGCGAGGATGGCGAGGATGCCGAGGCCGGCTCCGACCAGACCCTCGCCGAATCCGTGGCCCGGTCGCCCGAACCCCCCGTTGAAGCAACCTCGAAGGTACCCGTCATCGATAGTTCCGCTGCACCCTCTACCGCCCCGGTCGCCATCGACGGCGGCATCTTCCGCGCCTACGACATTCGCGGCATCGTCGGCCAGACCCTTGACGCCGGCGTCGCCGAGCTGATCGGTCATGCGATCGGCTCGCTGATGCACGAGCAGGGCCTTGAGGACATCGTGGTCGGCCGCGATGGCCGCCTGTCCGGCCCCGAGTTGGCCGGAGGCCTGATCAAAGGCCTGCGCAAGGCCGGCCGCAACGTCATCGACATCGGCCTGGCGCCGACCCCGCTGACCTACTTCGGCGCCTACCACCTGCGCGCCGGTTCCTGCGTGTCGGTCACCGGCAGCCACAACCCGCCCGACTACAACGGCTTCAAGATCGTGGTCGGCGGTGAGACCTTGTCAGGCGACACGATCACCGACCTGTACGCGCGTATCGCCGAGGACCGCCTGCACACCGCGCCATCGCCGGGCCGGCTGGAGCAGCGCGACATCAACGACGACTACGTCGAACGCGTCGCCTCCGACGTGCAGATCGAACGCCCGCTCAAGGTCGTGGTCGATGCCGGCAACGGCGTCGCCGGCGAACTCGGCCCGCGTGTGCTGGAAGCGATCGGCGCCGAGGTCACCCCGCTGTACTGCGAGATCGACGGCACCTTCCCCAATCATCATCCGGACCCGAGCGAGCCGCACAACCTCGCCGACCTGATCCGCATGGTCGACCGCCTCGACGCCGACCTCGGCATCGCCTTCGACGGCGACGGCGACCGCCTCGGCGTGGTCACCCGCGATGGCCAGAACATCTTCCCCGACCGCCTGCTGATGCTGTTCGCCGCCGACGTGCTGGAACGCAACCCGGGCGCGGTGATCATCTTCGACGTCAAGTGCACCGGCCACCTGCCCGGCTACATCCTCCGCCACGGCGGCAGCCCGCTGATGTGGAAGACCGGCCACTCGCTGATCAAGGCCAAGATGCGCGAGACCGACGCCGAGCTGGCCGGCGAGATGAGCGGCCACTTCTTCTTCAAGGAGCGTTGGTACGGCTTCGACGACGGCATTTACGCTGCCGCGCGGCTGCTGGAAATCCTGGCCATGCATCCGGACGGACCCGGGCAGGTGCTGGCCGGACTGCCTGACGGCGTGTCCACGCCGGAGATCAAGCTCGAGGCCCCGGATGGCAATCCGCACGCCTTCGTCGATGCGTTCCGCGCGCAGGCCACGTTCGAGGGCGCGCGGCTGTCGACCATCGACGGCCTGCGCGTGGACTGGCCCGACGGTTGGGGCCTGGTGCGCGCCTCCAACACCACCCCGGTGCTGGTGCTGCGATTCGATGCCGACAACAAGGCCGCGCTCGATCGCATCCAGGCTGCATTCCGTGAGCAGCTGCTGGCGGTCAAGGCGGACCTGAAGCTGACGTTCTGAGCACTTGAGCGCCTTCGGGCGCAATTCGCGACGGGCCGTCCGGCCCGGAATGCAGGAAGCCCGCCCTGGCCGGCGGGCTTCTGCGTTCTCGTCCTTTGGGCGTCGTGGGCGCCTTCAGCCGTTCCGCGGTGCTTTCAGCTCACGATAGCGCTCCAGCGCCGCCGCGAGCTCATCCTCGACATCCAGCCGTTCCTGCTGCTGCTGGGTCAGCATCGCCTGCTGGCGCAGCAGTTGCAGGTGCTGGCCGCGGATGTTGCCGGCCAACGCGGTGCCGACCGGCTTGCCGGCCAGTTCGGTCTCGCCGGCCCGGCGCAGCAGTACCAGAAGGCTCTGGCGCAGGCCGGCGATGCCGAGCTCGGAAGCCTTGACCGATTCGTCGAGCAATACGATGCGGTTCTGGTAGGCGCGGCGCAGGTCGGTTTCGGTGGCGTAGGATTCGGCCATGGCGCGCTCGCGGCGAAGCCTGGCGGCTTCCCGGGCCGTGGTCACGGCGTTCGCGCGCTCCGCTTCCTCGGCCGCGATACGTTCTTCCGCTGTCAGTGCGCGGCCGACGACGGCGGTGGTCATCCCGCTTCTGGCATTGATCTCGGTGCGCGCGCTGTCCACCGCCTCCGCGGGCAGGGCATCGCCGCAGACCCTGCGACCGTTGTCATCCCAGCAGTAAAGCTTCTTGGCCGCGCCGTCAGTGCCGCGCTTCTGGGCCAGCGCCGCGGGGGTGCTGGCCAGCAACAGGGCGCCGGCGGTGATTGCCAGCGCCCAGGCCTTCGACTCACGATGCGGATTCATGGCGGGTCCCTGTTCGTCCATGGTCATTAACAACACTGCATTACGCAAGAGTCGGGCCAAGGCCGGTGCGGGATCACGGTGAGTGGAGCACCCGGTGGGTCAGCCCCGCGTGCGGCTGCCGTAGGTGTCGCGATAGGCGAGCAGTCGGGACTGCTGGTCGGCCAGGGTGCCGTCGGCGCTGGTGAAGGCCAGCAGGTCGGCCAGCGATGCCACACTGACCACCGGGATGCCCTGCTCATCCGCGACAGTTTCTGCCGCGGAGCGTCGCGACACGGTCGGGTCGACCGCTTCCTGCCGATCCAGGGCGATGACGATGCCGGCCGGAGTGCCCCCCGCACCGCGGATGATGCTGAGCGCTTCGCGGATCGCGGTGCCGGCGGTGATCACGTCGTCGACGACCAGCACGCGGCGGCCGCCCAGCGGCGCGCCGATCAGGCTGCCGCCCTCGCCATGGGCCTTGGCTTCCTTGCGATTGAACGCCACCGGCAGGTCACGTCCGCGGCGGGCGTACTCGCAGGCCAGCGCGGTCGCCAGCGGGATGCCCTTGTAGGCCGGCCCGAACAGCAGATCGAAGTCCTTGATCGAGCCGGCAAGCCCCTCCGCATCGATCGCATCCGCGTAGCAGGTCGCCAGCCCGGCCAGCGCCGTGCCGGTGTTGAACAGGCCGGCATTGAAGAAATACGGGCTCAGCCGGCCGGATTTGAGGGTGAACTCGCCGAAGCGCAACGCCCGGGCGTCGAGCGCGAGCTGGAGGAAGCGGGATTTGTAGGACACGGGACAGGGCTTGGGGGCTGGGGTTGACGGAAAAGCATAACCCGCGGCCTCGCCGGGAACGGCCCGGAAGCGGATCGGCTACGCTTTGCCCAGTCCCCGATCCCAGACACCAACCCCCACCTCGTGAAAATCATCAGCTTCAACGCCAATGGCATCCGCTCCGCGGCCAACAAAGGGTTCTTCGACTGGTTCCACGCCCAGGATGCCGACGTGCTTTGCGTGCAGGAGACCAAGGCCCAGGAATCGCAGTTGGTCGATGCGTGCTTCCGCCCGGACGGCCACCACTGCTTCTACCGCGACGCGATCACCAAGAAGGGCTACAGCGGGGTGGCGATCCATTCCCGGCGCGAGCCGGACGAGGTCCGCACCGCGCTGGGCTGGGCCCCGTTCGACGACGAAGGGCGCTACATCGAGGCGCGCTACGGCAACCTCAGCGTGGTCTCGTTCTACATCCCGTCCGGATCCTCGGGCGAGCTGCGGCAGGGCTTCAAGTTCGAGGTCATGGACTGGTTGAAACCCATCCTCGACGAGTGGCTGGCCAGCGGCCGCGACTACGTGCTGTGCGGCGACTGGAACATCGTCCGCAGCGCGCTCGACATCCGGAACTGGAAGTCGAACCAGAAGAACTCCGGCTGCCTGCCGCCCGAGCGCGAGTGGCTGAACGCGCAGATCGGCGACGACAGTGGCAGCGATGGCACTCCTTCGCGTGAGGGCGGCTGGGTCGACGCCTACCGAGCGCTGCATCCCCAGGGCCAGGACTACACCTGGTGGAGCAACCGTGGCGCCGCCCGCGCCAACAACGTCGGCTGGCGGATCGACTACCAGCTGGTCACCCCGGCGCTAGCGAAGCGACTGAAGGCCTGCTCGATCGCGCGCGAGCCGCGCTTCTCCGACCATGCGCCGTTCACCGTCGAGTTCGACGGGGGCCTGGCCCGATGAGCGACTTGCCCGGCAGCCCGCCGAGCGATACGCCCGCGGTACCGCCTGCCAAGGCCGATCCGGTGAAGCCCGCGCGCCCGGGCTGGCGCGACGTGCTCGCGCGTCTGAGCGAGCCGAAAGTGCTGGTGATGTTGCTGCTGGGCTTTTCGTCCGGCATCCCGTTGTACCTGGTAGGCAACACCCTGGGCTTCTGGATGCGCGAGAACGCGATCGAGCTGTCGACGATCGGGTTCCTGTCCTGGGTCGGCATCGCCTATTCGCTGAAGTTCCTGTGGGCGCCGCTGATCGACAAGCTCGACGCGCCGCTGTTCGGGCGCTGGCTCGGTCGCCGCCGGGGCTGGATGCTGCTCTCGCAGATCGTGGTTGCGGTGGCGCTGATCGGAATGGCGCTGGTACAGCCGCGCGAGGGTGAGCTGGTGCTGGCCGGCATCGCCCTCGACCAGCTGCTGGTGTTCGGCGCGCTGGCACTGGTGGTCGCGTTCGCCTCGGCCACCCAGGACATCGTCATCGACGCCTGGCGCATCGAGAGCGCCGACAGCAACGAGCAGCAGGGCTTGCTGACCTCCAGTGCGACCCTCGGCTACCGCGGCGCGCTGCTGGTCACCGATGCGCTGATCCTGATCATGGCCGCGCACATCGGCTGGGTGGTGTCGTACCAGCTGATGGCAGTGCTGATGGCGGTCGGCGTGTTCGCCACCCTGATGGCCCGCGAGCCGCCCGCCAGCGTGCAGGCAACCCTGCAGTCGCATCCGGCGCTGTTCACCCCGCAGGGCCTGTTCGACGCCCTGGTCGGCCCGTTCGTGGCGTTCTTCCGCCAGCACGGCAGCTGGGCGCTGCTGATGCTGCTGGTGATCAGCCTGTACCGACTGCCGGACTTCCTGATGGGACCGATGGCCAACCCGTTCTATGCCGATCTGGGCATGGACAAGGAAGCCGTTGGCAGCGTGCGTGGCACGATCGGCCTGGTCGCCACCATCGTCGGCATCGCAGCCGCCGGCCTGAGTGCGGTGCGTTTCGGCTTCATGCCGACCCTGATCGCCGGCGCGGTGCTTGGCCCCGGCTCGAACCTGGCCTTTTCCTGGCTGGCCATGCAGGGGCCGAGTGTCAGTGCGTTCACCATCGCCATGGTCATCGACAACTTCTGCAGCGGCTATGCCGGCGTGGCCCTGATCGGCTACATGTCCAGCCTGACCAACATCGGCTACACCGCGACGCAGTACGCCTTGCTGAGTTCGTTCTATGCGCTGCTCGGCAAGGTGCTCAAGGGCTTTTCCGGGGTCGCGGTCGAGCAGCTCGAGGTCGGCCGCAGCCTGATGGAAGCCTATTCGCTATTCTTTGCCGGTACCGCACTGGTCGGCGTGCCCGGCGTGTTGTTGTGCATACTGTTGGCCATGCGCAGGCCGCGTGCCGCCGGGGGGGGCGGGGCAGCGGCATGAAGCGCGCAAGGAGAAGCGTTCTTGGGCATTTCGCAGGATCCCCCCGATCAATCCGTCATCGACATGAGCGACATCATCCTTCGACAGATCGACTCCGTTCTGATGGAACGCATCCAGCGCGTCGCCCAGGCCCACGGCTGGGACCTGCAGACCGCGTTGATGCGGCTGCTGGAGCAGGGCCTGTACGTCTGCGAAGGCGAGCTGGCGCGCTCGCTCAATGACGCCGACGCCAAGGCCCTGCAGGACGCGATCGCGGCGCTGGAGTCGGTGCCCAGTGATCCGGGCTTCGCCCAGATCGGCCGGGTCGGTGAGTCCGAAGAGGCAGCAGCGCCGTCGTCAGGCCTGTTGTCCAGCGAGGGTGCGGCGGACAACGGCCGCTGAGGCCCGTGGCGTCAGCCCGGTCTGGCGGACGCCGGATGCACCACCCCGAGCACGCGCGGGCCGCATGCACCGCTGACGCTGGGCAGGTTGCCCGGCAAGCCGGCCAGGGTCTGCCGTGCCAGCCAGGCGAAGCCCATCGCCTCCATCCGGTCCGGGTCAATGCCATGCGCCGCAGTCGATTCGACCTGCACGCCCGGCAGGCGGGCGCCGATGCGTTCGAGCAGGCGTGGATTGTGCACGCCGCCGCCGCAGGCCAGTACCCGCTGTGTCGTCGGCTGGGATGCAAGCAATGCATCGGCGATGGTGCACGCACTGAGTTCGAGCAGGGTCGCCTGCACGTCCGCGACGCGCTCGTCGCCACCGAGCCGGGGCTGGACCCAGTCGAGGTGAAACTGTTCGCGCCCCGTGCTTTTCGGCGCTGGCGCGTCGAACCATGGCTCGTCGAGCAGGCGCGCGAGCAGGGTTTCGTCGATTTGGCCGCTTGCGGCGAACACACCGCCGGCATCGAACGCGCGCCCGGTGTGGCGCAGGCACCAGGCATCGAGCAGGCAGTTGGCCGGACCGGTGTCGAAGCCGCGCACGTCGCCGTCGCTGGCGGCCGGCAGCAGGGTCAGGTTGGCGATGCCGCCGAGGTTGAGCACCGCACGGTCCTCGTCCGGCGAACGCAGCAGGGCGTTGTGCAGCGCCGGCAGCAGCGGCGCCCCGTGGCCGCCGGCGGCCACGTCGCGGCGGCGAAAATCGCTGACCGTGGCGATACCGGTGCGCTCGGCGATCACGTGGCCGTCGCCGATCTGCCAGGTAAACGGATGCTGGCCATCGTAGGCTGCGCCAGCGGGGCGGTGACGCACGGTCTGGCCATGCGAGCCGATCGCGGTGATATCGCCAGCGGCTACGCCGGCCTCGGCAAGCAGCCGCAGCGCGGCCCCGGCAAACGCTTCGCCGACCTGCACGTCGAGAGTGGCGATCTCGTCCAGCGAATCGACCTTCGCCCCCTGGCCGATCTCGACCAGACGGGCGCGCAGCGCATCCGGCCAGGCATGGGTGGAGCCGGCGAGCAGTTCGCAGCGGGCATCGGGCCCGAAACGCACCAGGGCGGCGTCGATGCCGTCGGCGCTGGTGCCGGAAATCAGGCCGATGAACAGGCCGGGAGGAAGGTCGGGCATCTGGATGAAGATGGCTGGCGGGCCTGAAGGTTACGTCCAGCGCCCGCCGCGGCGTAACTCAGCCCTTCTTGCCGTCGCCTGCCGGCTTGGCCGCGGCGACGTTGCCGGCGTCGGTGTCGCCGCCGGCGTCGGCGTAGACCAGCCGCTCGACCTGCTGGATCCGTGCCAGCGCCGGCGCGGTCTGGGCGCGGAATGCGGCCAGCGCCTGGCCGCGCAGCGGCTCCGGCGGCGGCATCGTCACCGACAGCGGATTGCGGTGCACGCCGTTGACGCGGAATTCGTAATGCAGGTGTGGCCCGGTGGACAGTCCGGAAGTGCCGACATAGCCGATCACCGAGCCCTGCGGCACGCGCTGGCCGACCTTGTAGTTGCCGAAGCGCGACATGTGCGCGTACAGGGTGGTGTAGCCGCGACCGTGGTCGAGCACTACGGTGCGGCCATAGCCGCCCTGCCAGCCGACGAACTGCACGCGAGCATCGCCGGCGGCCATGATCGGGGTGCCGGTCTTGGCGGCGTAGTCCACGCCCTTGTGCTGGCGGACCTTGCCCAGCACCGGGTGGCGGCGGGCGCCGAAGCCCGAGGTCAACCGTGCATACGGGATCGGCATGCGGATGAAGCTCTTCTTCAGCGGCCGGCCGTCAGCGGTGTAGTACTCGGCCTTGCCCTCGCGTTCGAAGCGGAAGCCGGAATGGGTCTTGTTGCCAGTGGTGAAGGTGGCGGCGAGGATCTGACCGCGGCCGATACGCTCACCCTCGCGCCAGTTTTCCTCCATCACCACGCTGAAGCGGTCGCCGCGTTTGATGTCGGTGTTGAAGTCGATGTCGTACTGGAAGATCTGGTCGGTCATCACCGCGATCGCCGCCGGCGACAGCCCGGCCTTGCGCGCGGCGGCATACAGCGAACTGCTGATCTCGCCGGTGGCGACCACGGTACGGGTCTCGACCGGACGTTCGATCACGTTCTCGACGATCGCATCGCCGTTGATCGCCAGCTCGATGCGGGCGGTGTCGTCGCGGTCGAAACGGAAGGTGCGCAGGCCATTGCCATCGACCGGCAGGTCGAAAGCCAGCTCGGTGCCCGGGCGCAGCCGGCCGAGGGCCTGTTTGGCGCTGGGCTGTTCCAGGATGCGTTGCAGCAGCGAGGCGGGAACACCCTGCTCTTCGAACAGTTGGCCCAGGGTCTGGCCCGGCTGCACGGTCACCACATGCCAGCTGTCGCCGCGTGCTTCCTCTTCGCTCCTGACCGGCAGCGGCGGCAACGCCAACGCCATCGACTGGCGCGGCACGTGAGTGGGTGCGGTGACGTCGGTGTCGAAACCGGGGACGATCGCGGCGACCAGCAGGCCCATTGACGCGAACAGGCTGGCGGTCACCCACTGGCGGCGCGACCAGCGGCCATTGAAGCCATCGGAGAGGTGGCGGGCCAGCACCGGGCGGTGCAGGGCGGCTTCGCGCAGGGCCTTCAGGCGCTCGCGCCGGCCTTGGCCGGAACCCGGTACAGTCATGTTGGATCGCCCCCCGTAGGCAATGTGAAGTTACTGTGTCGGAGGTACCATAGTCACGTGAGCAACCCGCGTCAAACCATTGAGCCACGTGGTTTTTTCGTTTCTGCCGACGCTTTACCATCTGTTAACACCAATATGTGGCCGCTGTCGCATTCAGTCTGGCGCGCCACCCTGTCCGAGTCCCTGCCTTGTCCATCCAAGAAGCCCTTGAACTGATCGGCCGCGGCGCCGACGAAATCCTCAAGCAAGAAGAGCTCGAAGCCCGTCTCGGCGCGTCGATGAAAGCGGGCGGCCGGCCGCTGCGGATCAAGGCCGGTTTCGACCCGACCGCACCCGACCTGCACATCGGCCACACCGTGCTGCTCAACAAGATGCGGCAGTTCCAGGACCTCGGTCATACGGTGATCTTCCTGATCGGCGACTTCACCGGAATGATCGGCGATCCGACCGGCAAGAACGTCACCCGCAAGCCGCTGACCCGCGAGGACGTGCTGGCCAACGCCAGGACCTATGCCGACCAGGTGTTCAAGGTGCTCGATCGCGAGAAGACCGAGGTGCGCTTCAATTCCGAGTGGTTCGGCGAGATGGGCGCCGCCGACATGATCCGGCTCGCCGCGCAGCACACCGTGGCCCGCATGCTCGAGCGCGACGATTTCGCCAAGCGCTACGCCGCGCAGCAGCCGATCGCGATCCACGAATTCCTGTATCCGCTGGTGCAGGGCTACGACTCGGTCGCGCTCAAGGCCGATGTCGAGCTCGGCGGCACCGACCAGAAGTTCAATCTGCTGATGGGTCGGGGTCTGCAGGAAGCGCACGGCCAGCCGCCACAGATCGTGCTGACCATGCCGCTGCTCGAAGGCCTCGACG
>NZ_CP041242.1:530000-627500 GCF_006547045.1 Lysobacter alkalisoli
GTCGTTGCCGAACGCAGCCTTGGCCTCGCTCTTGGTGGTCTGCACGGCATTGTGCAGCGCGGCCTCGGTATGGACCACGCGCATGCCGCGGCCGCCGCCGCCGCCAGCCGCCTTGACGATCACCGGGTAGCCGATCTCGCGGGCGATCTTGACGTTGGTGTCGGGCTCGTCGCCCAGCGGGCCGCCGCTGCCGGGCACGCAGGGCACGCCGGCGTCCTTCATTGCGCGGATCGCCTCGACCTTGTCGCCCATCAGGCGGATGGTGTCGGCCTTGGGTCCGATGAAGACGAAACCCGACTCCTCGACGCGCTCGGCGAAGTCGGCGTTCTCGGCCAGGAAGCCGTAGCCGGGATGGATCGCCTGGGCGTCGGTGACCTCGGCAGCGGCGATGATCTGCGCCATGTTGAGGTAGCTGTCGGTCGATGGGGCCGGGCCGATGCAGACCGATTCGTCGGCCATCGCGACGTGCTTGAGGTTGCGGTCGACGGTGGAGTGCACCGCGACCGTGCGGATGCCCAGGGCGTGGCAGGCGCGCAGGATGCGCAGCGCGATCTCGCCCCGGTTGGCGATTACGACCTTATCCAGCATGGGTCACCCGATCACGAACAGCGGCTGGTCGAACTCGATCGGCTGGCCGTTCTCGACCAGGATCTTGACCACGGTGCCGGAGACGTCGGCCTCGATCGGGTTGAACATCTTCATCGCCTCGATGATGCCCAGCGTTTCGCCGGCCTTGACCGTCTGGCCGACGCTGACGAATACCGGCTTGTCCGGCGCCGGGCTGGCATAGAAGGTGCCGACCATGGGCGCGCGTACGACGTGGCCGTCGGGCAGCGACTCGCCCGCGTCGGCGGGAGCGCTGCCACCGGTGGCGGCCTCGGTCGGCGACTGCATCGGCATCGGCGCCGGTACGTGCACGGTGTGCGGCGCGGCCATCTGTGCGGCGAGCGGGGCGCCGCCCCTCGGTGTCCGGGCCAGGCGGACGGACTCTTCGCCCTCCTTGATCTCGATCTCGGCGAGGTTGGATTCCTCGAGCAGGTCGATCAGCTTCTTGATTTTGCGCAGGTCCATGGATGGGCCTCTAGGTGGTGCCCCAAGGGGGCGGGTCGGTCGGATGTGCGGAGCGGTTCAGTTGCCGATGTCGAACCGGTCGGTGAGCTGGCGGGTACGGGCTCGGGTGTGCTCGATCAAGCAGTCCAGGCGGGCCTGGTTGCGACCGCTGCCATCGGCGGCCAGCGCATAGGCGGCATCGCAGTCGCGGTCGCGAAAATCGATCCAGTGCCGCTGCGCCTGGACCAGGGCCTCGGTCATGCCACGGCAGGCGTGGCAGTTGCCCCCGTCCTCCCAGCGGCGCAACTGCCCCCGCATGTCGCGGTAGGTGGTGTTGAGCTCCGCGTCAGCCTGCTCGTACTCGCGCGACATGCAGATGTCGATCTCCATGGTCGACGTGGCCTGGGTGCAGTCGACGTCGTCGGCGGACGCGGCCGGGCTCGCGCCCAGCATCAGGCCGGCCAGCAGGGCGGTGCGCGCGATCATGCGCCGCCGTCCCCGAGTCGCTGCAGCGCGGCGTCCAGCGCATAGCGGTAGCTGTCGGCGCCGAACCCGCAGACCACGCCGACGGCGAGGTCGGAGAAGTAGCTGGTGTGGCGGAACGGCTCGCGTGCGTGCGGGTTGGACAGGTGGATCTCGATGAAGGGAATGGCCACCGCGGCCAGCGCGTCGCGCAGCGCGACCGAGGTGTGGGTGAAGGCGGCCGGGTTGATCAGGATGAAGTCGACCTCGCCAAGGGCAGCCTGGACGCGTTCGACCAGGGCATGTTCGGCGTTGGACTGGAAACTTTCCAGCCGGTGCCCCGCGGCCTCGGCCTGCTCGACCAGCGCCGCCTCGATCCCGGCCAGCGTGGCGGTGCCGTAGATCCCGGGTTCGCGGGTGCCGAGCAGGTTGAGGTTGGGGCCGTGCAGGGCCAGCAGTTTCGCCATCGTGCAGGACGTGAGCCTTCAAAGGCCGGCAGTGTGCGTGATGGTCGGTGCGATGTCCAGAAGTTAGCCGCAAAATCGGCGAAGTTGTCGCGTTTTAATCGGGCGTTTGAGTGTTCGCTCTAGAGGGTCTGCGCTGGCGTCGTCAAGCCCTGTTCCGTTGGTTGCCGCCCATGGCGCAGCGCGCGGGGCGCTCAGCGGAATGCGAGGCGGTGCCATCGAGGCATTCCGTCCCGTTCCAGGCCCTGGTGCCTACTCGCTCCAGCCGTCGATCTCGCCGTGCTGGAACGGGCCGACCTTCTGCTTGAGCAACCGCCCGTCGGTCGAGATCAGCACCGAGTATGGCAGCACCCCGCGCAGGTTGCCGAACTGGACGCTGCTGTCGGCCGGGCCGGCCTGGTCGAGCAGGATCGGGTAGCCGACCGGGATCCGGGTCAGGAAGTCGCGAACCGCATCGGCGTCGTCCAGGGCGATGCCGACTACCTGTACGCCGCCTTCGGCCTGGGTGGAAGCGAAACGGTCCAGCTCCGGCATCTCCTCGATGCATGGGCCGCACCAGGTCGCCCAGAAGTTGACCAGCAGCGGCCGGCCAGCCCAGGCGGCGGGGACCTCGACCGGATGCTGGTCCAGATCCGGCAGTTGCAGCCGCGGCACCGGCTCACCGCGTCGCGCGATCGCCAGGCCTTCCGGCGCGGGTGGTGCGGTCGCCGACAGCGCCGCCTGCAGCGCGCGCTGGCCGGGCTCGGTCCTGAGCAGCGGGTTGGGGGCATTGGTCCACAGCCCGACGGCGCCGCCGAGCACGGCGCCGATGATGGCGATGAGGACGATCCTGCCGGTCGTCAGTTTCATCGTGCGGCCGCCTCGGCCAGGGCCTGGCGGGCGGTCTCCGGGGTCAGCACCAGTGGCAGCACGCGGCCTTCGCCGCCGTCGGCCGGGTAGAGCACGTACAAAGGCACGCCGACCGCGCCATGGCTTTGCAGGAAGGCGGTCAGTTCCGGATCGACATCGGTCCAGTCGCCGACCATGTAGACGGCATTGGCGGCTTCCAGCGCCTCGCGGAAGCCGTCGCGCGCGAACACGGTCTTTTCGTTGGCCTTGCAGGTCACGCACCAGTCGGCGGTGACATTGACGAACACCGGCCGCCCGGCCGCACGCAGGTCGGCCAGCCGCTGCCCGGAGAACGCGACTGGCGCCAAACCCTCGTGTGCCGGCGAGGCGAGCGCGGCAGCGGCCTGCGGGCGCGGCATCACGTGGATGCGTTGCAGCGGCCAGATCGCCACGACCAGCGCGAGTACGCCGGCGACCGCGGCCCAGCGGCGCCCGTCGCGGCGCGCACGGGTCCAGGCCCAGGCGGCGAAGGCGAGCAGGGTCGCGGCGACTAGGAACCAGCCGATCGCGTCGGCGCCGCGCTGGCGTGCCAGCACCCAGGCCAGCCACACCGCGGTCAGGTACAGCGGGAAGGCCAGCAACTGCTTGAAGGTGTCCATCCACGCCCCCGGCCTGGGCAGCCGGTGGGCCAGTGCCGGGATGAAACCGATCAGCAGGAACGGCAGTG
The DNA here is from genome assembly GCF_006547045.1 of Lysobacter alkalisoli. NCBI lineage: Bacteria > Pseudomonadati > Pseudomonadota > Gammaproteobacteria > Lysobacterales > Lysobacteraceae > Marilutibacter > Marilutibacter alkalisoli. The sequence goes on from NZ_CP041242.1 coordinate 533,532, forward strand.
CCAGGCCCAGGCCAAGGGCGAGGAACACCAGCAGCGCGGTGGCGGTATCGGCGGTGAACGCCCAGGCCAGCGCCGCACCCATGAACGGCGCCGTGCACGGGGTGGCGACGATGACCGCGAGCACGCCGGTGAAGAAATCGCCGAGCGGCCCCGACCTCGTGGTCAGGCCATGGCCGACGCCGGTCCAGCGCCCGCCGACGTGCCAGACCCCGGACATGCTCAGGCCCAGCGCGAACATCAGCAGCGCAAGCAGGGCGACCACCAGCGGTTGCTGCAGCTGGAAGCCCCAGCCCAGCGCCAGCCCGGCCTGCCGCAGCGTCAGCGCCAGCCCGCCGAGCACAGCGAAACTGAGCAGCACGCCGGCGGTGTACCAGAGTGCATGGTGCCGCGCCCGGACCGGATCCTCGCCGGTGCCGGCCAGCGACAGCGCCTTCAGCGACAGCACCGGCAGTACGCAGGGCATCAGGTTGAGGATCAGGCCGCCACCGAGCGCGAGCAGCAGGGCGGTGAACAGGCTGAGCGGCCGGCGAGGGCCGGCGGGCGGCGGTGCCGTTGCGGTGGCGTTGTTTCCAGCCGTCTGCGCGAGGGCGGAAGCATCGGCGGGCGAGAGGGAGGTGTCGCCGGCTGGACTGGCGTCTTCGCCGGCCGGCGCCGTGGCTCCATCCGGCTGCGCCCCGCCCGTGTCGGCATTGTCTCCCGGCGGTTCCGCGGCAGTGCCGGTCGTGGTGGGAGGCGCGGTCGCCGTGGTCGCCTCGACACGCCCGGCGGGCAGGGCCACCGCCAGTTCCCGCGTCATCGGCGGATAGCAGATGCCCTCGGTCTGGCAGCCCTGCAGTTCCACGACCAGTCGTACCTGGGCTGCGCCGGGCTCACGGCGCTGCACCGGCAGGACCACCTCGATCGGATCGAAATAGACCGTGGTCTCGCCGAAATACTCGTCCCGGTGCAGGGTGCCGGGCGGCCATTGCGGTTGGCCGGGGGCAAGGCCGGCGGCATCCCGGAAGGCGAACGTGCTCTTGTCGCGGTACAGGTAATAACCGGGAGCGACATCGAAGCGCACCCGTACGGTGTTGCCGTCATCGACCAGTGCGCTGACCCCGAAGGCCTGCTCGGGCGGCAGCGGCCGGTCGCCGCCACCGGGCAGGGTGGCGGGTGCCGACAGGCGATTGCCGCCATCGACCGCGTTGACCGCGCTCGATGCCCCTGTGCTGCCGGGCAGGCGCAGGCCGGCGGCAGCTCCCGGCATCGGCTCGGTCGGGCCTGTCGCAGTGGGTCCGAGTGCGGCCAGCCCGGTTGCCGGCATCGCCACTTCGATCTGGCGCGTCTGCGGCGGGTAGCAGATGCCGATGTCGGCGCAACCCTGGTATTTGACCGTCAGCGCCACCGTGCCGGCGCCGGCCTGGCCGGGCAATGTCGCGATCAGGCGGTCGCGGTAGGTTTCCACGTCACCGAAGAACTCGTCGGTGTAGGCATGGCCCTTCGGCAACTGCAGTTCCCGTTGTGCGAAGGCCGGGCTGGCCTGCACCGAGGTGCGGTGGCGGTACAGGTAGTAGCCGTCGGCGATCTTCCAATGGATGGCGATGGCGTCCGGGGCCGTGGCTTCGGCGCCGAGCACGAAGGCATCGTCGACCGGCAGCAGATCGTCCTCGTCGACGGCGGCCGAGGCGGTGGCAACGGCGGCCGCCAGCGAGAGGCCGAGCAGCAGTCGGCAGGAAAGACGGAGAAAGTCGGTCATCGGCTCAGCTGGGTTGAAGGGTCTGCTCGGCTACCCACTGCAGGTAGGGGGACAGGCCGCCGCAGGCTTCGACCGCCACCACTTCGGGGAGTTCGTACGGGTGCAGCGCATGGATACGCTCGACCAGCGCATCCAGCCGCTCGGCCGTGGTCTTGATCAGCAGCAGCACTTCGTCGGCGTGCTCGATCTCACCTTGCCAGCGATAGGTCGAGCGTACCCCGGGGAGCCGGCTCACGCAGGCGGCCAGGCGCTCTTCGACGAGGGCCCGGGCAAGCGTATCGGCACTGGCCTCGTCGGGGCAGGTGCAGTGGACCAGCAGGATGGACATGGCCGGGATTGTACCGGGCCCGCTCCATCGCGCCGTCCTGCCATCGCGATGGCGGGCGAAGGGGCTGTTGCGGGGCCGGCGATGGGCCGGCCCCGCGACGGTTCAGTTCAGTTCGCAGATGGCCGGCGTGCTTGAGGTGAACAGCTCCGGCGTTGCCCATTCCGGATGGTCGATGAAGGGGTTGCGGTTGCCCTGGAAGCTGTAGATCACCTCGTTGCGGGCGCGTTCGGCGTCGTCGGGCGGATCGGCCTGGTGCCATTCCAGCAGCGTGGAGAGCAGCCCCATGTAGGCAGGCGAGCTGGAGGTGGCGACGATCAGGCTGCGGTTGTCGGTCAGCTCCAGGTCCGGCTCGGACTGGCCGCTGTTGATGTCCTGGCCGCCCTCGTAGCGGATCGCCATGTACATCACCGCACGTGCCATGTCGCCGCGGCGCTGACCCCAGACCTGGAAGCCGTCGCCCTGGACCCAGTTCGAATTGCCCGGGAACACGCCGCTGCCACCCCCTGCGCCGTTGTTGGCATCGGTCACCCGCTCGCCGCAGTTGGCCTGCGACGGGCAGTCGGAGTACGGCTTGTTGCCGCGATCCGAGTTGTAGCCGGTGTCGGTCAGGTACAGCATGTGGGTGTCGGTGTAGGGCGCGTTCGGCAGGCCGAGGTCGCCGGTGCGGCTGCCGAAGCCCAGCGAGTTGGGCCAGGTGTGCTCGCGGTTGTAGGTCGCGCCGCTGCCGGTGCCCGCGCGGTCGCTGCCCTTGGCGTAGCTGCGGTTGCGGTAGGCATCGAGGATGCGGTTCGGGTTGTTCGGGTCCTCGTCGGCGATCTCCAGGATGTTCCAGGTGCTGGTGGTTCCCGAGCCGCTGTACGGGTAGACGGTGTGGCCGCGGATGGTTTGGTGCAGCGAGCAGCGCAGCTGGCCCGGGCTGCTGGTGTTGACCTGCGCGTAGTAGTCGCCGCCGCCGCCACTGCCACTGGCGACGCTGAAGTCGACATGGGTGTCCACGACCAGGTGTGCGCCGCCGCTGTCGGTGATCTGGCTGGCGTGGATGGAGAAGGTGCAGGTTTCGCCCGCGTACAGCGCGGTGCCGGTGGTGACGGTGAAGCTGCTGCCACTGTTTGCATGCTGCAGGGCGATGGAGCCCGATTGCGCGCATTGCAGAGCGAGGGCGCCAGCGGAGAGGGTCACGCTCTCGCTGAAGGCAACCCCGAGGTCACCGGCGGCAGGGAAGTCGTTGGCGCCGTCGGCCGGCTGGGTGGCGGTGATTTCCGGTGGCGGGTTCGGCGCGACGAAACTCTGGCCGTTGTTGCAGGCGCCGAAGGTTTGCGCGGCGGCTTCGTTCCAGCTGAAGTCCGCGTAGCCGCTGCCGCTGCCGCCGAGCTGCAGCGAATGGCCGACCGGGGTGGCGCCGGATTCCGCCACTGGAAGATTGAGGCTGGTGCGCCCCTTGGCTGGACCGTCGACGGCGGTGATCGCGCCCTCGTAGCTCAGGAACTGCACCACCTGGCCGTTGCCGTCGACCAGTGCCATGCCGTCGTTGGGACCGTTCTGCAGGCCGTTGCTCGGATAGGCGAGCACGGCGATACGCACGTTGCCGCCGCAGGCGATCGTGCTGCCGGCCGGCAGCGGATCGTTGCCATAGACCTTGGCGGCCGAGGGCGAACTGCCGTTGTAGCGGTAGATCCGGTAGCCGGACAGGCTCTCGCCTGCGGTGGCGACGACCTCGATCCCTTCGCCGGTATCGGCGCCGTCGTTGTCGTAGTGGATCTCATTGATGAACACCTCGGCCAGCGCGGACGCGGGCACGAGTGCTGTGGCGAGCAACAGGGTGCTGCTGAGCAGGGCATTGCGGAGCAGGGCGCTGCGGTTCATCGGGTCGACTCCCTTCATGGCGATGAAGGTCGCAGTCTAACCACGCTTTGTGACCTGTTGTCGTGCGCCGCTTCAACGGATGCGATTCACCCCGGCCGGTCGGTTCCCGGAATGCGGCCCTCGTTGCCACGCAGGCGACCGGCGCGCTGGACCCCCAGCTGTTCGGCGATCTCCACCAGAGGCGCGCGTGCCAGTGCCGGCGTCTGGCGGAAGGCGTTCAGCAGGCGCAGTTCGAGCGGGTCGTCGACCAGCAGTGCATCGGCAGCGGCCACCGAATCCATCGCCACCTCATCGGACAGGGTCATCCGGCCGCGCCCGGTCGCCAGCCACTCGAACTGCACCTGGGTGACCAGGGCCAGTTCGCGCATGTGGCCGGTGCTGGGCGATTTGCCAAGCATGGCCTCCCAGTGACTGACGGCGCTGCGTTGTACGCCGACGGCACGAGCCACGGCGGCCTGGGATAGTCCGGCGTGGCGACGGGCCAGGCGGATGCGTTGTTGCAGGGTCATCGGCGCACCTCGGCAGGGGGGGCGGGTCTGAATCAGGCTGTGGATACCTGTAGTCGCCTAGAGATCGATAATATCCATCATCTGTCTACCAGTAGTAGCCTTTCCAGGCTCGATTTCAAATAAACCAATAAGTTGCATTGCTGGCAGGCATGGAGAGGCTACCATTATTTACCTTTTTCGGGAGTGGTCGACATAGTAAATGCGACGCGTTCCGCGCATTATTGACCCAGGCCGACACGGAGGGCCGGCATCGACACTGATGTCTGGTCAGGGGGGACGCAGGACGCGCATGCCAGGAACGGCCGACCCCGCACCATGAAAGAGCGCGTCACTTCGGGGACGCGCTCTTTCTCTATGTTCCATCCAGAGCGCTTTGTCCGGAGCGGACTTTTTCCCTTCCGGCCCTTGAAAGCCCCTCGGCCCGCCCCATCTTGTCGCAGTCCCGGCTTGCCGGGCGCTGTTCGCCCCGCCTTTGGCACTCGCATGGGGCGACTGCTAAAATCCTTCAAATTCCACTCCACAATCAATCACTTGCGTGAGGTTCTCATGAACATCAAGCCGCTCTACGACCGCGTGGTCATCAAGCGCATGGAAGAAGAAAAGATGTCCGCCGGCGGCATCGTGATTCCGGACTCGGCCACCGAGAAGCCGATCAAGGGTGAGGTCGTCGCCGTCGGCGAGGGCAAGGTGCTCGACAACGGCAACGTGCGTGCGCCGAAGGTCAAGGCCGGCGACAAGGTGCTGTTCGGCAAGTACAGCGGCACCGAGGTCAAGCTCGATGGCACCGAGTACCTGGTGGTGAAGGAAGACGACATCTTCGCGGTGCTCGGCTGATCGCGCGTCACTCCCATCCACGTTCCGACAACTTTCGAATTCTTTTTGAGGTAATCCGCAATGGCTGCCAAGGAAATCCGCTTCGGTGAAGACGCGCGTGCCAAGATGCTGCGCGGCGTCAACACGCTCGCCAACGCCGTCAAGGCCACCCTCGGCCCGAAGGGCCGCAACGTCGTGCTCGACAAGAGCTTCGGCGCCCCGACCATCACCAAGGACGGCGTCTCCGTCGCCAAGGAAATCGAACTGCAGGACAAGTTCGAGAACATGGGCGCGCAGATGGTGAAGGAAGTCGCTTCCAAGACCTCCGACAACGCCGGTGACGGCACCACCACCGCGACCGTGCTGGCCCAGGCGCTGATCCGCGAGGGCATGAAGGCGGTCGCCGCCGGCATGAACCCGATGGACCTCAAGCGCGGCATCGACAAGGCCGTGATCGGCGCCGTCGATGAGCTCAAGAAGCTCAGCAAGCCGTCGTCGACCAGCAAGGAGATCGCCCAGGTCGGCGCCATCTCCGCCAACTCCGATGCCAACATCGGCGACCTGATCGCCCAGGCGATGGACAAGGTCGGCAAGGAAGGCGTGATCACCGTCGAGGACGGTTCGGGCCTGGAGAACGAGCTCGACGTGGTCGAGGGCATGCAGTTCGACCGCGGCTATCTGTCGCCGTACTTCATCAACAACCAGCAGTCGATGCAGGCCGAGCTGGACGACCCGTACATCCTGCTGCACGACAAGAAGATCTCCAACGTGCGCGACCTGCTGCCCGTCCTCGAGGGCGTGGCCAAGGCCGGCAAGCCGCTGCTGATCATCGCCGAGGACATCGAGGGCGAGGCGCTGGCGACCCTGGTGGTCAACACCATCCGCGGCATCGTCAAGGTCTGCGCGGTCAAGGCCCCGGGCTTCGGCGACCGTCGCAAGGCGATGCTGGAGGACATGGCGATCCTCACCGGCGGCACCGTGATCTCCGAGGAAGTCGGCCTGCAGCTGGAGAAGGCCACCATCAACGACCTCGGCCGTGCCAAGAAGGTGCAGATCAGCAAGGAGAACACCACCATCATCGACGGCGCCGGCGAGACCGGCGGCATCGAGGCGCGCATCAAGCAGATCAAGGCGCAGATCGAGGAGACCTCCTCGGACTACGACCGCGAGAAGCTGCAGGAGCGCGTGGCCAAGCTGGCCGGCGGCGTGGCGGTGATCAAGGTCGGCGCTTCGACCGAGATCGAGATGAAGGAGAAGAAGGCGCGCGTCGAAGACGCCCTGCACGCGACCCGTGCGGCGGTCGAGGAAGGCATCGTGCCGGGTGGCGGCGTCGCCCTGATCCGCGCACTGGCCGCCGTCGGCGCCCTGAAGGGTGACAACGAGGACCAGAACCACGGCATCACCATCGCCCTGCGTGCGATGGAAGCCCCGCTGCGCGAGATCGTGACCAATGCCGGCGAAGAGCCGTCGGTCATCGTCAACAAGGTGAAGGAAGGCAAGGGCAGCTTCGGCTACAACGCCGCGACCGGCGAGTTCGGCGACATGCTCGAGCTGGGCATCCTGGACCCGACCAAGGTCACCCGCACCGCGCTGCAGAACGCCGCGTCGATCGCCGGGCTGATGATCACCACCGAGGCGATGGTCGCCGAGCTGCCGAAGAAGGACGAGCCGGCGATGCCGCCGGGCGGCGGCATGGGCGACATGGGCGGCATGGGCTTCTGATCCGGCTCCCAGGCAATACCGAAACAAGAAAACCCCGCCGCGAGGCGGGGTTTTTCTTTGCGCGCCCGCCACGTCGCATCCCGCGGCATTTTCCTACCCACCCGCGCACCATTGACCGACAGACGCGCCGCCCCGACTGGCGCTACTTGATCGCCAGGCCAGCGGCGCTGGTCCCGCCGGCCAGGGTCAATGGGTGCCGGGCTATTGGCGGAAATGGCGGTTGGCGTGCGCGAGGATGACGATCTGTGCATCCTGGAGGCACCGTCGCAGATTCCCGAATGCATCACCTGGGCGGTGGTGCCGCGCGGCCTTGTGTTGCGCGACTAAGCGCTGGCGTTGCTGCACGGCATCGCGCCACAGATCGACCGCCGCGATCTGCGCCGCAACCTCGAAGGCAACCTCGAAGCCGATTGGCCGGCGCCTCCGACGTGGCGCGAACTGGGCCAGCCGATCATGGTGCGACCGCGTCGGCGTCGCCCGCGGCTGGACACAGTTCGGGCGCGCGCAGGCGAGGCGCCGCGACCGTGCACAGGAACGCGGCATGCGCGGCCGGATCGTCGTCGCCGTCGTAGCGCAACACGCTCCAGCGTTCCGACGCGACCATGGTTTCGCCCGCGGCCAGCGTGCGATACGGCGCATGGACTTCGAGTTCCAGCAGGCCGGCCGCTGGATCGTCGCCGTGTTCGACGTACAGTTCGACCTGGCCGTGCTCTGCGTGGATGCGCTCGACCGGGTGGTGGTCGAAGCGGATGACCAAGGCCTGACCGGCGAAGAAGCCGGCCATCCAGCCCGTGGATGGCTGCAGGAAGACCTTGCCGCGCCGGGTATCAAGGTCCTCGGGCAACGGCGGCGACAACAGCGAGAACAGGCCGCCTTCGATCCGCCAGGCCGGTGGCGCCATGCGCTCGTGTGACTCGATGCGGACGTCGCCCGCGCCGGCGACCGGCACGTAGACCCGCATCGCCGCACTGGCGCGGGTGTTGAACCACAGGTCGCGAGAGATCGGCCGGTCGTGGATGTTGCGCGCCACCACATGCAGCACCACCGTAGCCGGGTCCTTGGAGTCGAGTTCGAACGACTTGCTTAGCCGGACGCCACTGACCGGGCTGTCGATACCGTCCAGCACCAGCTTGTCTGCGTTCTGCTCGAGCACGCGGGTGACTGCGAACGAGAGGAACGGGTCGGGTGGCCAGGGCGCGCGCGCGTCACGTCGTTCCGTATTCACGGACTGGTCGGTCCACCACTCGCTCTGCGGGCCGAGCCAGACGTCGTGCCCGAGGTGGCCGATGTCGTCCGCGTGCGCGCTGACCTCCGGATACGGTCGTGCATCGACTTCGGCCCCCACCTTCAACAGGTTGGGGGCGCCGGGCGCCGCGAAGTGCAGCACGCGGCCACCTAGCGCAGGCGTGACCTCCAGCACCGCTTCCGGCGACTGCAGGCGGATGCGTTCCGGCTGGCCGGCGAGGGCGGGCCATGCGAACAGCAGTGACAACAGCGTGGCGGTGCGGCGGCTGGGCGGCATCGATAGCGCTCACGGGCGGGTATGCGTGAACGTTACCTTAGGTGGCGCGCGGACGCTGCCGTGCGCGGTCAAGCGGCGACGCCGGCGTCGTCGTCGAAGTGCAGGCCGCATTCGCGCCGCAACCCGAAGAAGCGCGTGTCCTCCTCGCGCATGCCTTCCGCCTTGGCTTGCCAACTCCCCGAACTGGGGCGGCTCGATGGCAAGGCGATCGCCAAGCTGATCGGCGTTGCCCCGCTGGCCCGGGATAGCGGCCTGATGCGGGGCCGGCGCCATGTCTGGGGCGATCGTCATGAGATTCGCGCCGTGCTTTACATGAGCATGCTGACGGCGATCCGATATGAGCCCAGACTGCGCGACTTCTACCAAGCCCTTCGTACACGCGGCAAGGCAGCTAAAGTCGCCATCGTCGCCGCCATGCGCAAACCCCTGGTCATCCTCAATGCGCGGATGCGCGATGCATTGGTCGAGGCGCCTCAAATGAGGTGATCACAAGACAGTTGCTCTCCGACCCCTACCGGATCACCGCGCACGTGGTCGGCCGGGTGTGGCGCTACGGCCGGATCTGGTCGCGCTACGCCCAGGCGCATCGCAGCCGGCCGCTGATCCACGACCCCGGCGACGGCCCGAGCCAGGGCCCAGGCCTGGCCTGATACGCTGTTTTCACGGCGTGCCACGCACCGATCTGATTCAATCGGTGCACGCAGCCCCACAAGGACGACGCGATGCCCGAGCAACCCGATGCCGTGATCCTCGGCGGCGGACTGGCCGGCCTGAGTCTGGCGCTGCAGCTGCGCACGCGCTTCCCCGAGATCCGGGTGCTGGTGCTGGAGCGCCGCGCGCATCCGCTGCCGGTGGCCGCGCACAAGGTCGGCGAATCGACCGTCGAGATCGGCGCGCACTACTTCGCGCACACCTTGGGCCTGCGCGAGCACCTCGAGCAGGCGCACCTGCGCAAGTTCGGCTTCCGCTTCTTCTTCTCCGACGGCCGCCGCGACCTGCCCGCGGTCACCGAGCTGGGCGTGAAGCGGGTGCTGCCCACGCCCACCTACCAGATCGACCGCGGCATCTTCGAGAACTTCCTCGGCGAGGAGGCGCGCCGCCGTGGCGTCGACTTCCGCGCCGCCGCCACCGTGCGCGGCTTCGAGGTCGCCGAAGGCGACGGCCCGCACCGGGTGCGCTTCGAGGACGCCGCCGGCGAGCATCAGGTACAGGCGCGCTGGCTGTTCGACGCCTCGGGCCGCGCCGGTCTGCTCAAGCGCCGCCTGGACCTGGCCGAGCCCAACGACCACGACGCCAACGCGGTGTGGTTCCGGCTCGACCAGCGCCTGGCGCTGGACGAGTGGTGCGGCGACCCCGAATGGCACGACCTGTGCTCGCCGCCGGAGCGCTGGCGCTCGACCAACCACATGGTCGGCCCCGGCTACTGGGTGTGGCTGATCCCGCTGTCCTCGGGCGCGCACTCGGTGGGCATCGTCGCGGACGCCAAGATGCATCCGCTGGAGACGATGAACAGCTTCGAGCGCGCGCTGGAATGGCTGCACCGGCATCAGCCGCTGGTGGCCGACCACGTGGAATCCGCCCGCGACACGCTCATGGACTTCGCGTTCTTCCGCGATTTCTCCTACGGCTGCCGGCAGGTGTTCTCGCCGCGGCGCTGGGCACTGACCGGCGAGTCGGGCCTGTTCCTGGACCCGTTCTACTCCCCGGGCAGCGACTTCATCGCGATCGCCAACACCTACATCTGCGAACTGGTCGAACGCGACCGCGAGGGCGCCTCGCTGGCGCCGTACGCGCGGATCTACGAGGAACTGTACTTCTCGTTCTACCGCAACATGCTCACGCTGTACCGCGACCAGTACCCGATCTTCGGCAATGCCGAGGTGCTGCCGCTGAAGGTGCTGTGGGACTACGCCTACTACTGGGGCGTGCTGTGCCCGCTGGTGTTCCAGCAGCGCCTGGCCGACATCGGCCTGCTCGGCGAGCTGCGCCCGCAGCTGGAGCAGGCCCAGGCGCTCAACGCGCGCATGCAGCAGCTGTTCCGCGACTGGCACGAAGCCGGCGGCCACGGCAACCCGGCGGTGATGCTCGACCAGGGTGAACTGGACTGGTTCTACGAACTCAACCGCGGCCTGCACGACAGCCTCGACGACGCCGGCGTGCGCGCGCACCTGCGCGGGAACATCGAGCTGCTCGAGCGGCTCGCCGCGGCACTGGAGGAACGCGCCGGGCGGACCAGCAGCGTGGCTGGCGCGCGCCCCGCGCTGTTCGGCCAGGCGGCCTGAGGCCGCCCCGCACGCGATGGACGGACGGCCCGGGGCCGTCCGCCGGCGCCTACATGTCGCCGACGTTCTGTGAAGCATCCGCTACAACCAGCAATGATCAACAACGACGGCGACGCCCGGGTGGTCGAGATCGCCCAGCTGGCCTATCCCGGCTTCGCGCTCGACAAGGAGCAGGTGCCGCACCGCGCTGCAGAACGCCGCATCGATCGCCGGGCTGATGATCACCACCGAGGCGATGGTCGCCGAGCTGCCGAAGAAGGACGAGCCAGCGATGCCGCCGGGCGGTGGCATGGGCGGCATCGGTTTCCGAGTCCCGCTCGTTCCGCGATACGGGAAAGTTCCGCTACGGCGGACCTTTCTGCCCATCATGCCAAGCGCACCGGGTGCTCAGGGCTGGTAGCGCGAGCCCCTGACGAACTGCCGGGGCGTGATCGTCGACAACACGCAGTGGTGCGGGTTGTCATCGGTCGGGTCGCGCACGATCGTCACCTCCCGGCGCTGTTTGCGCAGGTCGCCCAGGGTCGCGACGCAGGCGTGGGGGTTGGGCAGGTTCGCGCGCAACTGGGTCCAGCCGACGTTCCTGTCGGCGCTGCAACTGACGCTGAGATTGGACATGTCCTCATCAGGGCCGGCCTTGGGCGCGGAGCCGTCGCCGATGGTTTGGGGGTCGCAGGGCGGGCCGCCGTTGTAGCCGCGCACGATTTTGGCGGCGGGGTCGCGCACCGAGTCGTCGGCGTAAACGATGCCGGTGGCGGCGAGAGCAAGGGCGAGTGCGGGCAGGGCGAAACAGCGTTTCATTCGGGGTTCTCCTGGGATCAGGGACAGGGACCGGCATCCGGCCGGCACGGACATGCGGGTGGCGCTCATAGCAGGTCCAGCAGCAAGTCGCGGTTGGCCGGAGCGATGTACTGGGACATGTCGAGTGCGGTCAGCCGCCGGTTGACGTGGCTGCGCGCGAACTCGTCGATCAGTGCGACGCAAGGGTGGGCCAGTGCCGGCGGCAGGAAATGCAGGATCGGCAGCAGCTCCCGATTGTCGATCACCCGCCAACTCGCCACGCGGTCCAGGCTGCGCACCCAGCCTGCTTCCTGGGCGTCGTCGATGCCCAGCGCCTCGTCGCCGCCCACCACGCGCACCTCCTCGCGCCGCAGCTGATCGATGTAGCGATCCTGCAGCGAGCGTTGCTCGCTGTGGCCGCTGCCGGCCTCCGCCACCAGGCGGCCCTTGGAGGTCTGTACGTCGGCAGCGGCGCCGAGCTTGAATTCGCGCACCAGCTGCTCCTGCTCCTCACTGTCCTGGTTCTCGATGAGCAGGGTCCGCACCCGTTGCCCGCCGAGGACCAAGTCGCACGGGAAGAAGTAGCCGAACCGGTGGAAGATGTTCCGATGCAGGCGCTGGTACTGCTCGCCACGGCCGCCGCGCCGGTCGCCCAGTACCTGTTCGACTGCGGCGAGCAACGCGTCGGATGCGCGCAGGTCCTCCTGCGGCTGCAGCCTCAGCCTGACCCGCGGCACGAAGGTTTCCAGCGACAGGTGGATCGTGGTGGTCTCGCTGCGACGCAGCCGTTCGAGGTCCTGGCGGAAGCTGGCGTCAAGGCCAAACCCGGCGAAGCTGCCGGACGCGTGACTGGCGTGGACGCCGCGCTCGCGCAGCACGTGCAGCGCCTGGCTCGCGGTGGCGACGAACTCGCGCCGCAGCGACCCGGGCTCGGGGAAGCGGGGGCGACGATCAGGGTGCAGGTAGGTCACCGGCGACATCGCCGAACGCGAGCCGAACTCGCGGGTGTCGAGGACGAACCTGTCGGGACCTATGGTATCGGAGGCAGGGAGATTGGGGCCGAAGCGCAAGCCGCGATCCAGACCCAGCGTCGCGAACACGATGCGGACGGTACGAAGCGGCAACGTCGCGAACACGTCCGGAGTGCCGGCCTCGACATGGGCGATCTGCGCGCGCAACGCTTCGATCAGATCCGGCGCGGCGTCACCGGGGGCGAGGCCCCAGGCGACCTCCAATGGTGTCGGTTCGGGCGCCTTGGCACGCACCGGATCGCGCGTGTCCTGCGCAGGCGCGGTGGCGGGAGGCGTTTCAGCTGGAGGCTTGATGGGCCTTTCCGGAGGAGGTTCGACGGGTGCCGGGTCCGCCGGCACGGTTGCGGCTGGCCGTGCGCGGACCCGCAAGATGCGGTCCTCGCCAATCAGATCGGCGATGGTCGTCTCCTCTTCCGCAGCCGGGTCCAGCCCGACGCGGCCGATCAGGAAGCGCTCCTCGGGCTGCAGCCCGGCGCGCTCGGCGAGCAGGGTACGCAGTTGCTGCAGGTGCTGGGCCGGGTCCACGCGCAATGCGATGTCGCGCTCGGCGGCGCCTTCGAATGTGATGGTGATTAGCATGGGGTGTCCTTGGAGTACGCGCGTCCACACTGCGCCGGTCAGTTTTCGTCGAGCACGAAGAAGTGCACGCGCAGCAGTCCGATCGGGGTCTGGTCGGGGTCGTCCTCGCGCTGCACCTGGATGCGGTCGAACCGCTGCTCGGCGGCGCCGTCGGCCCAGACCACGCCGGCCCGCACCGGGTGCTCGGCCTGCAGTGCTGCCGGGATCTGACGGGCGGCCATGGCGGCGCTCGCAGCGGCGACGCGTGGCGCCTGGCGCGGGAAGCGTGGGTGGTCGGCGGTGAAGACGCGGCCGGCGACCGGATCGAGGAACTGGTGCACTCGCCAGGTCGAGATGTCGCAGGCCCACAAGCGTTCCAGCGTTTGCAGGTCGTGCACGCCTTGCCGCGCGCGCATCAGGTCGACGGTGATCAGCCTGGCGTCGTGCTGGAAGCGGCGCACCGTCGCGTTGCGGAAGCCGGCGGCATCGGCTTGATCGACTGCATACAGCCGGTCCACCACCGGATCGGCGCCGGTGGCAATGCGGAAACCGAAGCCGGGCTCGGCCCGGGAGCGGATCTGGATCGACAGTGCAGCGCCACGGCTGACCGCGACGACGTGGGCGAAGGATCGCCCGGGCGCCGCGCTGACCTGCGCGTCGCTGAGCATCTCCAGGCGTGCACGCTCGTTACGTTGCCGTGCCTCGGCGTCGGCGACGTTGAGGCCGAAGCGGACCAGCAGGTTCTCGCCGTTGCGGAACCACTCGCTTGGCGTACCGGAAATCGAAGGGGACATGGACAGCTCCTACGCCAGTTCAACCGAGTAATGGAGGGTGGTGCCGCGAACGTTGAAGGTCGCGGTCTGGCCATTGGGCGCGTAGCGCACCATCGGGCCTTCGCGGGTCGAGCCAAGCACGGCGTGCACGCGCGGCTGGACCAGCTCGCCGACCTCCAGGCGGTCGCCGTCGAACTCCAGCTCGGACAGGTCGATGCGCCGGCTCTGGTTGATCGGGTAGTTGCCGCTGTCACCGGCGTTGCGGCCGTCGCGTTGGCGGCGGGTCTGGAAACTCATCACGAAGCCGGCGTTGTTGACGCAGGCGATGTACTGGACGTGCAGATCGACGCTTCCGGATTCGGCAGGGTTCATGCGAGGCCTCGTTGCCGTGAGTGGATGGCACATTCATCAACGCTGCAGGCGAACGCTTGTGAAGCATCGGCGCAGACCAGGTGCTAACCGATGATGTGGACGCGTGCCTCATGGGCAGGAATGCGGTTGGCGCGTCGGTGAGAGACGGCGCGGGCTGCCGACGTGCGTGGTGGCCTGCGCGTCAGCGTTGTGCCGGTCGTGGCACGCCGGGTCGGCCCAGACGGCGCGGGGGCGCCGTGTCGGCGCCCGCAGGGGTTGCCCGATCGGGCCGGCTGCTTGTTGAACCCGGCAGTTCTATTTTGCACTGCAGCGTGCATGTCAATAACGCATCCTTCACGATCAATCCCGCATCCCGACGTGGGGGAGGGAGCAGGCCCGCTACCGGTTTCGACCGGGGCGGGCTTTTTAATGCCTGAGCGTCGGGATCGGCACGGGAACGATTGCGTCACGGTCCGTCCCATGAGAGGTTGGGTCTCCACGCACGCATCGCCGGATCGTTGCCTGGGTGGCCGCTCCGGCACGGGGAATACGTGGGTTCGATGAGGCGTGACAGGGGGCGCCTTCGCGCATGCATCCGCATGCATTCATGAAGTGACTTTTCCTGGGGAGACGCAATGAAGAAACCTAACCTCCTGGCGACTGGTATCGGCCTGGCCCTTCTGGGCCTCGGCGCGTTCGCCACCGCGCAGGCCAATACCTACGTTGTCATGACCCACGGCAAGGGCCTGAACCCGGCCCAGACCACGCGCATCCAGGCCGCGGGCGGCACCGTCACTGCGCATCTGCCGCAGATCGGCGTGGCCATCGTCGAGGCCGGAAGTGACTTTGGCGTTCGCGCTGCCGGTATAAACGGCATCCGCTCGATCAGCCCGGATGTCGGAATCCAGTTCGACCAGATCGAACCGCTGGAAATTTCCGAGGCCGATTTCGTCAATCCGCCACTGGCCGCAGGCATGGATAACTTCCACAACCTGCAATGGGGCCATGCCGCGATCGACGCCGCGGGCGCGTGGAACCAGGATCAGTTCGGGGCCGGCGCGACCGTGGCCGTGCTCGACTCCGGGGTCAACTGCACCCATCCCGATCTGGCACCGAACCTGCTGCTCGACAAGGCCGCTTCCTTCGTCCCTGACGAGACGGCCTGCAATACCTCGGGCAGCAGCCACGGCACTCATGTCGCCGGCACCATCGCCGCGCCGATGACCGGTGCCGGCGCCAACAGCGGTGTGATCGGCGTGGCGCCGCAGGCCAAGGTCATCCCGGTCAAGGTGCTGTCGGCGATCACCGGCAGCGGCAGTTTCGCCGGCATCATCCAGGGCATCGTGCATGCAACCGATTCCGGCGCCAACGTGATCAACATGAGTCTCGGTGTCCGCGGTGGCATGCCGATCGGTGGCAGCGAGGTCGCCGAACTGGTCAATGCGACCGCGCGCGCGACCCGCCATGCACGTGCCAGCGGCGTGCTCGTGGTCGCCTCGGCCGGCAACGATGGCCGTGACCTCGACAAGGATTCCGGTGTCGAGATCTGCGACGATGACGACAACTGTGCACGCTACAACCTGCGCGCGTTCCCGGCGCAGTTGCCGGGCGTGCTGTCGGTGGCCGCGACCGGCCCGGAGGGTTGGGCGCTGGATCCGCTCGACACCCCGCTCGACCGTCCCGCCAGCTATTCCAACTACGGGCTGTCGGGCATCGACCTGTCGGCACCGGGCGGCGACTTCACCTATCCGGGCAACGAGAACTGCAGCTTCGTGGTGACCGCCCCGTGCTGGGCGATGGACATGGTCATCAGCACCACCCTGACCGGCTGGGGCTGGAATGCCGGTACCTCGATGGCGGCGCCGCATGTCTCCGGCGTCGCGGCGCTGGTCTACGGCAAGCATGGCGGCAACATCAACCCGTCACAGGTCGAGTCGATCCTGCGTCGCAGCGCCGATCAGCCCGGCCAGGCGGGCAAGGATCCGCATTTCGGCCATGGGCGCGTCAACGCGGCCGCCGCCGTCGGCCTCTGAGGTCCGCGTCGTGACTGCGAGGGCCGCCCGGATGGGCGGCCCTTTCTGTTTGGTCCTTCGCCCCCCGGCGCGCCGATCATCCAACGGACCAGCGCTTTCCCCACGACCAGTACAAGAGCGTACCGGCGTGCCGCGACCCGACTGCCGTTCGCCGCGAAGGCGGGGCTGGACGCGGCTCTGCCATGCCATCATCGTCGGATGAATTCGAGTGAAGCCCCGCTACCTGTTTCCGACACGGTCGCGATGTCGGTCGAGCGCGCACTGCAGCGCCTGCATGCCAGCTCACCCGAAGCACAGGCCGCGCTGGCCGATGCGACGGTCCGGATGCGGTTGTCGAAGCTGGCCTGCGCCAGCGACTTCGCGATCGCGACGCTGTGCAGGCAGCCGACGCTGCTGGCACGGCTGGCGGCCGATGCTCAGGCACCGGCCAGCGCCATGCCGGCCCTCGATGCGGAAAACCGCGGCGAATGGGAATCCCTGCTGCGACGCCATCGTGCCGCGGAGTCGACCCGACTGATCTGGCGCGACGTGCTTGGCTTCGACGATGTCGATGCGACCCTTGCAGGCACCACCCGGCTCGCCGAGGACTGCCTGCAGGCGGCGCTGGCCGCGCTGGAAGCCGAATTCGCCGGACGCCATGGCGTGTTCCGCGGCGACGACGGGCAACCGCGACGGTTGATCGTGTTCGGCCTTGGCAAGCTCGGCGGTGGCGAGCTCAATTTCAGTTCCGATGTCGATCTGGTCTACGGCTACGACCTCGACGGTGTCGTCGATCCGCTGGCCAGCGACGGCGCGCGTCCGCTCGCGGCGGAAGCGTATTTCGCCCGCCTCGGCCAGCAACTCGCGCGCCTGATCGACGAGGTCACTGCCGATGGTTTCTGCCACCGTGTCGACCTGCGTCTGCGGCCGTACGGCGGTGCCGGTCGGGTGGCCTGGTCGTTTACGGCCATGGAACAGTACTTCCAGCACGAGGGCCGCGACTGGGAGCGCTACGCATGGCAGAAGGCGCGGCCGGTAGCGGGCGACATCGAAGCCGGCGAACGCTTCCTGGTCGCGCTGCGGCCCTTCATCTACCGGCGCTACCTGGACTTCGGCGCGCTCGACGGCCTGCGCACGATGAAGGCCGCGATCGCTGCCGAGGTCGCGCGCAAGGACATGGCCGACGACATCAAGCGCGGCCCCGGCGGCATCCGCGAGATCGAGTTCCTGATCCAGTCGCTGCAACTGATCCGGGGAGGTCGCGAACCGGAGTTGCGCGGACGCGCGCTGCTGCCGTCGCTGCAGGCGCTTGTCGATGCGCGCCAGGTCGAGCCGGACGCCGCCGTCACCTTGGCTGCGGCCTACCGGTTCCTGCGCCGGCTGGAGAACCGCCTGCAGATGCTGGGCGACGCACAGGTCCACGCGTTGCCTGGTGACCCGGTTGCCCGCGAGCGCATCGCCATCGCACTGGATTTTCCCGACTGGCACGCGTTGCGAGTCGAACTGGAGCGCCAGCGTGCGATTGTCAGCGTCGAGTTCGGCGCCTTGCTGGCACCGCGCCGTGCGGTGTCGTCGCCTGGTGCATTGGCGCTTTACTGGCATGCCCTGCCCGATGCCGGTTCCACCGACATCCTGGCCGATGCCGGTTTCGATGAGGCCGGTGAGGCCGACACGCTGTTGCGCGACCTCGCCCGCAGCCCGGCCGTCTCCGGACTTTCGGACCGGGCACGTGCGCGACTGGACCGGGTGCTGCCGGCGTTGCTGCAGGGCGCTGCACGGGCCGGCCATCCGATGCTGGCACTGCGACGGCTGCTGGCGTTGCTGCACAACATCCTGCGCCGCAGCGCCTACCTGGCCCTGCTCGACGAACAGCCCGCCGCGTTGGCGCGACTGGTCGAAGTGGTGTCACAGAGCGCGTTGCTGGCCGAGCGCCTGGCCCGCTATCCGCTGTTGCTCGATGAGTTGCTCGACGCGAGGGTCTCGGGGCCGTTGCCGGACCGCTGCGAGCTGAAGGAAGCCTGCGCAGCCGTGCCCGGTGGCGATGATGCCGAGATCGTGCTGCAGGCCTTGAACGAGGTGCGGCAGACGCTCGGCTTCCGCATTGCGATGGCGTTCCGCGACAGCCGCCAGGATGCCGGGGACAGTGCCCGCCAGCTGGCCTGGCTGGCCGATGGCGTGGTCGCGCGCGTGCTCGAGCTGGCCTGGCATGAAGTCGCGTCGGCGCATGGCGAGGTACCGGCTGCGCGCTTCGTGGTGCTCGGCTACGGCAGTCTGGGCGGCGAGGAACTCGGTTTCGGTTCCGATCTCGACCTGGTGTTCCTTTACGACGCCGATCCGATGACGCCATCCAGTGGCGTGCGTCCGCTAGAGGCTTCGCGCTGGTTCGCGCGGCTGGCGCAGAAGATCGTCGCCCTGCTTGGCGTGGTTACCGCTGCCGGCCGTCTGTACGAAGTCGACGTGCGCCTGCGTCCGGACGGCGCCAAGGGACTGCTGGTCTCGAGCCTGGCCAGCTATTCGGACTACCAGCGCGAACGTGCCTGGACCTGGGAGCACCAGGCGCTGGTGCGCGCACGGGTGGTGGCCGGCGACGACGGCCTGGGCGGGGACTTCGAACGCGTCCGTGGCGAAATCCTGGCCCGCCCGCGTGATCCGGCGGCATTGTCCGCCGATGTGCTGCACATGCGCCGGCGAATGCGCGCCGAGCTCGATCGCAGCGACGCGGCGACGTCCGATTTCCGCATGTTCGACCTGAAACAGGGCGAGGGCGGGCTGGTCGATCTCGAGTTCCTGCTGCAGGCTCTGGTGCTTCGGCATGGCTTGCAGCATCCAGCGCTGCTGGCGCCACGGCACACGCCGGGCCTGATCGATGCCGCCTGCCGGGAAGGCGTGCTCGATGCGGATACCGCGACATCGCTGCACGCAGCGCACGCACACCTGCTCGAGGCCGGCCTGTCTTGCACACTCGACCGCCGTGCGCGCCGTATCCCGCGCGATGAAGCGCTCGACCGCGCACGCGAGGCGATCCGCCGCGCGGCGCGCAGCCAGGGGTTGGACTTCGGCTTCGCATCGGATTGAAGCCATGCCGCGGCGGGGTTCGGCGATGGCCCCACACCGATGCCGGGAGACGGACGTCGCAGCTCACATCGCCTGCGTACAATCGTCGCCTCCGCGTGACCGGCGCTGCGGTATCGGGCGGCGTGGGCCTCATGCCCCGCCGTGCGCCTGGGCACCTTTTCATCGCCTGACATGAGGTGCGCCGTGCCCGAGGCTTCCCATCTGCTCGCCTTTTCCCTGATCGCACTGGGCATGGTGCTGACGCCCGGCCCGAACATGCTCTACCTCATCTCGCGTTCGATCAGCCAAGGGCCGATGGCCGGGCTGGTGTCGTTGATCGGCGTGGCGTTGGGCTTCGTGTTCTACATGGTCTGTGCGGCACTCGGCATCACCGCGCTGGTGATGGCGATTCCGTATGCCTATGACGCATTGCGCATCGCTGGGGCACTGTACCTGCTGTACCTGGCCTGGCAGGCGGTGAGGCCGGGTGGGCGGTCGCCGTTCGCAGCGGTCGATGCGCAATCCCGCGCACTGCAGCATGACAGCCCACGGCGGCTGTTCCTGATGGGACTGTTCACGAATCTGCTCAATCCGAAGGCGGCGGTGCTGTACCTGTCGCTGTTGCCGCAGTTCGTCGATCCCGCGCGCGGCAGCGTGCTCGGGCAGTCGATGATGCTCGGTTTCACCCAGATCGCGATCAGCATGGCGGTGAACGCGTTGATCGTGCTGACCGCCGGTTCGGTTGCGGTGTTTCTTGCCAATCGCCCGGCCTGGCTGCGATGGCAGCGTTGGCTGATGGGTGCGGTGCTGGGCGGGCTGGCCGTGCGGATGGCGACCGAAGCGCGGCGCTGACGCTACAGGCCCAGCCGCGCCGCGACCTCGGCGGCGACGCGCGCGGCTTCACGCAGTGGCTCGACCGGATACGGCGCCATCAGCGGGTCGAGTGGACGCAGCCGGCCACGGCTGAGCAGGCTGTCGACGAAGCGGCGCGGTCGGCCTTCCACCTGCTCGATGCCGGCCGCGAACACCGGCATCTCCGTCGCGCAGGCTTCCGACAGCATGTTGACCGAGTCTGCGGTGCAGACGATGCGGTCGGCCCAGCCGAGCAGTCCGGGGTAAGGGTTCGGGCCATCGTGGTCACCGCTCCAGATCACACCCGGCAGCCAACCGAGTCGTTCGCGCATTCGCGCCACCACAGCGGGCGGAGTCCGCCGCGAAGCGGTCGCCAGCACACTGCCGCCTTCGGTCTGCACGCGATCGGCGACGCGGGTGAACAGTGTCTCGAAGGTGGCGGTGTCGAAGCTGGCATGCGCGCTTCGTCCGCCGACCAGCACCGCCGTTCGCGGTCCGGGCAGTTCGCCCAGGGCCGGGAAGTCGCGCCGTGCACTTGCCAGCCACAGGTCGTCGACCGGGTGCAGGCTGCCGAGCAGGGTGATCACGTTGCGGCCCTGCAGGCCGTCGTGTGCGGGCGCGATCACCAGGTCCCAGTGGCGGGGAGCGATGCGCGGGTCGAGGATCTGCACCGAGGCTACCCCGTGCCGGCGCAGCAGGCGGGTGGCCAGCGCGGCCTGCCGTCCGCAGCCGATCGCCAGCCCCGGCAGGACCGCCGGGCCATGCGCGAGCGCTTCGGAAAAGCCGGGTCCGAAGGCATGCCGGCTGCCGGGCAGGCGGCGGGGGGCGCACCAGCGCCAGGGCGCGCGCGCTTCCAGCGTCCAGTCGCGCGCCTCGCGCCCCAGCGCAGCCGCCAGCGCGGAGGCCTGGCGGACATTGCCGGCGTGGCCGTCGCTGAATGTCCACGTGGCGTCGCGATTTGGCGATTGAGTGCTGCTTTGTTGCACTGGCGTGGTCAATCCGTTCCGGAAGTGGCGACTGTGGGGCGATGGACGAGACTCTACACTTGCCCGTGCACATTGCGCCGCAATCCAGGTGAGTAACCTTGGCGCCGCGTGACCCGAACCTGGAACCACCACGGAGACCCTGATGTCCAGCACCCTGCCCGACGCCTCGCTCGACCAGCTGTTTCGCACCGCCCGCACCCATAACGAATTGGGCGGCCAGGTCAGCGACGAGACCCTGCGCCAGCTATACGACCTGGCCAAGTGGGGGCCGACCAGCGCCAACATGAGCCCGATGCGGCTGGTGTTCGTGAAGTCGAAGGAGGCCAAGGCCAAGCTGGGTCCGGCGCTGGACGAGGGCAACTACGCCAAGACCATGGCCGCACCGGTCACCGTGATCGTCGCCTTCGACGAGGACTTCCACGAGAAACTGCCGTACCTGTTCCCGCATACCGACGCCAAGAGCTGGTTCGAGGGCCCGCGCGAGGGCCGTCATGACGCCGCCTTCCGCAACGGCAGCCTGCAGGGCGCCTACGTACTGCTGGCCGCGCGCGCGCTGGGCCTGGACACCGGCCCGATGTCGGGCTTCGACAACGCGAAAGTCGACGAAGCGTTCTTCGCTGGCACCACGATCAAGTCCAATTTCCTGATCAACCTCGGTCACGGCGATACGGACAAGCTGTTCCCGCGCTCGCCGCGGCTGTCGTTCGACGAAGCCGCACGAATCCTCTGAGCAACGCCTCTCCGCCCCTCCACCCTGGAATCCACCGCCATGCTCAAGTCAATGATGATCAAACGCACCCTGCTGCCCCTCGCCCTGGCCACCGCCAGCGTCGCGGCCTTCGCCGCCCCGGTGACCTACGACATCGATCCCAACCACACCGACGTGATCGCTTCGTGGAGTCATTTCGGCTTCTCCAACCCGATCGCCCACTTCGGCAAGGTCGACGGCAAGGTCAGCTACGATCCCGACAACGTCGGCCAGTCTTCGGTCGAGGTCACCATTCCGCTGAGCGGAATGGAATCGCACGTGCCGGACTTCAACGATCACCTGCGCAGTGCGGATTTCTTCGACGCGGAGAAGTATCCCGAGATCACGTTCAAGAGCACCCGGGTCGAGGCCGCCGGTGACAACAAGCTGCGCGTCTGGGGCGACCTGACCGTGCGCGATGTGACGCGACAGGTGCTGCTCGATACCCGGATCAACAAGATCGCCGACCATCCGATGGCTCGGCGTGCCGCCGCCGGTTTCGACGCGAAGACCGTGATCAAGCGCAGCGACTTCGGCGTCGGCAAGTACGCGCCCAACGTCAGCGACGAGGTCGAAATCCGCATCACCGTCGAGGCGATGGTGCCGAAGGCCGAGTAACCGGGATGATCATCGAACGCCGCTCCGGCGATCGCGGTCGCGTCCAGGCCGGCTGGCTCGACAGCCGCCATACCTTTTCCTTCGGCCATTTCTACGACCCGGCCTGGATGGGCTTTGGTGTGTTGCGGGTGATCAACGAGGACCGCGTCGCTCCGGGCGAGGGTTTCCCGACCCACGGCCACGCCAACATGGAGATCCTGAGCTACGTGCTCGAGGGTGCGCTGGCGCACAAGGACAGCACCGGTGGCGGTGGGGTGATCCGCCCGGGCGAACTGCAGTGGATGGGCGCCGGGCACGGCGTCGAGCACAGCGAGTTCAATGGCTCCGACACCGAGCCGGTGCATTTCCTGCAGATCTGGATCCAGCCGGACCGGGTCAACGCCGAGCCCGGCTACGCCCAGCGCGAGGTCGCCCCGCCGGTAGCGGGTGGCGGCTGGACCCTGCTGGCCTCGCCTGACGGTATCGACGGCAGCCTGTCGATGCGCCAGGACGCGCGCGTCCTGGAGGCCAGGCTGGGCGCCGGCGAGTCCGCCGGGTATCCGCTCGATCCTGGCCGCAGATACTGGCTGCATCTGGCCAGGGGCAGCGCGCGGGTTGGTGGCCGCGAACTGCGGGCCGGTGACGCGCTGGGTTACAGCGAGGAGTCCGGGTCGCTGGAATTGAAGGCCGACGACGAAGTGCTGGCGCTGCTGTTCGATCTGCCGGGCTGAGCATTGCTCTTACCCCAGCCCGGGCCCCGGCCCTCGCGCATAGCGCTCGGGCGCGGGTCGGCGCGCGAGCCAGGGGCTGGGGCGAGGGCAGGCCCGGTGCGGCTGCTAGAATTGCCTTCCCGCACCACCCCGCAGCCCCGCCCGCCATGAACGCAGTCGCCAGCACCCACACCACCCAGGCCAACGCCGAACAGCGCTACACCGTGTCGCGCGCCGACCTGCCGCTGAGCTGTCCGACGCCGTCGATGGCGCTGTGGAATTCGCATCCGCGCGTGTATCTGCCGATCGAGGCCGAGGGCGAGGTGCAGTGCCCGTACTGCGGTGCGCACTTCGTGCTTGAGGATTGATTCAAGTGGATCAGGTCGGGCATGGCTTTGCAGGACACGCCGTGAACCCGTCCATGGGGGCTCTTCCGAAACATCCATGTTTCGGAAGGTCCTGCAAAGCCATGCCCGACCTGATCTCCAGGCGCTGCGGTGGTTGATGGGAAGTCAAAACCGGGGCGTCGGCGCACCGTCGCCCAGCTCCTGCCGGCACTGGAATCCGGTGGCGTCGAACGTTCCACCCTCGAGATCGCCGAGGCGCTGGTCCGTGCTGGGCATCGCGCCATCGTGGTGTCGGCAGGCGGGCGGCTGGTGCCGCGGTTGGAAGCGCTCGGCGCGGAACACATCACTCTCGATATCGGCCGCAAGTCGCCGCTGACCCTGCTGCGCGCGCGGGCGCTGCGGCGGCTGTTCGAGCGCGAGCGGGTCGATCTGGTCCATGCCCGCTCGCGGCTGCCGGCCTGGGTGGTGGTGCTGGCCCTGCGTGGGATGCCCGATGTGGCGCGGCCACCGGCTTCAAGTCCGCGGGCTTCAAGACCACCGGCTTCAAGACCATGTTTCGTCACCACCGTGCACGGGCTCAATTCGCCGTCGCGCTACAGTGCGGTGATGACCCGCGGCGAGCGGGTGGTCTGCGTGTCGGCGACCGTTCGCGACTATGTGCTGCGCCACTATCCGGATACCGATGTATCGAAGCTGCGGGTGATTCCGCGTGGCATCGATCCGTCCGCGTTCCCGCCCGCGCCGTTGCCTGATCCGGACGCGCGCGCCTGGGCTGCCGCGCTGCATTCCGCGCTCGACGGCGATGGCCCGCTGCTGCTGCTGCCGGGACGCGGCACCCG
Source organism: Lysobacter alkalisoli (assembly GCF_006547045.1). Classification (NCBI taxonomy): domain Bacteria; kingdom Pseudomonadati; phylum Pseudomonadota; class Gammaproteobacteria; order Lysobacterales; family Lysobacteraceae; genus Marilutibacter; species Marilutibacter alkalisoli. Next base: position 557,941 of record NZ_CP041242.1, read on the forward strand.
GCTCAAGGGCCATGCCGATGCGCTGCTGCTTCTGGCGGCCTTGCGTGGCGACGGTCTCGATGCGCGCTTGTGGCTGCCCGGTGCGCGCGAAGCGGGCCGCGAAACCTATATCGCCGAACTCGAAGCCGAGGCCGCGCAACTGGGCATCGCCGATGCACTCGCGTTCACTGCGCCAACCGATGCCATCGCCCGCGCCTACGCTGCCAGTGACCTGGTGCTGCAACTCTCGCGCAAGCCCGAGGCCTTCGGCCGCACGGTGATCGAGGCGCTGTCGTGCAACCGCCCGGTGCTGGGCTGGGCGCATGGCGGTGTCGGCGAACTGCTCGCCGAACTGCAACCGGTGGGCGCGGTGCCGGCGTTCGATACCGATGCACTGCATCGCACCGCGGCGGCGATGCTCGCACGCCCGTCGTCGGCAGCCGGTACGATGTCGGGCTATACCTTGCACGCCATGCAGAACGCCACGCTTGCCGTTTATGACGAACTCCTCGACTGAGACCCTGAATCGCGTTTCCCCGGCCGCCGCCCCGGATGCCACTCCCGGCTGGCGCTGGGCGCCGGCGTGGATCCTTGCCTTCGTGGCGTTGTGGCCGGCACCGGGCTATGCCGAAGCGGTGCTGGCACTCGGTGCCCTGGTCGCGTTGTTCAGGCTGGTCAGTTCACGTTTCCGCGGCGGCGCGCAGTTGCTCAGCAACCAGGCCTGGGCGCTGACCAGCGTGCTGTTCTTCGCCTATTGGCTGCCGGAGCTGGTGTCGGCGTTCGACTCGGTCGACGTGAAGCGCGCGCTAAAGGAAGCGGCGGTGGACCTGCGTTACCTGCCGTTCCTGTGGCTGGTCGCCTCGGCGGTGGCCAGCAAGCGCGGCCGGCGGATCACCTTCGGCGGGCTGGCGATCATCATGGGGATCTGGACCGTGGACGCGCTGGTGCAGGCAGCCAGCGGCACCAGTCCACTGTTCGCCGGCATCGACGCGATCAAGCAGATGATCAGCGGGCGCGGCATGTGCCGACCGGAGAAGGTGGCAGGGGTCGACCGGCTCAGCGGCATCCTCGGCCCGTGCAACCTCAAGCTCGGCCTGGTGCTGGCCAGTCTGTCGCCGTTCGCGCTGTATGCGGCCGGCCGGCGCTTCCATGCCACCGGCTGGGTGATCGCCGCCGCGGCGATCGGCATGGTGGTGTTGATGGCCGGTTCGCGGGCCTCCTGGATCACCTACGGCCTGGTCCTGCTGTTTTCCGGTTGGCGCCTGCTGGGCTGGAAGAAGCTGGCTGCGGTGTTCGGCTTCGGTGCGCTGGCATTGCTGGTGCTTGGCCTCGCGTCGCCGCAGGTCGGCGAGCGCCTGCAGCGCACCGCCCAGGTCATGACCGTGGACGGGGAAGGCGTCGATACCGCGTTGTCGGGGCGCGCGCGGATCTGGGGCGCGGCGCTGTGCATGGCGCGCGAGCATCCGTTCAATGGTGTTGGCGCGCGCGGCTTCCGCGAGGCCTTCCCGGACTGCGATCCGTTACCGGATGAGCTCGCCGCCTGGGGCGAGGGTCCGGCCTTCCATGCCCACCAGATCGTGCTCGAGGTGCTGAGCGAGACCGGCGGCTTCGGCCTGCTGTTGTGGCTGGCCGGCGCGGCACTCGCCTGGCGGGCCTGGCGTTTCGCGGATGTAGAGGCGCGCGAGCGCGCGCGGCCGGCGATGCTGGCGCTGGCGGTGACGGTGTTCCCGTTCAACACTCACCTGGCGTTCTACTCGACCTTCTGGGGCGGGCTGACCCTGCTGCTGGCGGCGCTGTACGCGGGGAGCCTGTTGGCGCGGGAGGAGTAGGAAGGGGGTCGCCCGAAATAGGTAGAGGTCTGCTTCGACGGTCCGCGAGGGACGCAGTCGGGTATGCCATTGCAGGACCGTATGTGGCATGGATGCCGCATCCGAGCCTACATGGACGTATCTGCGGCGTGTCCTGCAATGGCATCCCGACAGCGTCTGGAGAGTTGGCGGAGGGACTGTATTCGGAGCGACAGCGGTCACCGTCCGTAAGGCGCCGACTCTCCTTGCGGCCGCCGCTTGAAGCGCCGGTGGATCCACAGGTACTGCGCCGGGGCCTCGCGCACCATCGCCTCGATCGCGGCATTGACCCGCGTGCTGTCTGCGGTGGCGTCCTTCGACGGGAAATCCGCCAGCGGCTCGCCCAGCCGCAACACGTAGTCGCTGCCGTCGCGGCGGTGGAAGAACGGCACCACCGCGCAGCCCGACAGCCGCGCGAACTGGTGGGTGGCGGTGATCGTGGCAGCGGGCACGCCGAAGAACGGTGCGAACACCGTGTCCTTGCCGCGCATGTCCTGGTCCGGCGCGTACCAGAGGATGCCGCCCTGCTTGAGGTGGCGGATCGCCGGGCGCACCTCCTCGTTGGCGAACATCGCCGCCGCGTAGCGCTTGCGGCCGCGGCGCACCGCCCATTCCATCACCGGGTCGCGGTAGCGGCGGTACATGCCGGCCAGCGGCAGGTGGTCGCACATCAGCCGGCCGCAGATTTCAAGGGTCATGAAATGGCCGGATACCAGCAGCACGCCGCGGCCTTCGGCACGGATCGCCTCGACGCGTTCAAGGCCCTCGATGCGCACGCCGCGGCGCATCGGCGTGATTCCACCCCACCAGGCGCGCAGGAACTCGAACAGGCCGATGCCGAGGTCGCGGAAACTGTCGCGCAGCAGCGCATCGCGTTCGGTCTCCGGCATGTCCGGGAAGCAAAGCCCCAGATTGGTCGCGGCGGCGTGGCGGCGGCTGCCGGCGAACCGGAATGCCAGTGCGCCCAGCACGCGCCCGAGCAGGCGTTGCAGCGGCCAGGGCAGACGTGCGGCCAGTGCCATCACGCCCAGCGCCAGCCACGTCGGCCAATGGCGCGGACCAAGCGGCGGGCGGGGAAGTAGCGGTTGTGAAGCCCGGGTGTCGTCACGCATCACGCGATTCTACCGGCCGCCGCCATGCACGCGCGCAGCCGACGCTGCTCCGTTATCCTTCCACGATGCGGAGAGACCTGATCGAGCGCCTGTTGCGCGGCCTGTATTCGGCCATGCTCTACCTTCTGGTGCCGATCACCCTGTATCACCTGATCTGGCGCGGCTTCCGTCACCCGGCCTACTTCCTGCGCTGGCACGAACGCTATGCGAGCTACCACGACGCACCTTCCGGCATCGAACTGGGCCGGCGTACGGTGTGGCTGCATGCGGTGTCGGTCGGCGAGGTCAACGCCGCCGCACCGGTGGTCAATGCGCTGCGCCGCGCACGTCCGGATCTGCGCCTGCTGGTCACCACCATCACCCCGACCGGCTCGGATCGGGTCAACACGTTGTGGGGCGGCGAGATCGAGCACGTCTACCTGCCCTACGATCTGCCAGGTGCGGTCGGCCGCTTCCTTGCCCACTTCAAGCCTGGCGTGGCGTTGATCATGGAAACCGAGCTGTGGCCGAACCTGCTGTTCGGCTGCCGCGACCGCGGCATTCCGCTCTACATCCTCAATGCGAGGCTGTCGGAGCGTTCACTGCGCGGGTATCGCGCGCTGGCACCGCTGGTATCGCGCGCATTGCGCACGGTCACCCGGGTCGCCGCACAGTCGGAGGCCGATGCCGCGCGTTTCGTCCGCCTGGGCGCGCATCCGGAGCAGGTCGTGCAGAGTGGCAATCTCAAGTTCGACGTGCCGCTGCCGGACGGCATCGAGGCCTTCGCAGCGGAATGCCGGCATCATCACGGCGGCCGCCCGGTGTGGATTGCCGCAAGTACCCACGAGGACGAGGAAGCGGCCGTGCTGTCCATGCACCGGCGCCTGCGCGAGCGCAACCCCGGTCTGCTGCTGTTGTGGGCGCCGCGCCACCCCGAGCGTTTCCGGGTCGTGGCCGAGTTGTCGCGGATGGCGGGCATGAAGGTATCCACGCGCTCGCGTGCGGTCTGGCCCGATGCGGATGTCGATGTATTCGTGGTCGACACCCTTGGTGAGCTGATGAAGTTCTATGCCTGCGCAGAAGTCGCCTTCGTCGGTGGCAGTCTGCAGCCGGTCGGGGGTCACAACCTGTTGGAACCGGCCGCCACCGGCACCGCCATCGTGACCGGTCCGCACCTGCACAACTTCGCCGAGATCCGCCGCCTGTTCGTCGAGGCCGGCGCGGTGCAGATCGGAAACGATGCCGACGCGGTCGGGCGTGCGGTCGGCGGTCTGCTCGATCAGCCTGAGCAGCGTGAACGCATGGTCGAAGCCGGATACGAGCTGGTGGCCTCCGGCCGCGGTGCGCTGGCGAGGACCATGGCGATGATCGAACCGGTGCTGCCGCCGGTTCCGATGGCCGGTGGCAGGAGCCCGGAGTCGGGCGTCAAGGGGTAGCAAAAAAAGCTTCACCCAATCGAGGGGAAAGCGCCGGGTCTGTTGGATGACCGGGCGCCGGGAGCGAAGGCCCTTGGATGCGAATGTCTCCCGGCACCGGCCAGGGCCGGCGCCTCCTCCTTGATTTCGGACCCAAGGGCCATCACCTCCGGCGTTCGGACATGACCGGTGGTTCCAGAAGCGCGCTCCCAGGGAGGGTCTGCTGCACGTTCCAGTGTAGCCGCGCGATCCGACGTGGCCTGCCGGCCTTGACGGCGAAATCAAGGAGGAGGCCGCCGCCACAGGCGGCGGCCCGGGGGACATTCGCCGTCAAGGCCGGCAGGTCGCGGCGGGACAGCCAGGTAGCGGCGAGAAATAGCGGCGAGAACCGGCAATAGAACGCAATCGGCAGCGCCCACGCCTTCGCTGAAGGCGAGTTCTCCCTCACTTGGGAGAAGAACCAAGAAAAAGGCCGGCATTGCCGGCCTTCGTTCTCCAGCTGGTTGATAGCTGTCCTCAGCGGTTGAGCTGCGCCTCCGCGTCGACGGTCAGCAGGCGGTTGACCTCCTGCACGTGCGCGACATCGAGGGTGCCGGCGGTCTGTTCCAGCAGCAGCCGGTTCTGCAGGTAGTTGTAGCGGGCCACCGCGTACTCCTGCTGGGCGGTGAACAGGGTGCGCTGGTTCTGCAGCACGTCAAGCACGGTGCGGGTGCCGACTTCCAGGCCGACCTGTGAAGCGTCGAACGCGCTTTGCGCCGCGACCAGGGCCTGGCGACGGGCCTCGACCTCGCTGATGCCGGCGACCAGGGTCTGGTAGGCGTTGCGCGCGTTGCGCTCCAGCGCACGGCGCTGCTGGACCAGTTCGTCCTGGATCACGTCGCGACGGGCCAGTGCCTGGCGCACGCCGGACTGGGTGCCGCCGCCGGCGAAGATCGGCACGTTCAGGGTGATGCCGATGCTGCGCGAACGGCTGTCGTTCTCGAAGTCGGTGATATCCCGGGGGGGGAGATTGTTGGTCTGGGTGCTTTCGCTATGGCTCTTGCCATAGCTCCCGCCCAGATACAACGTGGGCAAGTGTCCGGCACGGGCCGTACCGACGTCGGCCTCGGCCGATTCAAGCTGGTACTGCTTGGCCTGCAATGCGGGATTGCTGCCGAGTGCCGCCTGCACCCAGTCTTCCACTCCCAATGAGCTTGGGAGCTCGGGCTGGAAATCAACCGGCAGTGCCTTGAGGTTGCGGACCGGCTGGCCGGTGATCTCGGCCAGGGCCTGGTAGGCGTCCTCGACCGAATTGCGGGTGGTGATGGTGACCGCACGCGCGCTTTCGTACTGGGCGCGAGCCTCATGGACGTCGGTGATCGGCGCCAGGCCAACCTCCAGCCGCTTGGAGGCATAGTCGAAGTTCTTCTCGGCGGCTTCTTCCGCAGCCTGCGCGGCGGCCAGCGTCTCCAGCTGGATCAGCACGTTGAAGTAGGCGGCCGAGGTGCGGGTGATCAGGTTGTTGCCTTCCGCCACGAGCTGGTAGTCGCTGGCCAGGCTCAGCGACTTCTGGCTTTTGAGCTGGGTGAGCCGCGAGTGGTCGTAGATCATCTGGTCCAGGCGCAGACCGTACTCGCGGGTGTCGGATTCGGTGCTGGTATCGCTGTTGGGCACGACTTCGCCGCCGAATGCCACCCCGCCTTCGGAGTCGCGCCAGCTGCGCGTCAGCGAGGCGGAACCGCCGATCTGCGGCAGCATCGCCGCGCGCGCCTGCACCGCACCCTCGCGGGTGGCCAGGCGGCTGGACTCGGCGGCCGAGTATTGCGGATCACCGGCACGGGCCAGCTCGTAGGTCTGCATCAGGTCTTCGGCCGAGGCCAGCGATGGCGCCAGCGCGAAGGCGACGGCAAAGGCGAGGGAGCGGCGGATCATGGGGGGTCCTTGTTCCTTAGAGCTCGAATGTGGGCGCGGGGGCCGCGCCATGTAGGTAGGGGAGGTCGGTCTCGAACAACGATTGGATGCGCGAGGCGTTGACATCGTCGCCGTCGTTGGCGTGGACCAGCACCGCTTCCATCACCGGCGAGCGGCCGCGGACCGCGAACATGCGGCCACCCGGCCGTAGCCACTGCAGGAACCGGGCCGGAATCTCGGCCACCGCGCCGGTCACGCAGATCGCGTCGAAACGGCGGTCGTTGTCCCAGCTGAAGACATCGGCATGGATGACCCGGGCGTTGCTGATGGCCTGCCCGGCCAGGCGGGTGCGGGCGGTGTCGGCCAGATCGGCGTGGCGCTCGATGCTGACCACCTCGCGGGCAAGCCGGCCGAGGCAGGCGGTCAGGAAGCCGCTGCCGGCGCCGATCTCCAGCACCTCGTCATCGGGGCCGATCGACAGCGCCTGCAGCGCGCGACCCTCGACCACCGGCTTCATCATGAACTCGCCATGGGCCAGCGGCAGCGGCAGGTCGGCATAGGCCAGGTTGCGATGGGCCTCGGCGACGAAGGCCTCGCGCGGCAAGGTGGACAGCACGTCCAGAATGCGCGGGTCGAGCACGTCCCACGGCCGGACCTGCTGCTCGACCATCAGTTCGCGTGCCTTGGCGTAGTCCATCGTCGTCATGTCTGGTTTCATCGTGCGCGGAAAGGCCGACATTCTAATCGACCGCCCGCTCGGGGGTGGCGACGATGCGTTCGTCGATGAGTACAGGATGAGGCTGCCCACGGATGGTGATTTAGTGCCATAAGTCACCGGGACACAAGTAACGGCCGCCTCAGCATTCGTGCGGGCGGACCGCGTAGGCGGCCAGGAACATGTCGACGGAGGCGCTCAGATGCTCTTCCACGCTGCCGAGGGGCGGGCCGGCGCAGCCGAACACCAGCCGCGCGTGGTGTTCGCCCTTGAGCAGGGTGAAGAATTGGCTGGCCGCGCGCTCCACGTCGGCGATCCGCAGTTCGCCGGTCTCGATCCGACGCTCGAGCAGATGGGCGAAATCACCCTGCACCCGCATCGGCCCGGACTCCCAGAACAGCTGGATCATGGGTGTCTCGGCCATCTGCGGCGAACACATCATGCGGTGGCCGGCGACCGCCTCCGGGCTGGAGATCATCGTGTAGAACGCCTGGGCGATCTCCATCAGTCGCTCGCGCAAAGGCATGTCCGGCCGCTTCTCGAACATCGATGAGGGCATCTGCTGCTCGCAGTGCGCCCTGACAACGGCCGAGAACAAACCTTCCTTGTCGCCGAAGTGGCTGTAGACGGTGAGCTTGGATACACCGGCCTCGGTGGCGACCTTGTCCATGCTGGTGCCGTCGAAACCCTGCTGGGTGAAGATGCGCTTGGCCGCCTCGAGGATCGCGGCGCGCTTGGCGGGGTCCTTGGGGCGGCCCGGGCCGGTCGGCTTGGGGGGGCTGGCGGGGGTGCGGTTCGCTGGCATGAGGTAATACTAGACTACGCGGTTCGATATTTATACAGTACCGCCTGGTTCATTAATTTCGACTGAGGCCCCACTCATGCGCTCCACGCCCCCCACCGGCTCGCGCACTTCACTATCCCTGCCTGGTCGCCGTGCCGGATTGACGATCCTGCTGGCGTTGCCGGTCGTGCTGGCCGCCTGTTCGGGCGGCCACGAGGCGGTCGAGAAACCCCGCCCGGTACTGGTGGCGCAGCCGCAGCAGATGACCGCAGCGACCAGTACGTTCGCCGGCGATGTCCGTGCCCGTGAGGAGAGTCCGCTGTCGTTTCGTGTCGGCGGCAACATGATCGAGCGCCGGGTCGATGTCGGCGCCCGGGTCAAGGCGGGGCAAGTGCTGGCGGTGCTCGATGGCAGCGACCATGCCGCCCAGGCGCGCGCGGCCAGGGCGCAGCTGGCTGCCGCCGAAGCCGAATTCAAGCGCGCGCGCGATGACCAGGCGCGTTTCGCCAAGCTGGCCGGAGAGCAACTGGTCAGCCGTTCCGCGGCTGATGCCCAGGAGGCCGCAGCTTCCGCCGCGCGGGGCCAGGTCGATGCGGCCCGTGCCAACCTCGCGGTGGCCGACAACCAGACCGCCTACACCCGCCTGCGTGCCCCGGCCGATGGCGTGATCGCGACCCGTCAGGCCGAGGCAGGGCAGGTGGTCGCGGCCGGGCAGGCGGTGTTCACGCTGGCCGCCGACGGCGAGCGCGAGGTCGCGATCGCGGTGCCCGAGCGCGCGATCGGCCATGTCACCGTCGGCCGGCCGGTGCAGGTCGAGTTGTGGTCGCATCCTGGTCAGCGCTGGGACGGGCTCGTGCGCGAGGTGTCGCCGGCGGCCGATCCGGCGTCGCGCACCTTCGCGGTGCGGGTGACCGTGGATGCGCCGGTCGACACGCTCGAACTCGGCCAGAGCGCACGCGTGCATCTCAATGGGGGTCCCCGGGCCCGGCTTGGCGTGCCACTGGCGGCGTTGCAGCAGGTCGAGGGCGGCAGCGCGGTGTTCGTGGTCGATCCGGAAAGTTCGGAACTCCGGTTGCAGCCGGTCGAGACCGGCGCCTACGGACAGGACCAGGTCGTGGTCGAAAGTGGCATCGCCGCATCGGACTGGGTGGTCGCCGCGGGCGGGCATCTGTTGCGCGAGGGATTGAAGGTGGCGCCGGTGGATCGGGACAACCGTGTGGTCGCACTGGCCCCCGTGCACGACAAGGCGGTCGATCCTTCCGCCGCCACCGGACGCTGAGGCGGACATGCGATTCAATCTTTCCGAATGGGCGCTGCGCCATCGCAGCCTGGTCGTCTACACGATGCTGGTGGTCGCGATCGCCGGCACGCTTTCCTACCTCAACCTCGGCCGCAGCGAGGACCCGGAATTCACCTTCAAGGTGATGGTGATCCGGACCCTGTGGCCCGGCGCGACCGCCGAGGAAGTCTCGACCCAGGTCACCGAGCGGATCGAGAAGAAACTGATGGAGACCGGCGAGTACGAGTTCATCCGCTCGTACTCGCGCGCGGGCGAGTCGCAGGTGATCTTCGCGGCGCGCGACTCGATGCGCTCCAGGGAGATCGAGCCGCTCTGGTACCAGGTGCGCAAGAAGGTCGGCGACATCCGTCCGACCCTGCCGGCGGAAGTGATCGGGCCGTTCTTCAACGACGAGTTCGGCGACACCTTCGGCAACATCTACGCGCTGACCGGCGAGGGCTTCGACTACGCCGTGCTCAAGGACTATGCCGAACGCGTGCAGCTGGCCCTGCAGGAACTGCCCGACGTCGGCAAGATCGAGCTGCTCGGCGTGCAGGACGAGAAAGTCTGGATCGAACTGTCGAACGTCAAGCTGGCCACGCTCGGGGTGCCGGCGCAGGCTGTGAAGGACGCATTGGACCAGCAGAACGCGATGGTCCCGGCCGGCTTTTTCGAGACCGCAAGCAGCCGCGTGCCGCTGCGGGTCGAGGGCCGGTTCGAATCGGTCGACGAGATCCGCGACTTCCCGATCCGGGTCGGCGACCGCAGCTTCCGGCTCGGCGACGTGGCCGAGGTGACGCGCGGCTTCTCCGATCCGGCCGCACCGCGAATGCGTTTTCGCGGCCAGGATGCGATCGGGCTGGGTGTGGCGATGCGCGACGGCGGCAACATCCTCGATCTCGGCAAGACCCTGGAACAGGAGTTCGCCCGCCTGCAGGACACCCTGCCGGCCGGCATGGAGCTGCACAAGGTCGCCGACCAGCCCGCCGCGGTGGACGCGTCGGTCGGCGAGTTCGTCAAAGTGCTGGCCGAGGCGGTCGCCATCGTGTTGCTGGTCTGCTTCTTCTCGCTCGGCCTGCGCACCGGCCTGGTGGTGGCGCTGTCGATCCCGCTGGTGCTGGCGATGACCTTTGCGGTAATGGCGTTCTTCGGCGTCGGCCTGCACAAGATATCGCTCGGTGCGCTGGTGCTCGCGCTCGGCCTGCTGGTCGACGACGCGATCATCGCGGTGGAGATGATGGCGATCAAGATGGAGCAGGGGCTGAGCCGGCTGAAGGCGGCGGCGTTCGCGTGGGAAAGCACCGCCTTCCCGATGCTCACCGGCACCCTGATCACCGCGGCCGGCTTCCTGCCGATCGCGACCGCGGCGTCGAGCACGGGCGAGTACACCCGCTCGCTGTTCCAGGTGGTCACCATCGCGCTGCTGGTGTCGTGGATCGCGGCGGTGATGTTCATCCCGTACCTGGGCGACAAGCTGTTGCCCGATCACGGTCACGCCGCGCCGCTCAAGCCCGGTTCGCTGGCCGCGCGCTGGCATGCCCGGCGCCAGCGGTGGGCCGACCGGCTGGCAGGCCGGCACCCGCTGCTGGGCGACGCGATCCGCCCGGCGCCGCACGATGGCCGCGACCATGACCCCTACGCGACCCCGTTCTATATCCGCTTCCGTGGCCTGGTCCTGTGGTGTGTTCAGCGGCGCAAGACCGTCATCGCGGCCACCATCGGCATTTTCGTCGCTTCGGTACTGCTGTTCCGCTTCGTGCCGCAGCAGTTCTTCCCGGATTCGGTGCGTCCCGAGCTGATGGTCGACATGGAGCTGGCCGAGGGCAGCTCGCTGAAGGCGACCGCCGCGCAGGCAGAGAAGCTCGAAGCCCTGCTGGCCGAGCGCGACGACCTGGTCAATTACGTCGCCTACGTCGGCACCGGCTCGCCGCGCTTCTACCTGCCGCTGGACCAGCAGTTGCCGGCCGCCAACTTCGCCCAGTTCGTGCTGATGCCGAAGGACATCGAGGCGCGCGAGACGGTGCGCCAATGGGTGATCGACGAGGTGATACCGCAGTTCCCCGATCTGCAGCTGCGCGTGACCCGGCTCGAGAACGGTCCGCCGGTCGGTTACCCGGTGCAGTTCCGCGTGTCCGGCGAGCATATCGAGCAGATCCGCGAGATCGCCTACAAGGTCCGCGACAGGATCGGCGAGAACCCGCACGTCACCAACGTCAATCTCGACTGGGACGAGCCGGGCAGGGTGGTGCGCCTGCACATCGACCAGGAGCGCGCGCGGGCGATGGGCATCAGTTCCGCACAGGTCGCGCAGTTCCTGACCAGCTCGCTGTCGGGTTCGCACGTGAGCACCTACCGCGAGGGCAACGAGTTGATCGAGATGCTGTTGCGCGGACCGGAGGAGGAACGGTTGGGACTGGACATGCTCGGCAGCCTGGCGGTGCCGACCGGCAGTGGCCAGAGCGTGCCGCTGGAGCAGGTCGCCACGCTCGAATACGGTTTCGAGGACGGCATCATCTGGCACCGCGACCGCCGCCCGACCATGACCGTGCGCGCCGACATCTACGACGGTACCCAGCCGGCAACGGTGGCCGGGCAGATCTCGCCGACCCTGGATGGACTCCGTGCGGAACTGCCGTACGGCTATTCGATCGACATCGGTGGTACCGTCGAGGATTCGGCGCGCGGGCAGGATTCGATCAAGGCCGGCATGCCGCTGTTCCTGTTCGTGGTGTTCACCCTGCTGATGCTGCAGCTGCGCAGTTTCTCGCGCAGTTTCATGGTGTTGCTGACCGCGCCGCTCGGGCTGATCGGCGCGACCCTGTTCCTGCTGGTGTTCCGGGTGCCGTTCGGGTTCGTGGCGATGCTCGGCACGATCGCGCTGGCCGGCATGATCATGCGCAATTCGGTGATCCTGGTTGACCAGATCGAACAGGACCGAGCCGCCGGCGCGGAGACCTGGAAGGCGATCGTGGAAGCAACCGTGCGCCGATTCCGCCCGATCGTGCTGACCGCGCTGGCGGCGGTGCTGGCGATGATCCCGCTGTCGCGCAGCGCGTTCTTCGGACCGATGGCGGTGGCGATCATGGGCGGCCTGCTGGTCGCCACGGTGCTGACGGTGCTGTTCCTGCCGGCGCTGTACGCGGCGTGGTTCCGGGTCAAGGTTCCGGAAACCGCGCCGTCGTAACGTGGGTGGCGGTCAGTCGTCGACGCTGAAGGCCAGCGTCGCCTGCACCGCGCGCTTCCAGCCTGCGTACAGAGTCTCGCGTTGGTGCGCTTCCATTTCCGGTTCGAAGCGTCGCTCGATTTTGCGCTGGGATGCAAGTTGCTCGCGGCTTTCCCAGAACCCCGTCGCCAGCCCGGCCAGGCAGGCTGCGCCCCAGGCCGTGGCCTCGCTGTTGCGCGGGCGGTCCAGCGCCACGTCGAGGATGTCGGCCTGGAACTGCGCGATGAAGTCGTTGCCGATCGCGCCGCCGTCGGCACTGAGGACCTTGAGCGCGATACCGGAGTCGGCCTGCATCGCTTCCAGCACGTCGCGGGTCTGGTAGGCCAGGGATTCGAGCACCGCGCGCACGAAGATCTCCCTGCGGGTGCCGCGGGTGAGTCCGAACATCGCACCGCGCACGTCGCTGCGCCAGTACGGTGCGCCGAGACCGACGAAGGCCGGAACAAAGAAGACACCTTCGCTGGATTGCGCGTGCTCGGCATGGGCCTGGCTGTCGCTGGCCTTGTCGAGCATGCCCAGGCCGTCGCGCAGCCACTGGACCGCCGAGCCGGCGACGAAGATGCTGCCTTCCAGCGCGTACTCCACCTGTCCGTCGAGATCCCAGGCGATGGTGGTCAGCAGGCCATTGTCTGAACGCACCGCCTTGTCGCCGGTATTCATCAGCACGAAACAGCCGGTGCCGTAGGTGTTCTTGGCCATGCCCGGCTCGAAGCATGCATGGCCGAACAGCGCCGCCTGCTGGTCGCCGGCGATGCCGCAGATCGGGATGCGCCGGGCGAACATGCCGTCGGGCGCGGTGTATGCGTAGACCTCGCTGTTCGATCGCACCTCCGGCAGCATTGCCGCCGGTACGTCGAGTATTTTCAGCAGGCCCGGGCACCAGCGCCGCTCGTGGATGTCGTACATCAGCGTGCGCGCGGCGTTGCCGCAGTCGGTCAGGTGGACGCGATCCTCGGACAGGTTCCACAACAGCCAGCTGTCGATCGTGCCGAACAGCAGTTCGCCGCGCGCCGCGCGTTCGCGCGCGCCGGGCACGCGGTCGAGGATCCACTTGACCTTGGTGCCGGAAAAATAAGCATCGAGCAGCAGGCCGGTGCGCTCGCGCACCAGGGCATCATGACCGTCGCGCTTGAGCTGCTCGCAGATCCCGGCGGTCTGCCGCGACTGCCAGACAACGGCATTGTGGATCGCCTGCCCGGTGTCGCGGTCCCACACCACGGTGGTCTCGCGCTGGTTGGTGATGCCGATGCCGGCGATCTGCGCGGCGCCGACCTGGGCCCGGGTCATCGCCTCGACGATGGTGGAGCGCACGCTGGCGAGGATCTCGCGCGGGTCGTGTTCGACCCAGCCCGGCTGCGGAAACAGCTGAGTGAACTCGCGCTGGGCGATCCCGGCCACCGCGCCATCGTGGTCGAACAGGATCGCCCGCGAGCTGGTCGTGCCCTGGTCGATGGCCAGGATGTAACGCTTGTCCGCCAATGACTTTCCCCGCCATCGATGAATGCCCAATCATCGCATGGGATGCCGTGGACGATCGGTGGGGCACGGCGTCCGCGCCGGCGCTGTATGCGGCGTGGTTCCGGGTGAAGGTGCCGACGCATGTTGGCTGAGGCCAGCCCCGGCTGCAGTGCCGGGCGGGGTAAGTGGCTGAGAAAGAGCGTCCCCCCGGACGCTCTTGTTTCATGCGCGCGTCACCGTCGCGCCACCGACAGTTGGGTACTTGACAGGGGCTGATGTTCGTACTGTACTGTGACACACAGTACAGATAGGACAGGTCATGGCCCGCCCCCAGGCACTGATGATCCAGATCGCTACCGGCGATCCGCGCCCGATCAGCAAGCAAATCGTAGACGCCGTCCGGATGAAGATCGCCACCGCCGAGCTCGACCCCGGCGACCAACTGCCTAGCGTGCGCGGGCTGGCGCAGCAGCTCACGGTCAATCCCAACACCGTCGCCAAGGCCTATGCCGAGCTAACCAACGAGGGCTGGCTGGAGTCGCGCCAAGGCCTTGGCCTGTACGTGGCCAAGCCGCGGCAGCGCCTGAGTGACGCCGAACGCGAACGTCGTCTCGACGACGCCATCCAGCGCTTCCTCAACGATGTCATCGCGCTCGACTACCCGCCTGACGAGGTGCAGGCGCGATTGCATCTCGAATTTCTCGCGCTGGCGCCCCGCAAGACCGCCTGATCTTCCGAGTTGATTACGTGCCGACCCCGTCGCCCACCCCGATTGCTCATCAACAAACTCTTTCGAGATCTTCCATGTCCGGATCCAGCTCAGAATTCGTGATCGAAACCCACGCGCTAAGCAAACGCTACGGCCGTAAGCTCGCCCTCGATCGCCTCGATCTGAAAATTCCGCGCGGCCGCATTCACGCCATCGTTGGCGCGAACGGCGCGGGCAAGTCGACGCTGTTCCGCATCCTGCTCGGTTTCCTGCCGCCGAGCGCGGGTGAGGCGCGCATCCTCGGCCGTGACAGCCAGCAGCTCACGTCGGCAGACCGAGGTCGCATCGGTTTTGTCAACGAAGAACACACGCTGCCCGGCTGGTTGAAGGTGGGCGCGGTGATCGCGATGCAGCGACATCATTACGCACAACGCTGGAATCAAAACGCTTTCGATGAAGTCATCGGCCATTACCACGTGTTGCCGGAACAGAAGGTTGGCCAGCTTTCGCGCGGCGAACGTGCCGGCTTCAACATCGCTCTCGCCTTGGCGCAACGGCCGGAATTGCTGGTGCTCGATGAGCCAACGCTCGGGCTCGATGTTGTCGCCAAGCGTGCGTTTCTCGAATCGTTGATGTACAGCCAGGCGGTCGAAAGCTGCACGGTGATTTATTGCTCGCACCAGATGGAAGAGATCGAGCGCGTCGCCGACAACCTGATCATCCTCGAACGCGGCCAGCTCAAACATGTGTCGGCGCCGGAAGATTTCTGCGCGCGGGTGAGCTTGTGGGTGGCCGACGTGCCGTTCAAGGGGCCCGAGCTGTCGAAGGTGCCGGGGCTATTGCAGGTGCAGAGGTTGGATGGCTTGCATCACTACCTGGTGCTGGATCAGGACGAGGAGTTCGGCGATTTCCTGCGCGCCGCCGGTGCGCGTTCCGTGCAGAGCATGCCTGTGAGTCTGGATCGCGCCGTCAACGGATTTCTGGCCAAGAACCACGCCGCGCCCGCAAGCGCGATCGCAACGACCTGATAGGGGAACACCATGTGGGATTTGTTCAAGGCTGAACTGTTGCGCTTCCGAAACTGGGCCCTCGCGTTTCTCGCCGTGCATCTTGTGCTGCTGGGCTTCATGGCGCGGACGACCGACCTGGCCCAGCTGACTTGGGAAAACTACAGCATTATCGGTGCGGTGTATGTGCTGGCGGGCCTCCTGTTCGGCATGTACCAGGCGGGCACTTATCGCCGCCCAAACCAGTGGCTGAACCTGCTGCATCGGCCGGTGCTGCGGTTGCGGATCGTTACGGCGCTGTTCGGCGCGGGGCCGTGCTGATGACGCTGGGCGTCGCGCTGCCAGTGGTGATCATTGCCGGTTACCAGGACGCGATGACCGCGCGCGTCGTCGACCTGCGGCATTGGCTAATCCCGTTGGCGGCGGGGCTGGTGGCCTGTTGCGGCTACCTTGCCGGCGCCTACGCAATGCTCGGTGGGCGTCGTTATGCGTGGATGGTGCTGACCCTGCCCGGGTTTTTCTTGTTCAGCGACGCCAGTGGGTTCGGCATGTTGGCGGTGCAGGCGATGGTGCTGGCGGTGCTGGCTACGCTGGTTGCGGTGGCGTTCAAGCCCGACCTGGGCGAGCCTCCGCGCCGTCTGCCCGCGGTGCTGGCGACGGCGGTGCCGGTCCAGTTCGGCGCGTTCACGGTGCTGGTGCTGTTGAGCTTCGGCGTGGAGATGGTCTGGATTGCGCAGGGTTCGCACCCCAACAACATCCCGGTGCCGTTGCCCGGCGGCACCAAGGAAGCGCAGATGGCCAAGGGGCAGGACTTGCTGCTGAAGGGGTTGGCCGGCAGCCGTCATCCGGAGGCGCCGCTATGGCGCGAGCAGATCGCCCTGTCGGAGACCTTCGAGTACGGTCGCAGTTGGACCTACGCGCCGGCGCGGCACGAGATGAGCAATCTGTCGGCACTCGGGGCAAGCACGCGGTTCGGCGATGCCGAGAAGCAGGTCCAATGGACCTTCAGTCACGATCGCATGCGCTTCGTCGGCGTGGGTGTGGTCGACCGGCAGCCCAAGGGCGAGCTCGGCATCGGCGCCAATCATGCGGCCTTCCCGTCGCCTGCTTTGACCGATGGCGAGCGCTTGATCGTCAATGTCGATGCCAGCTATCAGTACGACAAGGAGTCCGGGCGGATCTACCAGCGCACGCAATTGCCGCCGGGCGAGGTCATCTCCGGATTCCCCGATATGATCGGCGAAACGATGGCGATCCTCAGCAGCCGCGCGCTTTATCTCTACGATGCGCGTGCGGTGACCGAAGGTTTCGATCTGCTGCAGCCCAGGTTCCGGATTCCGACTCCGGGGGCGATCGGCGATCTGAGCCGTATCACCCAGATTGAGCTGCTCGATGGCTACCTGATCTCGTTCGTCTACGAATACAACGCGCACCTCGCTACAGGCGGCGTGCCGTTTCAGCAGATCGTGCGCGTCGATGGCGATGGCCAAGTTGAACTCATCGCCCGACGCACCATCAAATACGACCATCCGCCGCTGTACCGCTATCGGACTTGGTGGTTGTCGCCGCTGGTGGACACCGTGTGGCGCAAGGCGACCGGCTGGTTCGCACCGCCCATGCCGCTTGCGGAGATGGACACGCCTCCCGTGCCACGCAGCATGTGGCTGCTGGCCGGTGTGCTGATGCTGCTCTCGCTGCTGGCCGCGATCTGGCGCACGGCGCGCATCGGCCTCTCGCCGGCGGCCCGCTGGGCGTGGGTGGTCGCCTGTGGCGCGCTCAGCCT
Source organism: Lysobacter alkalisoli (assembly GCF_006547045.1). Classification (NCBI taxonomy): domain Bacteria; kingdom Pseudomonadati; phylum Pseudomonadota; class Gammaproteobacteria; order Lysobacterales; family Lysobacteraceae; genus Marilutibacter; species Marilutibacter alkalisoli. The sequence continues at coordinate 575,121 of NZ_CP041242.1, forward strand.
GCCGGCGTTGGCCGCGTTGTGGTTGATCTATCCGGTGCGCGAGCAATGGCAGGACGCGCCGCTCGCCCAGCCGGCCCATGCCTGATCGGCAACAGATCCACACCGCCATGCCCGCGAGCGGGAGCCCGGTGCAGTCGCTGTCCCAAGCGCCACCGGATTTCCGCTCTGCCGGGGTTGATCCGGTCCAAGTCCAAGGAAATGCAATGAATCCGATCCCGACCCTACTCGGGGCATTGGCCTGCCTCGTCCTGTCGTGCTCCAGCGCGGCCACTGTTCGCGACGATGCGGCTGCGCTGCGCGCCGCGACCGCAGTCGAAAGCGCGCGCAGTCCCGCGCCGCACCTGAGCCGTGCCGAATTCGTCGCCGTGCCGCCGCTCAGCAGCGTGACGCTCTCGCCCGATGGCCGTCATGTCGCCTATCTGGTCGACCAGGGCGGCGACGCGCGCAGCCTGTGGGTGTTGCCGACCGCCGGTGGCCACGCGCGCAATCTGTTGCCGCGGACCACGGCGCAACAAGCGCGCTGGTCACAGGACGGGAAATGGTTGTTCCTGCAAGGTGCCCGCTTTGTATCGAGTCTGGCGCTGCAGTCAGGCACTGGTATACGGATCGAGTTGGGTGGCACAACCCGACGTGAAACGATGATGGTCGATCCCTCGCAACCGGCTGCGCTAATCGTGCGCGAGGAACTGCGCTCGCCGGCACGCAAGCGCTGGCGTATCGTCCGCATCGATACTCGCGGACGCCGCACTGTATTGCGCGAGGATTCGTTGTGGATCCACGACTTGACCCTGGATGCGCACGGCAATCTGCAATTCCTGATGCGCTACGACGGTCGCGATGCCCATCTGATCGAACGCATGGAGCCAAATGGCAGGCTGCGCGAGGTGCTGCGCTGGGACAACGGCGAAAGCGGCTCGCTGTTGGCCGGTACCGCGCGCGATGAGTTGTACCTGCGCAGCAACTTCGGCACCGATCTGAAAGGGGTGATGCGCCTGGACCCGGACGGGACGCTGCACACGGTCCATCAAGACCCGCGCGGCGAGGCCGATCTCGATCAGCTCGCCACCCATCCGCTGACCCACCTGCCGATGATCGCCAGCTATCGCAGCATTGAAGCGGCGAGTTACGGCATCAGCGACGCGGAGCCACATGTCGATGCGATCCGGGCGCGATTCCCGCATCGCGTGCTGGGCATCTCGATCGGCGCCGGTCCTGGCGCGCAGTGGCTGGTGTCGTCGCTGGGCAGCTCGCCGGACGCCCGGTGGTATCTGTACGACCCACGCAGCAGGGGCTTTCGGCGCATCTTGGCGGAGTTCGGCCGACGATCGCGTTTGAACGATGCAGTGAGCGCACGCGAGATTCCGTTCGCCTACACGGCTTCGGACGGAATGCGCGTGCGCGGCTTCCTGCTGCTGCCACCCGGTGCCGACCCGGCGCGGGTGCCCCTGGTTGCGCAGGTCCATGGCGGTCCCTTCAGCCACAATGAGGATGGTTACGGCCGCTACGACCGCATCGCCCAGTTCCTGGTCAATCGCGGTTACGCGGTGTTCCAGCCCAACTTCCGGGGTTCGACAGGACATGGTCGACGCTACGCGTTGGCCGCGCGCGGCGATTTCGGCAATGGTCGCGTGCAGCAGGACATCGTCGATGGCGTGCGCTACTTGCTAGCCCACGGCATCGGCGATGCGGGCCGCGTCGGCATCGTCGGCCATTCTTTCGGCGGATACGCGGTCTTGCTGGGCGTCACCTTCCAGCCGGAGCTGTTCAAGATCGGCGTTGCGGGCTCGCCGCCTTCCGATTTCGCCTGGTTGATGCGCTGGAACGTCGACGAGGGCGAGCTCGGCACCACGCCCGGATTCGACCTCGAACAGATGTTGCGGCACAACGGCATCGACATCCGCGATGCCGCGGCCATGGCCCGGTTGAGCGCCCAGTCGCCGCTGGCGCACGCGGGCATGCTGCGTCGCCCCCTGGCCCTAGTTGCCGGTGGCCAGGACGAGCGCGTGCCGATCCGCGCCGTGACCCATTACGCCGCGACCTTGAGTTCGCTCGGCAAGCCAGCGACGTTGCTGGTCGAACCCGATGGCGCACATTCACCAGGCGATCCCATCCCGCGCGAAGGCTACATGTACGTGTTGGAAACGATGTTGCATGCACACTTGGGTGGGGACGCACCTGAGGCCCCAAGCTCGAAGCTACGCGCCTATCTGGACAGGAACCTGCGGCTGGTGGGTCCGGAGTTCGCCGGAACGCGCTGAGCCAGCGACGTATCGACGGGCCGAGGAGTGCCGCTACCTGATAAGAGCAGGTGCGGCGGGTCAGTCGTGGCCCCACGGCGTGGGTGGAGTGTCTACCGGTTCGGTGAGGTCGAACTCGACCCGGAAGAGGCGGCCGGGGCGGGCCAGCTCATAGGCGAAGCTCTGGCCGGGCTCGATCTCCATCGCCCAGACATTGGTGGTGGACACGGTCAGCCCTTCGCGGTTGAACAGTTCCTGCGATTCGACGTCGACCGGGAACTCCTGGCGGACTTCGGTACCTGCACTCGTAGTGTCGCCGCCGTACATGGTCAGCACGTCCTCGCTGCCGTCTTCGTGGCGGTGGTCGTGCTTGAGGCGCAGACCGTCTTCGGTGCGGGTCAGCACCCAGGTGCGCGAGTGGTCGTCGCCAACGTGGAAGGGGATGTTGATGCCATCGTCATGGCATTCGCGCACGTGCATCACCAGCGGCTTGCCGGTGAACGGGTCTTCGGCTTCCGGCGGCGGATCGTTGGCGACGATGCGGCCGGCGAAGGCCTGGCCGCAGTGGGTGGCGATGCGTTCGAGGAAGAGGTCGACAGGCTGCGTCTCGACGGTCTCTTCAGTCGGGACTTCGGCTTCCGCCTGCGATGGCGAGGTGGAGGGACCGCTGCAGGCGGCGAGGGCCAGCAACAGTGGCGGGACTGCGAAGTGGAATGGCTTGTTCATGCCCGCACCGTACCGGCTGGGCATGACGATGCGCAAGCCGAAGCCGGTCTCAATCCCGCATCACCACAGGATGGCATTCGATTTGCAGCTGTTCCAGCACCGCCGCGGTCGCCTCCTTCGTGGACACGCCGCGCCCGGCCGGGGCCAGGTCGGCAGTGAACAGGCCGGCGTCGAGCGCGCCTGATACCGCCTTCTCGACGCATTGCGCCTCGTCCTCCAGTCCCAGCGAATGGCGCAGCAGCAGAGCGCTGCTGAGGATGGTCGCGTAGGGGTTGGCGATGCCGCGGCCGGCGATGTCGGGCGCCGAACCGTGGATCGGCTCGTACAGACCGATCCTGCCTTCGCCCAGCGATGCCGACGGCAGCAGGCCAAGCGAGCCGGCCAGCATCGAGGCTTCGTCGGTGAGGATGTCGCCGAACATGTTCTCGGTGACGATCACGTCGTACTCGCGCGGCCTGGACAGCAGGTGCATCGCCATCGAGTCGACCAGCTGGTGCTCGATCTCGATGTCGGGGAACTCGTCGCGGGCGACGCGGGTCGCGACTTCGCGCCACAGTCGCGAGGTTTCCAGCACATTGGCCTTGTCGACCGAGGTGACCTTGCCACGGCGGCCGCGGGCCAGCTCGCAGGCGCGGCGTACCACGCGCTCGATCTCGGCCACGCTGTACTCACACAGATCACTGGCCGAAGTCTCGCTGCGGGTCTTGTCGCCGAAGTAGATGCCGCCGGTCAGTTCGCGCACGACGATCATGTCGACCCCGTTGAGCAGGTGCGGCTTGATCGGCGATGAGCCAAGCGCGGCGGGGTGCGGCTTGACCGGGCGCAGGTTGGCGTACAGCCCGAGCGCCCGGCGGATCGCGAGCAGGCCCTGTTCGGGGCGTACCGGTGCCTTGGGGTCGGACCACTTCGGACCGCCGACCGCGCCCAGCAGGATCGCGTCGGCGCACCGCGCGGCTTCGAGTGTATCGGCCGGCAGCGCTTCGCCGATGGCGTCGATGGCGGCGCCGCCAATGAGTTTTTCCTCGAAACGGAAGTCGTGGCCGTAGCGCTTGCCGACGGCCTTCAGCACATCGACCGCGGCGGCGGTGACCTCGGGCCGATGCCATCGCCGGGCAGGACGACGATGTCAGCGCGCATGGCAGATCTCCATCGGTGTGGTCTCCATTGAAGCGGTCTCCTCATAGCGTTGGATTGCGGGGGCCTGTCTGAGCAGATAGCCGAGCTGGTCGACGCCTTCGAGCAGGCAGGTGCGGGCGAAGGCGTCGAGCGGGAACTCGACCGTGCTGCCGCCCGGCAGGGTGACGGTGCGGGTGGCGACGTCGATGCTCAACTCGATGCCGGGGCGATCGAGCAGCTCGTCGACCACGGCCTCGTCGAGCACGATCGGCAGCAGGCCATTCTTCAGCGCGTTGCTGCGGAAGATGTCGGCGATCTCGGCACTGATCACCGCGCGCAGGCCGAGGTCGGTCAGCGCCCATGGCGCGTGCTCGCGCGAGGAGCCGCAGCCGAAGTTGCGGCCGGCGACGAGGATCTTCGCCCCGGCGTTCCCGGCCTTGTTGAACGCGAAGTCCGGGTTCGGCGAGCCGTCGGCAAGATGGCGCCAGTCGTTGAAGGCGTGCTTGCCCAGTCCCCTGCGCTCGGTGGTGGTCAGAAAGCGCGCCGGGATGATCTGGTCGGTGTCGATGTTGCGCTCGCGCAGGACCACGGTGCGCGAGGTCAGGGTGGTGAAGGGATTCATGGACACTCCTGGGAACCGGGGTTCGTTATCCCGGCGAAAGCCGGAATCCACGGCGCCCGGAAAAAGTCGAAATGGGTCCCGGCTTTCGCCGGGATGACGGGGTTGGTCATGCCGCTTCCTCCGACAGGAGCGCGCGGGGGTCGGTGATCTCGCCGGCCACCGCGCAGGCGGCCGCGGTCAGCGGCGAGGCGAGCACGGTGCGCGCGCCCTTGCCCTGGCGGCCCTCGAAGTTGCGGTTGCTGGTCGACACCGCGAGCTGGCCGGGTCCGACCAGGTCACCGTTCATCGCGATGCACATCGAGCAGCCCGGCTCGCGCCACTCGGCGCCGGCCGCGCGCACGATCGCGTCGATGCCCTCGGCCTCGGCCTCGCGCTTGACCTGCTCGGAACCGGGCACGACCAGCATGCGCACGCGTGGATGCACATGGCGCCCGCGCAGCACGCGCGCGGCCTCGCGCAGGTCGGACAGGCGCGAGTTGGTGCAACTGCCGATGAAGACCACGTCGACCGGCCGTCCGGCCAGTGCGGCATCGGCCTGCCAGCCCATGTAGTCGCGGGCCTTGGCCTCGTCGGGTTTGTGCGTGTCCGGCAGGCGTCCGGATACCGCCGCGACCTGGCCCGGGTGGGTACCCCAGGTGACGGTCGGCTGGATGTCGGCGGCGTCGATCCTCACCTCGCGGTCGAAACGCGCGCCCTCGTCGCTGCGGAACTGCTTCCAGCGCTCGACCGCGGCGTCGAACTCCGGACCCTGCGGTGCGCGCGGCGTGTTGCGCAGGTACTCGAAGGTGATGGCGTCCGGCGCGACCAGCCCGGCGCGCGCGCCGGCCTCGATCGACATGTTGCAGACGGTCATGCGCTCGTCCATCGACAGCGCGCGGATCGCGCTGCCGCGGTACTCGATCACGTGGCCGGTGCCGCCATTGACGCCGATCACGCCGATCACGTGCAGGATCAGGTCCTTGGCGGTCACCCCGGGACCGAGCTTGCCGTCGACGGTGATCGCCAGCGTCCTGGGCTTGCGCTGCAGCAGGCACTGGGTGGCCAGCACGTGGCCGACCTCGCTGGTGCCGATGCCGAATGCCAGCGCGCCGAACGCGCCATGGGTGGCGGTGTGGCTGTCGCCGCAGACGATCGTCATGCCGGGCTGGGTCAGGCCCAGTTCCGGGCCGATCACGTGGACGATGCCGCGCTGCGGGCTGTCCATGTCGAACAGTTCGACGCCGTGGCGCGCGCAGTTCTCGCGCAGGCGCTGCACCTGGGCGCGGGCCTGGTCATTGGCGAATGGCAGCACGCCGTTGGCGTCGGCGGGCAGGGTCGGGGTGGAGTGATCCATCGTCGCCTTGGTGCGATCCGGGCGACGCGGCGACAGCCCGCGCGATTCGAGTTCGGAGAAGGCCTGCGGCGAGGTGACCTCGTGAATCAGGTGCAGGTCGATGTAGAGCACCGCCGGGGCGGCTTCGCTCTCCGGCGTGACGACGTGGGCGTCCCACAGTTTGTCGAACAGTGTTCTGGGTTGTTGGCTGGTCATTGGCTGTGTGGCTGTAGGAGAGGGATGCGGGGCTGCTCAGATCATGGCGTCAGGTCATGGCGTCAGGTCATCGCGACCCGCTTCTGCGGTACGGCGTCGCGTGATCGCAGCACACGGTTGGCGATGTCGAGCCAGGCGATTGCGCTGGCTTCCAGCACGTCGCGACTGGTGCCCTGGCCGGTCATCGCTTCGCCGTCGATGCGCGCGCTCAGGTTGGCTTCGCCGCGCGCGTCGGCGCCGACGCCCATGCTGTGCACTTCGTAGCTCTCCAGCTCGAAATCGACGCCGGTCGCCTGCGCCAGCGCCGCGAACAGCGCGGCCACCGGGCCGTCGCCCTGCGCGCTTTGCATGATGTGCTGGCCCTCCGGGTCGGACAGGTCGACATGCGCGCGCGTGTGCTGGCCGTAGTCGGTCAGGCTCAGCGCGGAGATGCGCCAGCCTGGGCCGAATTTCTCGCCTTCGACCAGGCGCTGCAGGTCGCGGTCGGTGATCGTGTGCTGGGTCTGGGTCAGCGCCTTGGCGTCGGCAATGACCTGGTCCAGTTGCGCGTCGTCCAGCACGAAGCCCAGGTGGCGCAGGCGGCTGGCGACCGCGGCGCGTCCGCTATGGCGGCCGAGCACCAGTTGCGAATCGTCCCAGCCCACGTCCTGCGGGCGCATGATTTCGTAGGTATCGCGGTTCTTCAGCATGCCGTGCTGGTGTATGCCCGATTCGTGGGCGAAGGCGTTGGCGCCGACGATCGCCTTGTTGCGCTGCACCTGGTTGCCGGTGATGCGCGAGAGCAGGCGCGAGGTGGACAGCAGGCGGGTGGTGTCGATGCCGGTCTGCGCGCTGTAGTAGCCGCCGCGCACGCGCAGCGCCATCACCAACTCCTCCAGCGCGGCGTTGCCGGCACGCTCGCCGATGCCGTTGATGGTGCATTCGACCTGGCGCGCGCCGCCCTCGATCGCGGCCAGCGAGTTGGCGACCGCCAGGCCGAGGTCGTTGTGGCAGTGCGCGCTGAAGACGACACCATCGGCACCCTTCACGTTCGCACGCAGGTATTCGAACAGCGTGCGGATTTCCTGCGGCGTGGTGTAGCCAACCGTGTCGGGCACGTTGAGGGTACGCGCGCCGGCTTCGATCGCGGCGTTGAAGACCTCGACCAGGAATTCGCGCTCGGTGCGCAGTGCATCCTCGGCCGAGAACTCGACGTCGTCGACGTACTTGCGCGCCAGCGACACGCCCATGATCGTGTGCTCGATCACCTGTTCGCGGCTCATGTTGAGCTTGTGCTGGCGGTGCAAGGGGCTGGTGGAGATGAAGGTGTGGATGCGCGGTGCCGCGGCAGGTTGCAGCGCCGCCGCGCAGGCCTCGATGTCGCCGGCATGGCAGCGCGCCAGCGCGGCGATGCTGGCGCCACGCACTTCGCTGGCGATGGTCTTCACGGCATTGAAATCGGCCGGCGAACTGTTCGGGAAACCGGCTTCGATCACGTCCACGCCGAGATCAGCCAGCGCATGCGCGAACCTGATCTTCTGCGCAGCGCTCATGGTGAAGCCGGGCGACTGTTCGCCGTCGCGCAGGGTGGTGTCGAAGATGCGTACTCGGGCGGTGGAGTCGTTCATGCGAAGACTTCCTCGTCAATCTTTCGGGGACGTGCGGCCTTGGCCGGAGGCGTCATGGAGTGGGTCGGACGAATGCTTGGAATGGCCGGCTCCTGCGCCGACATCGTCATCGTCGGTTCGCGACGGCGGCGGCGCGGGCGGCGCGGCGCGCGCGGGCGTACTTCGGACAACAACGTGGCGAGCACGCCGGCGTCGAGGTTGCCGCCGGACACCACCGCGCACTTGCGCTTGCCGGCGACACGGCGGCCGGCGGCCAATGCCAGCGCACCGGCGCCCTCGGCGATCACGTGTTCCTCCAACGCCAGCCGCACGAGGGTCTCGCGCAACTCGGCCTCGCGCACGATCACGACGTCGTCGAGCAGTTCGGCCAGCAGGCGCCGGGTCAGGTGGCCCGGCTCCTTGACCCGCACGCCGTCGGCGAGGCTGGCGACCGGTTCGATCAGGCGCTCATCGCCCTTCAGCGCGCGCGCCATCGAGTCGACGCCCTCGACCTGGGCGCCGATGATCCTGACGCCCTGCGACTTCAGTGCCAGCGCGACGCCGGACGCGAGCCCGCCGCCACCGATCGGCACCAGCACCACGTCCGGTGCCAGCGCGGCCAGCTCCAGCCCGACCGTGCCCTGGCCGGCGATCACGTCGGGATCGTCGAAGGCCGACAGCAGGCGGTAGTCGTTCTGCCGCGCCAGCTCGCAGGCGAAGGCCTTGGCCTCGTCGTAGCTGTCGCCGTGCAGGCGCACGGTGGCGCCCCAGTGCGAGACGCCGGCGATCTTGGTTGCCGGCGCGCCGCGCGGCATCACCGTGATCGCGTTGACACCGAGCCGGTACGCGGCCCAGGCCAGCCCCTGCGCATGGTTGCCGGCGGAGGCGGTGATCACGGTGCGGGTATCGCCGCGCTCGTGCGCGGCCAGCAGCGCGTTCAACGCGCCGCGCACCTTGTACGAACCGGTGCGCTGCAGGTTCTCCAGCTTGAGCCAGCAGCCGAAGCGTTCCGCGTAGTGCAACGGCGTCGCCGGCAGGTGGCGGCGCAGCCGTGCCTGCGCGGCGAGCACGTCGGCCACGCCTACGACTACGTCTACATCAGGGTCCTGCGAGCGGGCCACGTCACCGTCCATCGTCAGACCGCAGTCAGCCAGCGGGAGTACGTGGAGTCCCCGCCGCGCACGATGCGTCCGTACAGCGCCTGGAACTTGCGGGTCAACGGGTTGTCGCCGTACTCGCGTTCGTCGAGCGAAGCGATCGGCGCAACCTCGGCCGCGGTGCCGACCACGAACACCTCGTCGGCGTCCTTCAGTTCCTGCAGCGACACCGGTCGCGAGTGCGCGCTGGTCAGCTCGACCAGGGTCGCGCGGGTGATGCCGTCCAGCGCGTCCGGGTGGCTGGCCGCGGTGATGCTGCCGTTCTTGACCATGAACACGTTGGCGCCGGTGCACTCGACCACGAAGCCCTCGCCGTCGACGAACAGCGCCTCGTCGAAGCCGCGTGCCTTGGCCTCGCGCTTGGCCAGCACCGAGTTGATGTAGCCGCCGCACAGCTTCAGCGGCGGCAGCGACGTCGCCGGGTTGCGGCGCCAGCCCGACACGCCCAGCCGCGCGGCCTTGCCGGCCAGGTGCACGGCGGTGGCCATGGTCGCGACCATCATGTGCTGGGTCAGCGGTGCCACGTCCAGCCCGATCGTGCCGCTGCCCAGCCACGCCAGCGGGCGGATGTAGGCATCACGATGGTTGTTCGCGCGCAGCGTCTTCAGCACCGCCTCGCTGGCGGCGTCGACGTCGAAGTCGATGCCCAGCAGTTCGGCGCCCTTGCGCATGCGCTCCATGTGCTCGGGCAGGCGGAACACCGCCGCGCCGCCATCGACGGTGGCATAGCTGCGGATGCCCTCGAACACGCCGCTGCCATAGTGCATGGCGTGGGTGGTCAGCGGCGCCTGCGGCGAGTCGATCGCGACCATGCGGCCGTCGAACCAGACCTGCGGGGTGGCCACGGCCGTCGTCGGCGGGGTGTCGTGGGCAGGTGCGGTGGCCTCGGCGACCGCGGTGGCTTCGTTCAGCTGCACGGTGAAACCTCCACGGCCAGGCAGTCGTAGAGCTTGGCCAGTTGCGTCTGCAGGGCGGTGTCGGCGCGGTCGCCCTCGACCGTCAGGCGCAGATGCCAACGGTCCCCGTCGGGCTGCGTCTCTCCGTCGACGGCGAGTGGGCGGAAACCGCGGCGCTCGGCGGCGCCCAGCACGCGGATCAGCGCGCCTTCGGCCTGCCGCAGGGTGAGATCAAGCTGATAACGCATGGCTGGGGGTCTCCGAAGTGGATGCTGCGGGGGAGGTGGAGGATTCGGCTTCTACTGAAGAGTCCGCACATGGATGTGCGGGGTTTTGCGATGGACTCGCATCCAACATTTCGCTGTTGTTGTGGTTCGGCGGCACCAGCGGCCAGACGTTCGCCTTCTGGTCGATGGCGACGTGCAGCAGGGCCGGACCGGGCATGGCCATCAGCTTCTGCAGCGCGTCCTCGACCGCATCGGCACGGTCCAGGCGCATCGCCGGGATCCCGAACGCGGCCGCCAGCGCGGCGAAGTCGGGGTTGTCGGACAGGTCGATCTCGGAATAGCGCTGCTCGAAGAACAGCTCCTGCCACTGACGGACCATGCCCAGTGCCTGGTTGTCGAGCAGGACGATCTTCACCGGCAGCCGGTAGCGGGCGACCGTGGCCAGTTCCTGCAGGTTCATCTGGAACGAGCCGTCGCCGCTGACGCAGACCACGCGTGCGTCCATGTCTTGCGGCTTCTGCAGGGCAAGTTGCGCACCGATCGCCGCCGGCAGGCCGAAGCCCATCGCACCGAGTGCGCCGCTGGTCAGGTGCTGGCGCGGATGGCTGAAGCGCCAGTGCTGGGCGACCCACATCTGGTGCTGGCCGACGTCGCAGGCGACGACCGCGTCCGGTGCGATCTCCGACAACCGCTTCAGCAACGCCGGCGCGTACACGGTCTCGCCGGGTGCGTCGTAGCGGGTCGCATGGTCGCGCGCGCGCTGCTGGCAGGTTTCCAGCCACTGCCGGCGCGGCACCGCGTGGCGGCCGTGCACGTGCGCGGCGCAGGGCAGGGTCAGCGCCTTCAGCGCGGTGGCGATGTCGCCGTTGACCGCGGCATCGGCATGGCGCAGCTTGCCGATCTCGCAGGCATCGGGGTCGACATGGATCACCCGTGCGTTCTGCGCGAATTCGGCCAGCTTGCCGGTCGCGCGATCATCGAAACGCGCGCCGACCACCACCAGCAGGTCGCATTCCTGCACCGCCAGGTTGGCGGCACGGGTGCCGTGCATGCCGAGCATGCCGAGGTTGAGCGGATGTCCCGCCGGCAGCGCGCCCAGTCCGCGCAGGGTCAGCACGGTCGGGATGCGGGTGGCATTGACGAAATCGCGGAACACCTCGACCGCATGGCCCAGCGCGATGCCACCGCCGCCATAGACCACCGGCCGCTTCGCCTGCGACACCAGCGCCAGCGCCGCGTGCAGCGAGGCATCCGGCGGACGCGGGATGTCGTCGACCTCCAGCGGCACATGCGGGGCCAGCGCGTCGGCGTCGCCGACCTGCACGTCCTTCGGGAAGTCGATCAGCACCGGACCGGGACGGCCGGAGCGGGCGATGCGGAATGCCTCGCCGACCACATGCGGCAGGTCCTCGACCCGACGTACCAGGAAGCTGTGCTTGACGATCGGCATCATCATGCCGAACACGTCCAGCTCCTGGAATGCATCCGTGCCCATCAAGGGCGTGGCGACCTGGCCGGTGATCACGACCATCGGTACCGAGTCCAGCATCGCGTCGGCGATGCCGGTGACCAGGTTCGATGCGCCGGGACCGGAGGTGGCCACGCATACACCCACGCGCCCGCTGGCCCGCGCGTAGCCATTGGCGGCGAATGCCGCGCCCTGCTCATGGCGGACCAGCACGTGCTTCAGTGGCGAGCCGTGCAGGGCGTCGTAGAAGGGCATGATCGCGCCGCCCGGATAGCCGAACAGCGTGTCCACGCCTTCGGCGATCAGGGCCTGCGTGAGCCAGCGGGCGCCGTTCATGTCAGGCAGCCTTGGCCGCAGAAGCGGGCGCGTTGCCCAGCCACTTCATGTTGGCGCGCAGTTTCTTGCCGACCGCTTCGATCGGGTGGTCGAGGTCGGCCTGTTTCATCGCCTTGTAGTTGGCGTTGCCGGCCGCATATTCGGCGATCCACTGGCGGGCGAAGGTGCCGTCCTGGATCTCCTCGAGCACCTTCCTCATCTGCGCGCGGGTGTTGTCGTCGACCACGTACGGGCCGCGGGTCAGCGCACCGTACTGCGCGGTCTCGCTGATGAACTCGTGCATGCGGGTGATGCCGCCTTCGTAGAACAGGTCGACGATCAGCTTCAGTTCGTGCAGGCACTCGTAATAGGCGACCTCGGGCTGATAGCCGGCCTCGACCAGCGTTTCCCAGCCGGCCTGGACCAGCTTGGTGGCGCCGCCGCACAGCACCGCCTGCTCGCCGAACAGGTCGGTCTCGGTCTCTTCCTTGAAGGTGGTCTTGATCGCGTTCTGGCGCGCGCCACCGATGCCGGCGCAGTAGGTCAGCGCCAGCTGCTCGGCCTTGCCGCTCCTGTCCTGGTGCACCGCGTACACCGACGGCACGCCGCGGCCGATCTCGTACTCGCGACGGACCAGGGCACCCGGGCCCTTCGGCGCGACCAGCACCACATCGAGATCTTCGCGCGGCGAGATCTGCTGGTAGTGGACGTTGAAACCGTGCGCGAACAGCAGGCACGCGCCCTGGTCGATGTTCGGCTCGATCACCTCGCCGTACAGCTGCGGCTGGACCATGTCCGGGGTCAGCACCGCGACCAATTCGGCGCCCTTCACGGCTTCGGCCGGGGTCTTGACGGTGAAGCCGTCGGCCTTGGCCTTGATCTCGGTCGGACCGCCAGGGCGCAGGCCGATGGTGACGTCGAAACCGGAGTCGCGCAGGTTGAGCGCGTGCGCGCGGCCCTGACTGCCGTAGCCGACGATGGCGATGGTGGGTTTGCTGCTGGTCATTGCGAAGTCCCTGGTTGTGATTGGAGTGAAGTGATCGGAGCGGTGTGTCGAATGGGTGTTGAAGGGCTCAGACGAGGATGGGTTCTTCCGCACGCACGACTGAGACCGGAATCTCGCGCGGCGACGCGGCATCCAGCGGCCCCGGCGCGGTCACCGCGCCCTTCGAGGCCGAACTGACCGCGCGCGCGTACTTGGCCAGCGCGCCGGTGCGCACGCGGGGGTGGAACGCGGCGACGGGACGGCCGGCGAGATCGGCATCGACATCGATGCGGCGCGTGGCCACGTCGATGCGCACCGTGTCGCCGTCGCGCAGGCGTGCGATCGGGCCGCCGTGCGCGGCTTCCGGCGCGATGTGGCCGACCATGAAACCGTGGGTCGCGCCGCTGAAACGACCGTCGGTGATCAGCGCCACGTCGTTGCCCAGGCCCTGGCCGACCAGTGCCGCGGTCACCGCCAGCATCTCGCGCATGCCGGGGCCGCCGGTCGGGCCTTCGAAGCGGATCACGACCACGTCGCCGGCCTGGATCTCGCGCGCCTGCACCGCGGCGAACGCGGCCTCCTCGGAATCGAACACCCGTGCCGGGCCCTCGAAATGGTCGCGGCCGTGGCCGGCCAGCTTGACGATGCAGCCCTCCGGCGCAAGATCGCCGTACAGGATCGAGTAGCCGCCGCGCGGCTTGATCGGGTCCGATACCGGGCGCACCACGTCCTGCGACGCGGGCGCCGGCACGTCGGCGAGCTCGGCAAAAAAGGAACGGCCGGTGACCGTGGGAACATCCTCGATCAATTCGGCCGCCTGCAGTTCGCGCGCCACCAGTGCGGTTCCGCCCTGCAGGAACATTTCCGCCGCGGTATAGCGGCCGCCGGGTTTCAGGTCGGCGATGACCGGCGTGGACGCCGCCGCCTCGAACTCCTCCAGGTCGAAGGCGACGCCGGCCTCGTGTGCGATCGCCAGCAGGTGCAGGGCCGCGTTGGTGGAACCGGCCGTGGCCGACACCGCGCGTGCCGCGTTGCGCAACGCGGCGGGGGAGAGGAGTGTGCGCGGTGTCGGCCCGCCATTGCGCAACTGCTGCATGACCAGTTCGCCGCAGGCCTTCGCGGCGGCAGGCTTGTCGGCATGGATCGCCGGGATGTCGTTGAGCTGCAGCGGCGACAGGCCGAGGAAGGTCAGCACCATCGCCATCGTGTTGGCGGTGAACTGGCCGCCGCAGGCGCCGGCACCGGGGCAGGCGTGCGACTCGACGCGGTGCAGTTCCTCGTCGTCGATGCGCCCGGCCGAATGCGCGCCGACCGCCTCGAACACGTCCTGCACGGTCAGCGGCTTGCCGTCGCCGTCCTTGGTCGGGCACCTGCCCGGCATGATGGTGCCGCCGTAGAGGATCACGGTCGGGATGTCGAGCCGCGCCGCGGCCATCGCCGCCGCGGGGATGGTCTTGTCGCAGCCGACCAGCAGCACCATCGCGTCGAGGCTGTGGCCGGTGACCGCCAGCTCGATCGAGTCGGCGATGGTCTCGCGCGAGGCCAGCGAGGCGCGCATGCCGTCGCTGCCCATGGCGATGCCGTCGGTGATCGCGATGGTGTTGAACTCGATCGCGGTGCCGCCCGCGCCTTGGACACCCTCGCGCACGTCCTGCGCCAGGTCGCGCAGGGTCAGGTTGCATGGCGACACGTCGGTCCAGGTGTGGATCACGCCGACGAAGGGCTTGGCGATGGCGGCGTCGTCGCGACCGGTGGCGCGCAGCATCGCGCGCGCCGGTGCGTGTGCGGGCCCCTGTTTGATGGCGTTGCTTCTCACGGATCTGGCTTTCCTGTGTTGCCTGGCGGGTGGCTGGGGGGAGGGCGGTGGGTCTGGTCTGGCAGGCCTGAAACGAAAAACCCCGCGCCGTTGCGGGCGCGGGGTTCTGGTATTCCTTCGGGTTTGCTCGTTCTACTTACGCAACCCCGTACCCCGCGCTTGTTGGCCCGGTAATAAGTACGAGTACGAGAATGAGCGCCGCGGTGGCGGTTGCGATCAGGAGCGGGAGCGCGTCGCGCAGCACCTCGGCCGGGGCGTGGGCCCGGGCGATCGCGGTCTGCGGATGGTTGTTGCGCTGCGTCATGGGTATGGAGATAAACACGGCTTGACAAAAGGTGTCAACAGTTTCCTGTGAAACAGCGCCGAGGCGTGACGGGAGTAGCAATCCTCGTCACTGCGGGCGGGGCAGCAGGCTGCCCCGGTTCAGCATCTGGATGAGCCGCTCCCGATTGCTTCCGTCCCTGGGCCATCCGGAAAAGTGATCCAGCACTTCACCGTTGCGCAGGAGATAGAAATTGGGCGTGGCCCAGCTGTCGATCATCGGCCAGTCCTGACGATGCCTTGCAATTACAACCTGGGTCTTGGGGTGGTCCCGATTCCATGTTTGCACCTTGTTGAAATGCAAGCGGGTGTCTACTGGGGTCAGCCAGGTGGCTACTCCATCGAAAGCTTGAGAGAGTTCCGGATCAGTTTCCACTGTCTCCATCGCGCTCCGCGAAAATGCGCAGAGCGGGTGTGAAATCACTATCAAATGTGTTCCTTCGGACAGGTGAAACAGGTGTGGAAGAAGCCGGTGCTGTTCTTGGTCGACGACATAGGCTTGCTCCTTCCCATTCTCGGATTCTGTTGATACCCCGATCGCGGGCGGTTGTTCAACGTCGAGGGAAGGGTGCTTGTCTAGGTAGTCTCGGGCTTCATCGAACTGGCGATATCCGATCAGTACGCGATAGAAAGTAGTGCGCTGGTCGTCTGTCGTGATTCCTCTGCGCTCGCTCTCGGAGAGGATCAAGCGCAGATCCTGCAAGGGCAGTGGCTGGCGAGAATAGACTGAGGCAAGCGAGGCTGCCTTGATGAACCAGATCAGATCATCGTCGGATGCAGAGCGCAGATGTGTATCGCTCAGTTTTTGACGGAACCCTTGCTCGTAGGCTTGCGAGATTGCATTTCGCTGCTCTACTTCGGAAAGTCTGAAGGTCGACCTTTCGGTGGCATGCAATGAGTTGTACTCGATCTCGGCTGTGTTTCTAGGCTTTGAGAGAGTGTGGCATGGAAAGAAAAAGGCAAGGGTCGCTATGACTATGAAATAAAGGGAGAACTTTCGCACGTTGTCTTTCTCCAGAAAGACGAGGCCACCACTTATGGTGGCCTCGTATTGCAACAGATCAACAATTACTGCCGATACAGATGGCTCCGTGGCTCTCCCGGCATGTGGCGGCCTTCTCGCATTCATAGCCCGGGTAGTCATCAGGTGGCAGTGATATCACGCCGCCACCCATGACGGTCATGTCAGAGGCGGTCGTGGCTTCTAAATTCGGGATCGCGCGGGTAGATCTCTGAACGCCAAACAGCGACAGCAACTGATAGGTCTGGGTGGCATTCAGTTCGATCTGGATATCCCGATAGTCGAAGCTGGCCAAGCCTTTGTTCGTGAAGACCAAGCTTTGAATGAATCGTTGTCTTGCCCCCGGCGAAAGCAGATTGAGAGGGCTATCTTTGCTCCGGTTTCTTGCTAAATAGGTTCGAAGATCCATATCGGACTTGATCGGAGCCAATTGGTAAGCCAGCTCCCTTTCTTTGGCTTCCTGTTCAACAGGGTCTATCGCCTGTCCCTCCGCCGAGGATTGCGCAAGGCTGGGAGTGGAAACTATTACAAGCAGGACCGCCGAGAACATCATCGTTTTCATGTACTTTACTCCTTGTTTCCTTGTTTCCTTGTTTCCTTGTTTCCTTGTGGCTGAGATGAGGGTTTAGTTGCGCCCCTCGCGTTTTTCTCTAGTACATGTCATGTGCAGAGACGGTCAATGTTGGCAGGCTTTACCTCCAATGCTCCGACCAAGAACGAGTACGAAGCAGTCATCGGTATTGCCGATGCGGGCTGCGTCAGCGATTCGGCCAGCGCCGGAGGCGGCTCGACCGCGTGCCCGACCAGTGGCTCGACGATGGTCTCGAACTTGGCCGGATGCGCGGTCGCGACCACCGCCCAGGGGCGGGTATCGCCTCCGGCGCGCAGGTCCTCCAGCACGCGCAGACCGGTGGCGGTGTGCGGGCAGGGCACGACGCCGTGGCGTTGCGGGGCGCTGCGGAGGGTCGCGGTGATGATTTCGTCGTCGACGCTGGTGGCCCTGATCGCCTCGCGCAGGGCGTCGTCGCTGTCGTGCCAGTGGCGCAGGCGCTCGAAGTTGCTTGGCGCGCCGACGTCCATCGCATTGGCGAGGGTCGCCCTCGTCGGCTGCGGCGCATAGTCGGCGCCGTCGAAGTAGCGCGGCAGGGTGTCGTTGGCGTTGGTCGCCAGCCGTACTTCGCCGACCGGCAAGCCCATGCGCCGGGCCAGGAAGGCCGCGCAGGCGTTGCCGAGGTTGCCGGTCGGGACGATGAAGTTGAGCGGTTGCCCGTGTTCGGCATGGAAGCGCAACGCGGCATGCGCGTAGTAGCCGATCTGCGGCAGCAGCCGGCCGAGGCTGATGCTGTTGGCCGAACCCAGAGGTGTCCGTTCGCGCAGGGCGCTGTCGGACAACGCCTGCTTCACCATCCGCTGGCAATCGTCGAAGCTGCCATCGACGCGGAATGCACGCACGTTGTCGCCCCAGCAGCCGAGGCCGTGTGCCTGCCGCGGCGAAACGCGACCGTCGGGATAGAGGATGGCGACGTTGAAGCCGGGACGGCGATGGAAGGCGGCCGCGACCGCGGCGCCGGTGTCGCCCGAGGTCGCGACGAGGATGGTGGTGGCGGGCGCGTCGGCCGGACGCAGTCGCGACAGCGCCTCGGCGAGGAAGCGCGCGGCGTAGTCCTTGAACGCGGCGGTCGGGCCGTGGAACAGTTCGAGCAGGTGGTTTCCGTCGCCATTGAGCGGACGCAGCGGGGCGTCGAAGCTGTACGCAGTCGCGCACATCGTCGCCAGCTCGCTTTCGAGCTTCGAGCCGGCGAAGAAGGGTGCGAGCACGGCGCGGGCGGTATCGGCCAGGGTCGCGCCGGGTGCGTCGAGCGACAGCGCCGGGATGTCTTCGGGCACGTACAGGCCGCCATCCGGGGCGAGGCCGGCGACGAGTGCGGTGTCGATGTCGGAGGCGGCAGTGTTGCCACGAGTGCTGAGGAAGTTCATGAGATCACTTCCGCTCTCGGTCCGGCCACCGGCGTCACGTATGCCCGTGAGTCGTAACCCGCCTCGGCGAACGCCACCCGCATCATCGGCGCCGCGGCTTCCGCGGCCTCGCGCGAGGCGAACCACGCGAACGTGCTCGGGCCCGCGCCGGAAATGCTGGCACCGAGCGCGCCATTCGCGAGCGCGGCCGCCTTGGCCGCGGCGAAACCGGGGATCAGCGATGCGCGGCGCGGCTCGACCAGCAGGTCCACCAGACCTTCGCGCAGCAGCGAGGCATCGCCGCGTTGCAGGCCGGTCAGGAACAACGCCAGGTGCGCGCTCTGTCGTACGACATCATGAAGCGGATACGGCTCGGCCAGCACTTCGCGTGCGCGGCGGGTTTCCAGCATCTGGTCCGGGTGCACGACCACCGCGTGCAGCCATTCCGGCACGTCCAGCGCGATCATGCGGTCATGGGTGGCCATCACCACGCCACCGAGCAGCATTGGTGCGACGTTGTCGCCATGGCGGCTGCCGCTGGACACCGATTCGCCATCGAGTGCGAATTCGTACAAGGCCTCGCGCGGTAACGGTTCGTCGAGCAACGCATTCGCGGCCACCACCGCAGCGACGCAGGACGCCGCCGATCCGCCGAGGCCGGAGCCGAGCGGGATGCCCTTCACCAGCGAGAGTTCAAAGCCATGCGCCAGCCCGAGCTTCTCCCGCATCGAGATCAACGCCTGCCCGGCGGTGTTGCGTGCGGCCTCCAGCGGCAGCCGGTCGACGCCGGGGATGTCGCCGCTGATCGCGGTGATGCGGACCTCGGGCGCGTCGATGCGGCGCACGGTGGCGACATCGCGCGGGCCGTCGATGCTGTGGCCGAGCAGGTCGAAGCCGACGCCGATGTTGCCGACGCTGGCCGGGGCGAAGGCACGGGCCTGCACCGGTGCGGTGGTCTGTGCGGGCAAGCGGGACTCTCCGGACGAAGGGACGTGCTCGATGATCGCATCGTTCATGCCCGCGCCCCCAGCGTCTGTGCAATCGCGAGGATGTCGCCGAACACGCCGGCGGCGGTGACTTCCGGCCCGGCGCCGGGGCCCTGTACGACCAGTGGATTGTCCGGATAGCGCAGGGTGCGGAACTGGATCAGGTTGTCGGTCAGGCGGCCGTACAGGCTGGCGTGGCCGGGCGGCGGTACCGACAGCGACACGCTGGCACGGCCGTCGCGGTCAAGCCGGGCGAGATAGCGCAGTTGGCCGCCTTCGGCCCTGGCGGCGTCGAGTCGCGCCTGCATCGGCGTGTCGAGCTCATCGATGCGGTCGAGGAATTCCTCGAGCGGGACACCCAGCAACACCTCCGGTACCAGGTTCTCGACATCGACATCGGCCAGCGACAATTCGCGCCCGGTTTCACGGGCGAGAATCACCAGCTTGCGCGCCACGTCGGTGCCGGACAGGTCGTCGCGTGGATCGGGCTCTGTGTAGCCGAGCCGGCGTGCTTCCAGTACCAGCTCGGAAAACGGAGCACTGCCGTCGAACTTGTTGAACAGCCAGGCCAGGGTGCCGGAGAACATGCCCTCGATCTCGTACAGCACGTCGCCAGTATCGATCAGGTCGCGCAGCGTGCGGATCACCGGCAGGCCGGCGCCGACCGTGGCTTCGTAGCGGAACTGCGCGCTGCCGTCGCGGCTGGCCTTGCGGATGGCCTGGAAGCGTTGCCACGAGCCGCTGCCGGCGTGCTTGTTCGGGGTCACCACGTGGATGCCGGCGGCCAGCCACTCGGCGTAGCGTGCGGCGACCGCGTCGCTGCCGCTGCAGTCGACGATCATCGCGTGCGGCAGATGTTCGGCGCGGACGTGGGCGGTGAAGCGGTCGAGGTCGAGCGCCTCGCCGCCCTGCAGCGCCTCGACCGCGGTAGCCGGATCCAGTGCCTTCGGATGCAGCTGCATCGTGCGGCTGTTGGCGACCGCGCGCAGGCGCAGGTCGAGGTTCTGCCCGTGCAGCGCACCGGCGGCGAAACGTGGCGTGGCCTCGGCCAGTTGCTCGAGCAGGGTGCGACCGACGTTCCCGGGGCCGATCAGGCCGACCGACAGCGTCTGCGGCGACAGCCAGAACGCTGCGTGCGCCGCGCGCAGGCCGCGTTGCGCGTCGCGCTCGGCGATTGCGACCGAGATGTTGCGTTCGCCCGCGCCCTGCGCGATCGCGCGCACGTTGACCCGCGCCTGCGCCAGCCCGCCGAGCAGGCGCGCGGCCACGCCTGGGGTACCGACCATGCCGTCGCCGACCGCGGCCAGCACCGCGATACCGCCGGTCACGCTGACGCCCTGCGCCTGGCCGTCTCCGATCGCTTCGGCAAAGGCGGCCTCGACCGCCTCGCGCGCCAGCTCCGCCTGTGACTGGCTGACCACGCAGCAGATCGAATGCTCGGACGAGCCCTGCGAGATCATCGTCACCGACACCCCTGCCTGGCGCAGCGCCGCGAACATGCGTTCGGCGGTTCCGGGCACGCCGATCAGGCCGGCGCCGGACAGTTCCAGCAGCGCGAGACCCTCGATCAGGCTGAGTCCCTTCACCGGCGCGCCATGCGCCCCATTCGGTCCGCGCGAGACCGCGCTGATCAGCGTGCCCGGTGCTCGTGGATTGCGCGAGTTGCGGATCCGGACCGGAAGTTCGTGCTGGATCGCAGGCGCCATCGTCTGCGGGTGCAGCACCTTGGCGCCGAAGTAGGCCAGCTCGCAGGCCTCGGCGTAGGACAGCATCGGCAGGCACACCGCGTCCGGCACCAGTCGCGGGTCGGCCGACAGCACGCCATCGACATCGGTCCAGATGGTCAGCTCGTCGGCGTCGAACAGCACCGCGAAGATCGCTCCGGAATGGTCACTGCCGTTGCGGCCGAGGGTGGTCGGCCGGCTCTGGTTGTCGCTGGCGACGAAGCCGGTGACGACCACGTTCGGCTGTGGATGCGCCTCGCGCCACCGCTGCAGCCGTGCGCGCGATTCTTCCCAGTCCACCGCCACGCCCAGTTCGCCTGGATGCACCACCAGCACCTCGCGCGCGTCCAGCCGGGCCCAACCGGCTGCTTCGCCACCGAGCGCGGCATGCTGCAGGCGCGAGGACAGCACTTCGCCAAGGCCGTGGATCCAGGCGACATCGCCTGCGTCGCTGTTTGTTGCCGACAGCCGGGCATGCAGTTCGCCGAAATCGCCGTCGATGGCCTCGCGCAGCACGGTATCGCCCGCAGCCAGGGCCTCGGCGGCGATCCGGTGGCGCTGCTTGAGCGCGGACCAGTCTGGCGCCCAGTCCTGGCCAGCATGGGCGGCATCGGCCAGTGCGATCAGCGCATCGGTGACGCCTTGCATCGCCGAGACCACGACGACATGCGAGTCGAATGCAGGCGAACCGTCACCGTCGTCGACGAGCGTGGCGGCCGTGCGCTGGCGTTCGGCGTCGGCGAGGCTGCTGCCGCCGAACTTATGGGCGTGGCGGCGCGGTCGAGCGGGGCAGGGCTCTGCCTCGGACGGGATGGAAAGAGCTGGATTGGCGGGACTCGACATTGGCGGGCTTCCGGTGGGAGCCCCGCCCTTTGAACCCGATGCCTGGACTCCGCACCCGGTTCGGGGGCGGAGCGGCGTGGTCGTTCAGTTCACGCGCGATCGCACCCCGGACGGCTGGTACCGGTACCGGTGGTGGTAATCGAGGTGGTCGTGGTGATCGAAGCGATCGGGGTCATGCGCAGCCCGCCGGACACGCCACGGCCGCCATGCATCGATGGCAGGTGGGCGGTCGGCAGGGGGTTGTTGCGCTGCGTCATGGGACCGAGCAGAACACGGTTCCGCGAGGCCTGTCAACGGTTGCGTGTGCAACCGCCGTGGCATGATCGGCCGGGTCACCATCATGTCCGGTTCCGTCATGCGCCGACTCATTCCTGTCCTGCTGCTGCTTTCTCCCGCCGCAATGGCGCAGCATGTGCCGCCTCCGGCATACAACCCGCAACTGCACGCGATCGGCACCGCGCCGTCGGCGGAGCGTATCGAGGCCGATATCCGCAAGCTGGTCTCGTTCGGCACCCGCCACACGCTGTCGGAGACCGAGTCCGACAGCCGCGGCATCGGTGCGGCGCGGCGCTGGATCTTCGAGGAGTTCCAGCGCATCTCGCGCGACTGTGGCGGTTGCCTGGAGGTGCGCTACTCCAGCGACACCGTGTCCGGCGAGACGCGCATCCCCGATCCGGTGGAAGTGGTCAGCGTGATCGCGATCCAGCGCGGCACCGCCGACCCCAACCGTTACGTGATCATGAGCGGCGACATCGATTCGCGCGTCAGCGACGTGATGGACGCGGTATCCGATTCTCCCGGCGCCAACGACAACGCTTCCGGCCTGGCCGGCACGCTGGAGGCGGCGCGCATGCTGACCAAGTACAAGTTCCCCGGCAGCATCGTCTATGCCGCGCTGGCCGGCGAGGAGCAGGGGCTGTTCGGCGGCAAGATCCTCGCCGCCGAGGCAAAGGAGCAGGGCTGGCGCATCGAGGCCGTGCTCAACAACGACATGATCGGAAACAGTTGCGGCATCGACGGCATCTGCGACAACACCACCGCGCGCGTGTTCTCCGAGGGCACGCGCGCGGTCGAGACCGCCGAGGAGGCCAATGCCCGCCGTTTCACTGGCGGCGAGGTCGATTCGCCATCGCGCAACCTGGCCCGCTACATCGACTCGATGGCCCGTTTCGTCCCCAACCTCGACACGATGATGGTGTATCGGCTCGACCGCTTCGGCCGCGGCGGCCACCACCGGCCATTCAACGATGCCGGCTTTCCTGCCGTGCGGATCATGGAGACGCACGAGCACTACGATCGCCAGCACCAGGACCTGCGCACAGAGGGCGGACGGATCTACGGCGACACCATCGACGGCGTCGACTTCGGCTACGCGGCCAAGTTGACCGCGCTCAATGCGGTCAGCCTGGCCGGCATGGCCTGGGCCCCGCCGCCGCCGGCCGAAGTGAAGATCGAGGGCGCGGTCAGCGCCGACACCACCCTGAGCTGGCAGCGCCCGAGTGGTCGGCAGGCATCGAACCTGGCCGGCTACAAGGTCTACTGGCGCCCGACCACCGAGCCCCAGTGGACCCGCAGCGTGTACGTCGGCAACGTCGACAGCCACACGCTGGAGAACATCGTGATCGACAACCATTACTTCGGCGTTGCCGCGGTGGCGAAGGATGGGACGGAGAGCCCGGTGGTGTTCCCGGGCGCGGCGGGCAGCTTCGGCGGGTATTGACCGGATCGGGCGCCGTAGCCGGAGTAAGCGGAGCGCACCCGGGGCCTGGACAGGGCCGTGTTGCCATCCCCGGGTGCGGCTAAGCCTTGCCCGGGTTACGGTGTCGTGTGGTCTAATGATCGCCGAAGCGGGGGTACCGCCGGCTCCAGCCGCGGTTGAGACAGACCCTTCGAACCTGATCCGGTTGAGACCGGCGTAGGGAAGCTTCGCCGCCCTGGCACGAGAGCCGCGCCGGGCGTGCGCCGCCGCTTCGTCCCGCCACCACTGGACGAACGCCATGAATGCAGTCCCCTCCCAGCTCGCGCAGCAGGCCGAACAGCTCTCGGCCGACGTGACCCGCCCGATCCCGGGTTCGCGCAAGACCCATGTCGAAGGTTCGCGGCCCGACATACAGGTGCCGATGCGCGAGATCGCGCTGGCTAAGACGCCGACCATGTTCGGTGGCGAGGACAACGCGCCGCTGGCGGTCTACGACTGTTCCGGCCCCTATACCGATCCCGATGCGACGATCGATCTCGCCGCCGGACTGGCGCCGCTGCGCGCGGAGTGGATCGCCGAGCGCGGCGACACCGCGCAGCTGGACGGGTTGTCGTCCGAGTTCGGCCGCCAGCGCGAGGCCGACCCGAAGCTCGACACTGTCCGCTTCGGCAGCCGTCCCGCACCGCGTCGCGCCATTGCCGGTGCCAACGTCACCCAGATGCACTACGCCCGCCGCGGCATCATTACGCCGGAGATGGAGTTCATCGCGATCCGCGAGAACCAGCGCATCGAGACGATCCGCGAGGCGCATCTGCTCAACCAGCATCCGGGCGAGAACTTCGGCGCCAGCATCCAGAAGCTGATCACTCCGGAGTTCGTCCGCGATGAGGTTGCGCGCGGCCGCGCGATCATTCCCAACAACATCAACCACCCGGAAAGCGAGCCGATGATCATCGGCCGCAACTTCCTGACCAAGGTCAATGCGAACATCGGCAACAGTGCCGTGTCGTCGGGCATCGCCGAGGAAGTGGAGAAGCTGGTGTGGTCGATCCGCTGGGGCGCGGACACGGTGATGGACCTGTCCACCGGCAAGCACATCCATGAGACCCGCGAGTGGATCATCCGCAACTCGCCGGTGCCGATCGGCACCGTGCCGATCTACCAGGCGCTGGAGAAGGTCGATGGTCGTGCGGAAGAGCTGAACTGGGAGATCTTCCGCGACACGCTGATCGAACAGGCCGAGCAGGGCGTGGACTACTTCACCATCCACGCCGGCGTGTTGCTGCGCTACGTACCGCTGACCGCGAAGCGCGTGACCGGCATCGTCTCGCGCGGTGGGTCGATCATGGCCAAGTGGTGTCTGGCGCACCATCGCGAGAGCTTCCTCTACGAGCACTTCGAGGACATCTGCGAAATCATGAAGGCCTACGACGTGGCTTTCAGCCTCGGCGACGGCTTGCGCCCAGGCAGCATCGCCGACGCGAATGATGCAGCCCAGTTCGGCGAACTGGAGACGCTCGGCGAGCTGACCAAGGTCGCGTGGAAACACGATGTGCAGACCATGATCGAAGGCCCCGGCCACGTGCCGATGCAGTTGATCAAGGAGAACATGGACAAGCAGTTGCGCGAGTGCGGCGAGGCGCCGTTCTACACGCTTGGTCCGCTGATCACGGACATCGCGCCGGGCTACGACCACATCACCAGTGCGATCGGCGCGGCGATGATCGGCTGGTATGGCACCGCGATGCTCTGCTACGTGACGCCGAAGGAGCACCTGGGCCTGCCCAACAAGCACGACGTGCGCGAAGGCCTGATGGCCTACAAGATCGCCGCGCATGCCGCCGACCTGGCCAAGGGTCATCCGGGTGCGCAGGCTCGCGACAACGCGATGAGCAAGGCACGCTTCGAGTTCCGCTGGGAAGACCAGTTCAACCTCGGGCTCGACCCCGAGCGCGCGCGCGAGTACCACGACGAGACCCTGCCCAAGGATGCGCACAAGGTCGCCCACTTCTGCTCGATGTGCGGCCCGCATTTCTGTTCGATGAAGATCACCCAGGACGTGCGCGACTACGCGAAGGAGCATGGCGTCGACGAACAGGCGGCGCTGGCCGAAGGCATGGCCGAGAAGGCGATCGAGTTCCGCGAGCAGGGCGCCGAGGTGTACCGCAAGGCCTGAAGTCGAGTGTGCGGCTTGCCGGAGCTTTGCCGCTCCGGCGGGCAGCGCACGAAAACGGCGCCCATGGGGCGCCAATATCGACACTGTGTGTATAGGACGTTGGCGAGAGAGGTGCCTGTATTCAGTTCCCGTCAATCGGGACTGCACCTGAAACGTTAGGATGTGCGGCCGCGGCGCGCTTGTCCGCAGTCGCCAGAGATGTTTGCTGAATCTGCCTCTAGCGTTGGCATGATCTTTTGGCACATGCCCGAGTTGTGACGGCCATTCAGCATTGCCGAACTGATGTCCATTCCCATTGAGCCCACCCCGTTGCCGGACATCCGGTTACGCATAGGCGACTGCGTCGTCGACATATCGCTGCGCGAGATCGTTGCGCCGGGTGCGCATCGCCCGCGTCGCGTCACGCCCAAGGCGATGGGCGTACTGCGCGTGTTGGCCGGGAATGCCGGCAAGGTGGTGAGTCGTGATGCGCTGCTGGCCGAGGTCTGGCCCGATACCCTGCCGACCGATGATGTGATCACCCAGGCGGTGACCCAGCTGCGCAAGGCGTTCGGGGAGAAGCGCGGTGACGCCCAATACATCGAAACCATCGCCAAGACCGGCTACCGCCTGCTGGCGCCTGTCGAATGGTTGCCGGACGAAGGCAACGAAGGCAAGCAGGAGCATGCGCGACAACAGAACCAGACCGATGCCATCACCCTGCCAGAGCCGACTGATGGAGGTGTCTCCGCTGGCCCTGGAGCGGTTGAGGCCACCCTACCGTCCGTTGGCACTGGCGCTCCCGTCGTCGGGACAGCCATTCCGCCATCGCCGGCCGGTTCGCGCTGGTGGCTGCGTGAGCGGCTGCTGGTCAGTCTGGTTGCGGCGATTGCCGCAATCGCCCTGGTGCTGTTCCTCGCGGTTCGCCACATCGACCTGAATCGGGATGATGGGCCCGGATCGGTTCAAAATGGCGTCGGGCCTGGGCCGGAGCGGTCGTACCGGTTGTTGACGTCCTCTCTTGGATTCGAGTTCGCGCCTAGCCTGTCGCCGGACGCGTCCATGGTCGCGTATGCCGCCACCCTGCCGGACTGGCGCGGCACGGTGATCCAGGTCCAGACCACCAATGCCTCCCAGCCGCATCAGATCAGCCACCCGCCCGAAGGCGTGTCCGACCGGGCGCCGGAATGGTCGCCGGACGGGCGCGAGATCGCCTACCTGCGCTATGGCCCCGGTGTCCATGACTGTGAAGTGCGGATCACGGCGGCCAGCGGCGGCAGTGAGCGCAGTGTCGCCACCTGTCGCGGCGATGACCAGAACAGCCTCGACTGGACGCCGGACGGTCGCGCGCTGGTGTTCGGCAGCATGCGGCTCGAAGACGGAAGCACCAGCGGCCTGCGCCTGCTCGACCTGCAAAGTGGCCGCTGGATCGAGTTGCCTTATCCGGGCGCGGGCCGCGCGTTCGATTACATGCCGCGCTATTCGCCCGATGGTCGCTGGATCGGTTTCATCCGCAACCCGCAGTTGGGCGACCTGTGGCGGATTCCGGTTGCCGGGGGCGAGCCCGAGCGCCTGACCAGAATAGGCGGCGAGTTCCGCGGCTGGGACTGGCTGCCGGATGGCAATGGCCTGGTGTTCGGGCGCCGCATCGACAGTGAGGCCCGGCTCTACCGGCTTGACTTGGCCACCGGGCTGATCAATGACCTCGGTCTGGATGACGCCCAGACCCCGGCCACGGCTGCCCGGGCCGACGCGATGACTTTCGTGCGCCGGCGACCCCAGTTCGGACTGTTTCGGGTCAATCGAAGCGCGGGCTCCGGCCCGATCCAACGCGAGCGTCTGTTTCCTTCATCGGGGCGCGACACCATGCCGTCGCTGGCTCCCGATGGGCGCCAGCTGGTGTTCAGCTCCAACCGCTCGGGACATTTCCATCTGTGGTGGACCGACCTGGAGGACCCGCAAAGCCTGCGGATCATCGAAGACGTGCATCCGGATACCCTCAGTCGTCCGGAATGGTCGCCCGACAGCCGCCGGATGCTGGTGGTCGGGCACGATGACGATGGTCGTGAGGGCGTATTCGAAGTGGTGCCGGGCAGCGGTCAGGTCAGTCATCTGCCGATGCCTGGGCCGCGTTTCAGGGCGTTGCAGGCGATATACACCCCGGATCCCGATCAGGTGTTGATGACGGTGCGGGGTCCTGACGACATGCTTTGTCTGGTGTTGCTGGATCGCAGTGGCACGGAGTGGAAGGTGCTCGGCAGTATCGAGGATGTCTCCCTGGCCCGGGTCGACACGGCCAATCAGCGGGTGCTGTTCACCCGGCTGTCGGCCGATGGCTTGTGGCAGGCCGATCTTTCGCTGACGCCCGACAGCATCCGGGTCGTGGATCCGGATCGTCCCACTCGCTGGCGCTACCAGACCTGGGCCGTGGCGGAGGATGGCAGCATTGATTATCTCGATCTGCGTCCCGGTTGCCTGAGCAGTCTGAGCCGGATCGGAAACGGAGAATTTGAAGGCGCGGGTCTTGCGCCGTCATTGCCACGTTGCCTCAACCCCGATCGCCTGAGCACGACCACTTCCTTCAGCAGCTCTTCGCGACTGGATGCCGTGTTCACCGCGCAAGCGGTCGATGATGGCAGCGACATCGGCTTGATGGCAGCTCCGTCGAGCATTGAAGAGCCTCATCAAGCTGCGCCATCGGGTTGGGCCAAGTAATTGATCTGAAGGGAAAATTTTCTTTCGTAAATTTTTCGGCAAGGACTCCGGGCAGATTTCGCAAAACTCTACGCGCTTTATCGGGCGCAACCGCACCGATTCAGGCAAACCCATTGGTCATTCTCTGCACGGTGAGGTGAACCAATGGAGCAAGTGCTCTGGGCCGATCGTGGCCAATCGTTGCACGCCGAATCCCATGAAGGCGATACCGACAGTAGTTGCATCGGCGTCGCGCGGCTGGGCAGCGCACAATTGCTGGGCAATCAGTTCTCGATCTGGATCCAGTTGCGCGGCAGCTCCTGGGTGGAGGCGAAGGAGGGTCGGTTCCGTCTCCGCCGCGGTCAGTGGATCGCATTCGAGAAGGACTCGCGGCCGACCGTCCAGGCCGATCACCGTGGCCTGTGCATCGGCCTGACACTGTCCGCCGAGGCGATGCAGGCAATCATTCGCTTTACCGACTGCGGACTCTATGCCGGTCGCGGCAGGATGGGCATCCGCGATGCCCGCACAGCCCTTCGCCTGTGGCGTGAGGTCTGCGCCCGTGCCGAGGCCAACAACGGCATCGAGATGGCCGCGTTGCGTCCGTTGCTGTTGCAGTTGGCCAGCCTCCAGCGCGACATCGCCGGCCGCATCGCCCGCTGCCCGGGCCGTTCGCGGGTGCGCAAGCGCCAGGTATTCAGCCGCTTGCAGCGTGCCCATCTCTATCTGGAAGGCAATCGCGACCGGGTGGTGCGGATCAGTGAGCTGGCCGAACTGACCAGCTTCTCCAGCTGGTACTTCTCCAAGACCTTCCATGGGCTTTACAACGAGAGCCCACAGGCCGCCGCGGCCCGTATGCGCCTGGAGCAGGCTGCGGAGCTGCTGCTCAGTACCGAAATGATGGTGGGTGAGGTAGCTGCTGCCTGCGGCTTCGACAATTGCTGCAGCTTCGCGCGTGCATTCCGCGCCCGGCATGGCATGTCCGCCAGCCGCTACCGCAGCGAAGCCGGGAAGTCCGATTCGGCAAAGTCTATCGGCGCAGAAGGCAAAGCAAGCTTGCGGACCGGGACGTAACGTGAGTGGGCGTTTAACACGCCCATAACGATATTTTTGGAGAGAGATAGATGAACCATTTGCGCTCCGCCATGCGCGTCGGCTTGCTGCCGGCCTGCATTGCTCTCGCACTGACCCCGGTCGTCGCCGGTGCCCAGGAGTCCGGCTCCGAGGCCACCACCCTTGACCGCATCCAGGTCACGGGCTCGCGCATCAAGCGCGCCGACATCGAGGGATCGCTGCCGATCACCGTGATCACCCGTGCCGAAATCGACTCCAGCGGCGACATCTCGGTTGCCGACTACCTGCGCGGCACCTCGTTCAACTCGTTCGGCTCGTTCCGTCCACGCTCGGGCAGCTCGGCACAGTCGTTCGCCGGCATCAGCCTGCGCGGCCTGGGCGAGGAGCGCACCCTGGTGCTGGTCGACGGCCGCCGCGCTGCGATCTCCCCGTCCGCTGGTCAGGGCCAGGATCTGAACATCATCCCGATGGCCGCGGTCGAGCGCATCGAGATGCTGCTTGACGGCGCCTCCTCGGTGTACGGTTCCGACGCGATCGGCGGCGTGATCAACATCATCACCCGCAAGGACTATGACGGTGCCGAAATCACCCTGGGTCGCTCGTTCCCGACCCGTCCGGGCGGCGACACCGACGAAGGCAACGCTCTGTTCGGCATCAGCAGCGATCGTGGCCATCTGCTGGCCAGCGCTTCCTACGAGAACCGCGACATCGTCTGGAGCCGCGACCGTCCGTGGACCGAGTTCGGCACGTCGATCTACTCCAACAACTTCTGGCGCGCACCCTCGACGGCCGGCTCGAACCTTCTGGGCAGTGTCCCGGGCGGCTGCGCGGATCCGGGCTACTTCGTGGACGACGGTGGCGTCTGCCGGTACATCCACACCATCACGTCTGCCGAAGAAGCCGCGGTTTCCAATCGTTCGCTGGTGGCCAAGGGCAGCTACAACATCAACAACGATTGGCAGTTCTATGGCAGTGCTATCGTTTCGCGGGTGAAGTCGTTCGGTCGCTACGCGCCGGTGCCGTCCTCGCCGTGGCCGGCACCGGGCATGATCGCGATCTCGCCCGACTCGCCGAACCATCCTGGTAACGTGAATGGCAATAATCCGGATGCCGCAAACTGGACCGGCCCGAGCGATACGGTTTACCTGACCCATCGCTTCTCCGCAGGCGGCCCGCGTGACGGTGCCATCAACTCCAACCTTTACGACCTGAATCTCGGCTTCGAGGGTCGTGTCGGCAATGTCGATCTCGATTTCGGCATCCGTCGCAACGAGTACAAGACCGATGACGTTGGCCGCAATTACGTGGTTGCCGCCATCGCCGGTGCGATGATCGAAAGCGGCGAGTACAACATCTACAACCCGTCCGGGAACTCGCGCGACGTCCTGAACCAGTTCACCACTACAATCTACCGCGAATCCACCACCAAGCTGGAGGAGATCTACGCGTCGGCCGGCTTCGACCTGTTCCAGATGTCGGGCGGCACCGCAGCCGCGGTGGTCGGTGCCGAGTACCGCAAGGAAAGCTATTCCGACATCTACGACTCGCTGTCCGAGGCGGGCCAGGTTGTCGGTTCGTCCGGCAATTCGGCCGGCGGCAGCCGTGACGTCTACTCGGCTTACGGTGAAATCCTGTTCCCGATCCTCGACAACCTCGAGGCCAATCTGTCGGCCCGTTACGACCGCTACAGTGACTACGGCAGCGACTTCTCACCGAAGGTCTCGTTGCGTTACCAGCCGCTGGACTCGCTGACCCTGCGCGCCTCCTACGGCCAGGGCTTCCGCGCGCCGACGCTGGACATCGTGACCCAGAGGCCGTCGTTCAGCGCGGCCGGTACCAATCATCCGCGAAGCCTGGATGTCCTGGGTGGACCCGGCGATACCAGTACCCAGGTCACCACCTACCAGATTGCCAATCCGAACCTGGAATCGGAAACCTCCAAGCAGTGGGCCCTGGGTGCTGCGTGGGATGCGACCGACTGGCTGAACATGAGCCTGGATTACTACAACATCAAGATCGAGGACCAGATCGGCTTCATCGGCGTCAACGGCATCTGGCAGTGTCTGGAAGGCGTCAG
The DNA here is from genome assembly GCF_006547045.1 of Lysobacter alkalisoli. Taxonomy (NCBI): domain Bacteria; kingdom Pseudomonadati; phylum Pseudomonadota; class Gammaproteobacteria; order Lysobacterales; family Lysobacteraceae; genus Marilutibacter; species Marilutibacter alkalisoli. The sequence continues at coordinate 606,350 of NZ_CP041242.1, forward strand.
CAGCAACTGCCCGCCCGGCCTGAGCGTGTTCCCGACGGGCAGCGGAAAGCCGAATCCGGCGCTGGGCCTGGGTATTGAATACGGCCCCGATGGCGAGATCGCGTGGGCCCAGACCGGCTCCACCAACTTCGGTACGGTCGAGACCGAGGGCATGGACTTCAACTTGCGCACCCGCTTCGACTTTGATGCGTGGGGCAGCCTGCGCCAGAACCTGCAGGTCAGCAACCCGTTCAGCTACAAGGTCAATGGCGGCGACAGCATCGTTGGCCGTTCGGCCGAGACGAGCACCCCTCGCTACCGTGCCGTGCTGCAGAACGCCTGGTCGCTGGGCGACTGGGAGTTTGCCTGGAACCTGAACTACATTCACGGTATGCAGTCGTCTGCGTACCGGTCGTGGCTGGGTCTGGTTCGCAAGGAAAACCGCAGCGCCCAGGATAATGAAGATATGGCGGATTATGCGGCCATGCCGTCGAGGATGCCGTCCTGGGTGACCCACGACCTGCAGGTGAGCTACAACGCACCATGGAACGCCAAGGTCACCTTTGGCGTGCAGAACGTGGCCGACAAGGATCCGGTCATCGATCCGCTCGAGCCGGCAGCTCCCCGCTCCTACGCCATGGACCTGTACAACGGCTATGGCCGCATGCCGTACGTCCGCTACACCCAGAAGTTCTAAGCACCATCAGCAACGACTGGACCTGAACGAGGCTGTCGCAGCCGGTGTGAATCCGGCTGCGATTGGCTGAGTTGAAGTGAAGACAATGCCCGCAACGCGAGTTGCGGGCATTGCTTTGTAACGGACAGAATGAAAAACGCCCCCGGAAGGGGGCGTTTTTCATGATCCGATCGATTCGCACAGCCCGCGAGGGTTCAACCCCGATCGCGTGCGGGAGTTGCCATGCGTGGGCTCAGAACTTCGGCTTCTCGCTTTCCTCGGTATCGTTGTAGCGCTTGATCGCGTCCATGAGGATGGTCTTGGCCTCGGCGGCGCTGCCCCAGCCTTCCAACTGGACCCACTTGCCCTTCTCCAGATCCTTGTAGTGCTCGAAGAAGTGACCGATACGCTCCAGCCAGTGCTTGGAGACCTGGTCGATGTCCTCGATGTGGGCGTAGCCGCCGAAGATCTTGGCGTCGGGCACCGCGAGCAGCTTCTCGTCGCTGCCGGCCTCGTCGCTCATCTTCAGCACGCCGACCGGGCGGCAGCGGATTACCGAGCCGGGTACCAGCGGCAGCGGCAGGATCACCAGCACGTCGGCCGGATCGCCGTCGCCGCAGACGGTGTGCGGGACGTAGCCGTAGTTGCACGGGTAGCGCATCGGCGTGGACAGGATGCGGTCGACGAAGATCGCGCCGGAGGCCTTGTCGACCTCGTACTTGACCGGTTCGGCGTCCTTGGGAATTTCGATGATGACGTTGATCTCGTCCGGCGGGTTCTTGCCGGTGGAGACGAGGTCCAGGCCCATGCTGATGCTCCGACTGCTTGGCCCCACCACGGACGGGCCGCGATCGGGGAGGTGAGGGAAGCCGCGCATTTTACGCAGGTTGCTGTTGCGGTGCAGCAGGCATGCAAAAGGAAGGTTCTTCTCCCAAGTGAGGGGGAGCTCGCCTTCAGCGAAGGCGTGGGCGCTGCCGATTGCGTTCGATCGCCGGTTCTCGCCGCTACTTCTCGCCGCCACCTGGCTGTCCCGCCGCGACCTGCCGGCCTTGACGGCGAATGTCCCCCGGCCGCCGCCCGTGGCGGCGGCCTCCTCCTTGATTTCGCCGTCAAGGCCGGCAGGCCACGTCGGATCGCGCGGCCACGCTGGAACGCGAAGCAGACCCTCCCTGGGAGTGCGCTTTTGAACCACCGGTCATGTCGGAACGCCGGGGGTGAAGGCCCTTGGGCGCGAAATCAAGGCGGAGGCGCCGGCCCTGGCCGGCGCCGGGGGACATTCGTATCCAAGGGCCTTCGCTCCCGGCGCCCCGGTCATCCAACAGATCCGGCGCCTTTCCCTCAATTGGGCGAAGAACCAAAAGGAAGCCCCGCCGGGGCGGGGCTTCCGATCGGTCCGTGGACGGGCCGGCTATCTGCGCAGGTGCTTGTCTGCCCAGTCGTTGGCGATCTTGCCGGCGGCCTCGCGGCCGCCGAGGCCGAATGCCAATGCGATCGCGACCGCGACGGCCCCAAGCACCAGGCCGAAGGCAAGGTTGACGATCTCGTCGGCGATGCCCATCGCGCGCAGGCCCATCGCCAGCACCAAGCCGAGGATCGCGACCCGCGCAATCCGCGACAGGCCGACCGCGCCGTCCGGGTTGGCACGCTGGATCGCGGTGGCGGCCAGGTTCGCCAGCCAGTAGCCGACCACGAAGATCACCAGACCCAGCAACACGTTGGCGCCGAACTCGATGAAGGTCTCCAGCAGGTCGCGCACGCCACCGAAACCGATCCGGTGGGCTGCCTCGACGGTTGCGAACAGCATGATGAAGAACAGCGCGACCCGGCCACCGAGTTCGGACAGGGTCAGACGGACCTTTCCATCGCCGGCGGCTGGGGCCTCGGCGGGCGCTAGCGCATGGCTCATGCCGATGCGTTCCGGCAACCGGTCGAAACCCAGGTTGGCGAGCAGGCGGGTGACCAGGTCGGCGACGAAGCGGCCGACGAACCAGGCGATGATCAGGATCGCGGCAGCGGCGATGATGTGCGGTACCGCGGCCAGGAACATGTCCAGCATGCCGGTCAGCGGAGAGGAGATCGCCTCGATGCGCAGTGCGTCGAGCGCCGCGATCAGGGTCGGCACGATGATCAGGATGAACACCAGAGTGCCGCCGAGCTGGGACAGCTTGAGGTCGCGCGTGGCCTCGCTCTGCTGGCTGAACTTGTCCACCCCGGTCGCCGCCAGCAGGTTGCTGACCAGCCCGCGCACCGCCTTGGCGATGATCCAGCCGGCCAAACCGATCACCACCGCGGCGAACAGGTTGGGCAGGATGCCGACCAGGTCGGTGGTCATCGCGGTCAGCGGCACCATCAGGCCTTCGATCTGCAGAGCGCTGACGATCGCCGGCAGGAACAACAGGAACACCAGCCAGTAGGCGACGTTGCCCATGGTGGCGGACAGCGGCTGCATGTCGGCGGCTTCGGAGAGCTTCTCGTCGACCCGGGTGGCGCCAAGTGACTTGTTCACCACGGTACGCACCACGGTGGCGACGATCCAGGCCACCACCGCCAGCGCAATCGCCAGCAGCAGCCCCGGCAGGTACATCATCACCGTGTCGGCGAGCGTGGACAGCGGGCCGGACACGCCGTCGATGTGCAGCACCCCGAACATGCCGATCACCGCCAGCAGCAGGATCGCCCAGAACACGATCCGGCCGGCGACGCGTTCGAAGTCGAGCTTGCTCCCGGTCTGTGGGCCGAGCCGCTGGTTGGTGCCGAGCTTGCCGAGCCCCTTGCGGATGGCGGCGCTGGCGGCAAGAGCAACGATCCAGCCGAGCAGCAGGATCGCGAGCCCCCCGAGAATGCTGGGCAGGTAACCGCCGAGCGAGGCCTTGAGCGAAGACAGCCAGGTCATTGAGTCCATGTCACTTTCCCCTTGCTTGATTGCGAGACGGAAGGGTGATCTACCGGGGATCCGGCATCGCGTTGCACCATGACAGCGCGAACGTAAAGAAACTGTCGAGGGTGTGCTTCTGAAGGAGGCAGGGTTTCAGGCGGGTGCCATTACGGTCCGTGCAGGCAACTGTCGGCCCGTGAAAAGCAGACCCCGCCAAGTGGCGGGGTCTGGAGAAACGCAGCGATCGTGCGGTGGACTACAGCAGCGGCACCAGCAGCAGGGCGACGATATTGATGATCTTGATCAGCGGGTTGATCGCCGGTCCGGCAGTATCCTTGTAGGGGTCGCCGACGGTGTCGCCGGTGACCGCGGCCTTGTGTGCCTCGCTGCCCTTGCCACCGAAGTTGCCGTCCTCGATGTACTTCTTGGCATTGTCCCAGGCGCCGCCGCCGGTGGTCATCGAGATCGCCACGAACAGGCCGGTCACGATCGTCCCGATCAGCACGCCACCGAGCGCCTGCGCGCCGGCGGCCGGCCCGCCCAGCCATTTGAACCCGAACGCCACCACCACCGGCACCAGTACCGGCAGCAGCGAGGGCACGATCATTTCCTTGATTGCCGATTTCGTCAGCATGTCCACCGCGCGGGAATAGTCGGGTTTGCCGGTGCCCTGCATGATCCCGGGGATCTCGCGGAACTGGCGGCGCACCTCCTCGACCACGCTGCCGGCTGCACGGCCGACCGCCTCCATCGCCATCGAGGCGAACAGGTAGGGGATCAGGCCGCCGATCAGCAACCCGATCAGCACGTAGTGGTTGGACAGGTCGAATGCCAAGGTCGTGCCGCCGTTGTTGGCCGACAGGTTGTGGGTGTAGTCGGCGAACAGGACCAGTGCGGCCAATGCCGCCGAACCGATCGCGTAGCCCTTGGTCACCGCCTTGGTGGTATTGCCAACCGCATCGAGCGGGTCGGTGATGTCGCGCACCTCCGAGGGCAGTTCCGCCATCTCGGCGATGCCGCCGGCGTTGTCGGTGATCGGACCGTAGGCGTCCAGCGCCACGATCATGCCGGCCATCGACAACATCGCGGTTGCGGCGATCGCGATGCCGTACAGGCCACCGAGGGCATGGCAGGCCCAGATCGCCGCGCATACCGCCAGCACCGGCAGCGCGGTCGACTTCATCGACACGCCCAGGCCGGCGATGATGTTGGTGCCGTGGCCGGTGGTGGAGGCGGCCGCGATGTGCCTCACCGGTTTGTACTCGGTTCCGGTGTAGTACTCGGTGATCCAGACGATCGCGCCAGTCAATACCAGGCCGATCAGCGCGCAGAAATAGATGTTCATCGCGCCGTGGCTGCTGTCGCCCATCAGGCCGGTGGTGATCGGGTAGAACGCGATCGCCGCCAGCACCGCCGACACGATCACGCCCTTGTACAGCGCGCCCATGATCGAACCGCCAGCTTTCACTTTGACGAAGAGCGCACCGATGATCGAGGCGATGATCGAGGCACCGCCGAGCACCAATGGATAGAGCACGCCGTTGCTGCCGACCTCCGACACCATCAGGTAGCCCAGCAGCATGGTCGCGATCACGGTGACCGCGTAGGTCTCGAACAGGTCGGCAGCCATGCCGGCGCAGTCGCCGACGTTGTCGCCGACGTTGTCGGCGATCACTGCCGGGTTGCGCGGGTCGTCTTCGGGAATACCGGCCTCGACCTTGCCGACCAGATCGGCGCCGACATCGGCGCCCTTGGTGAAGATGCCGCCGCCCAGGCGCGCGAAGATCGAGATCAGCGACGAACCGAAGGCCACCCCGACCAGGGCGTGCAGAACCTCGGACGTGGGCATCTTGAAGCCGATGTTCAGCACCGCCCAATAGCCGGCCACGCCGAGCAGGCCCAGCCCGACCACCAGCATGCCGGTGATCGCGCCACCGCGGAACGCCACGTCCATGGCGGGGCCGATGCCGCGGCGCGCAGCCTCTGCGGTACGCACGTTGGCGCGCACCGACACGTTCATGCCGATGTAGCCGGCGGCACCCGACAGCACCGCGCCGAGCAGGAAGCCGACCGCGGTCGGCCAGTCGAGGAACACCCCGAGCAGCACGAACAGCACCGCGCCAGCGATCGAAATGGTCATGTACTGGCGATTGAGGTACGCGCGCGCGCCTTCCTGGATCGCCGAGGCGATCTCCTGCATGCGTTCGTTGCCGGCGGATTGCGCACCGATCCAGCGCGCCGAGATGATCCCGTACAGGATCGCGATGATGGCGCACACGAGCGCCATGGCCAAACCGTACTGCTCCAGCATGAACCCCTCCCCGGAGTGGACTACGTGGAATTTCGGATTACGAACCTTGTTTTTGTGTTGCGGGTACGCCTCACGGCGACCGGTGGGGGCAACGGGCCCGACTATGGCACAGGTTGCGATGCGTGTGCTGTGGCATTGCAACGACCATCTGGTGGCAGGAGCAGGTTCTGATGCCTGTTGCAATGCAACAGCCTGTCGCCGGAGGTTCAGCCGGTGCGTGCCAGCCTGCCGGTATCGTCTGGACCGGAATGATCGATGCCCCGCAAGCCCTGGCTGTACCTGCTCATGATCGCGCCGCTCGCCGGCCCCGCGCATGCCGCTGACGATACGGCGCCCGAGATCGAGCGCCCGGTCGCGCCACCGCAGGCGGTCGGTGAAGTGCACGCGTTACGCACGATTCCGGAGGCCTGCGCCCGCATCGAAGGTGTGTTCACCGGCAATGCGACCGAGCCGTATCGGTTTGCCGTGCTCCCTACCCATTCGAATTGCCAGCCCCGCGCGCGTTTCGTCGACGCGACCGAGGTCGGACCGGATACGGCTAGTGGTTGGATCTTCAACGATCTGATCCGAATCCCCAGCGAGGCTTGTCCATCGCAGCACGCGCTAGTGCGGGTCTGGCGCAAGCCGGGCTCCGCTGCGCCGCTGGAGCTCGACGCCCAGGGACGCGTGCGCATCTATCTGCAGGAGTCGAAGCAGACCGCGGGCGGGGCGGCGAGCAAGCTGCCGCTTTTCACCGCGGCAATGGCGGTTGAGGGCGAGGCCTGCGAAAACTGATCGCGGGCCTCAGCCTTCGAAAGGCGACAGCTTCTTCTTCATCGCCACATTCTTGAGCGTCACATACTTCGGCAATCCATCCCGCCCATACGGCGGCGGCGCCTCGCCGCGGATCAGCGGTTCGAGGTAGCGGCGCGCGCTGGCGGTGATGCCATAGCCGTCCTTGCGGATGAAGCCGGCGGGCATCTTCTTTTCGTGGTTGGCGATCTTCTCCAACGGCGCCGGTTCGATCTTCCAGCGGTAGGGCGCGTCGCTGGTACGCACGATCACCGGCATCACCGAGTTCATGCCTTTCAGCGCGTATTCGACCGCCTTGCGGCCGACGGCCTGGGCCTGGTCGAGGTCGGTCTTGCTGGCGAGGTGGCGGGCGGAGCGCTGCAGGTAGTCGGGCAGGGTCCAGTGGACCTTGTAGCCGAGGGCGTCCTTGACCCGGCCGGCCAGGTGCGAGGCGACGCCGCCGAGCTGGGTGTGGCCGAAGGAGTCCTTGCCGCCACCGGCATCGGCGACGAACTTGCCGTCTCCGGTCTGGATGCCCTCGCTGGCGACGACCACGCAGTAGCCGACGCGCTCGACGGTGGCCTTCACCTTTTCGAAGAAGTCGGCCTCGTCATACGGGCGCTCGGGGAACAGGATCAGGTGCGGGGCGGCATCGCGGCCGTCGCCGGCCAGGCCGGCCGCGGCGGCCAGCCAGCCCGCGTGGCGGCCCATCGCCTCGTACACGAATACTTTGGTCGAAGTCTCGGCCATTGCCGCTACGTCCAGCGCGGCCTCGCGCACTGACACGGCGGTGTACTTGGCCGCTGAGCCGAAGCCAGGACAGCAGTCGGTGACCGCAAGGTCGTTGTCGACGGTCTTGGGCACGCCGATGCAGGTCAGCGGGTAGTCGAATTCGGTCGCCAGCTTCGACACCTTCAGCGCGGTGTCGGCCGAGTCGTTGCCGCCGTTGTAGAGGAAGTAGCGCACGTCGTGGGCGCGCAGCACCTCGAGCAGGCGCTCGTAGCGGGCGCGATCGGCCTCCAGCGACTTGAGCTTGACCCGGCACGAGCCGAACGCGCCGCCCGGCGTATGGGCGAGGGCGCGGATGGCGGCGGCCGACTCCTTGGAGGTGTCGATCAACTCCTCGCGCAGGGCGCCGAGGATGCCGTTACGGGCCGCCAGCACCTTGACCTTGCGCGCGCGCGCGGCCTGGATCACCGCTGAGGCAGTGGCGTTGATGACGGCGGTGACACCGCCGGACTGGGCGTAGAGCAGGGTTCCCTGGGCCATGTCGGCTCCTCGTGGGTGGTGTGGGACAGGGATGGGAAAATGGTCGACCTCACCGCCGTTCGGGCGGAAATGCCGTCGCGATACGGTAAGCTGGACACCATTTTGCTCCGGCGGGAATGCCGCACGGCCCCAGTGTAGCGCCGCCGCGCGTGCGTCCGGAGCGGCGATTTCCATATTTCTATGTTTCTGTCTCTGGAGTGATGTTGATGCGATTGGTACTTCTGGGCGCGCCGGGCTCCGGCAAGGGTACGCAGGCGGCCCGTCTCAAGGAACACCTGCAGGTGCCCCACGTTTCGACCGGCGACCTGCTGCGTGCCGAAGTCGCCGCCGGCAGCAAGCTCGGGCTGGAAGCGAAGGAAATCATGGCCCGCGGCGAGCTGGTCAGCGACGAAATCCTGCTCGGCATGCTGGAGGACCGCTTTTCGCGGCCGGACACGGCGGGCGGCTTCATCCTCGACGGCTACCCGCGCAACCTGGCCCAGGCCGACGCGCTGGATGCCCTGCTGGTCCGGATCGGCCAGCCGATGGACGCCGCAGTACAGCTGGAAGTGCCGACCGAACTGCTGGTCGACCGCATCGCCGGCCGTGCCGCCCAGGAAGGCCGTGCCGACGACAATCCGGAGTCGGTGCGCAAGCGCCTGAGCATCTATAACGAGCAGACCGCGCCGGTGATCGAGTTCTATCGCCAGCATGGGCAACTGACTGTGGTCGACGGCGTCGGCGAGATGGATGAGGTGTTCACGCGGATCGTCGAGGCGATCGCGCCGGTGCGGGAGATGGGCTGAGCCCGGCCGCGTCCCAACGAAAACGCCCCGGTGTAAACCGGGGCGTTTTGTTTTGGCGCGGTTCCAGTGTTGGCGAATCAGGGACTGGTCACCAGCGTCAGGTTGTACGCCGACAGGATTGGATTGATCGGCTGGAAGTACGAGTTGCCGCGCCTGCCGCCGGCGATCCTGCAGTTGCCGCTGCCACCCGACAGCACGCCTTGGGCCTGGCCAGGGCCGGTGATGAACGACCCGCCCGAGTCGCCGCCTTCCGAACAGGCGCTGGTGTGGGTCAGGTTCAGAATCGTCTCGCCCGATTGATAGGTCACGGTCACGTTCTTTGCCTTGATCTCGCCGCAGCGCCATTGGGTGGTGCGCCCGGAGCGGCAGACTGCCGCGCCGACCGGGGCTTCCGTGCTGCCCGCGACGGTGATGTCGGGATTGCCCCAGCCGTAGACCTGGGGCAGCCCGGTGTGACCCGAATCCAGCTTCACCCATGCCATGTCGGGGCCGCTGTTGCCAGGGCTGGGAAAATTGGAGGCGGCGTAGCTACCGAGCCGCACACCCAACGTCCACTGCGACGGCTCGTAGTAGGTGACCTCGTTGGTGTTGCCGCAATGGCCGGCGGTGGCGAAGCCCAGCGTCGAGGAGCCCTGTCGGACCGGGAAGCCGATCGAGCAGGCGTACAGGTAGCCGTCGCCCGGGTTGCGCAGGATGCCGAAGCCGCCCTTCACGTCCATGTGCAGCTTCGGCGCCTCGTCCAGCGTTTCGAAGCGTACGGTGGCTTCGTCGACGCCGCTGCGCGCGATGAAGTCGATCGCTGCCTGTTCCGCGTTCGGCGCGATACCCACCGTTACGGTGTTGCTGGGCACGTCGACCGCCCACGTATACACGCCCTTCGGTGTCTTGTTACCCAGGGTAACAAGCAGGTCCAGATGCGCCTTGGCTGCGTTCAGTGATGCGAGGCTATGCCGCGCGTTGCGGATTTCCACACCTGCAGGCGTCTTCTGCGGCTTGAGCGAGGTGCTGGCCACCACGAACGCGTAGCTGCCATCGGCCTGCTTCTCGATCCAGCTGCCGGCGTAGTGTCGGCCCTGGGCCTTGGCCAACTGTTTTTCCTGCTGCATGGCGAGGCGTTCGGCTTTCAGATACTGCGCCAATTGCGTGCCCGACAGCCCCAGGTCACGCTGCATCGCGGCCTCGATGGCCGGGGCGACATCGTCGGCGGCGAATGCCGGAACGACGGCAGCCGCCAGGATGGCGACGGAGAGGGGCTTGAGGACGGCACGAACCTTGAAACGGGACTTCTGCATTGAGCGAGCTCCTGATAAAGGGTTGGTGGATCCAGTCGCCGGCCGTACCGGGCCCCCTGTGGTGGCAACGGACCGGCGGACGCTAGCACACAACTTTCGCCTGGCGTCAACCTACTTGCCGCAGGGCGGGATCGGCGACAATCCCGGCATGGCGAACAAGATCCACATCCTGGGTATCGCGGGCACCTTCATGGGCGGCGTAGCCGCCCTGGCGCGTGAAATCGGTTACGAAGTAGAAGGCAGCGACCAGGCTGTCTATCCGCCCATGTCGACCCAGTTGGAGCAACTGGGTATTGCGCTGCAGCAGGGGTATGCGCCGGAGCACATCTCGCCCGGTTGCGATGAAGTCGTGATCGGCAACGCGTTGTCGCGAGGCAACCTGGCGGTGGAGCACGTGCTCGATGCCGGCTTGAAGTACACCTCCGGCGCGCAATGGCTGAGCGAGCGGGTGCTGCCCGGCCGCGAAACGCTGGCGGTCGCCGGCACCCACGGCAAGACCACGACCACGACGATCCTGACCTTCCTGCTGCAGGCCGCCGGGCGTGAGCCGGGATTCCTGATCGGCGGTGTGGCCGAGGATTTCGGGATGTCGGCACGCATCGGCACGGGGCGTGAATTCGTGGTCGAAGCCGACGAGTACGACACCGCGTTCTTCGACAAACGCAGCAAGTTCGTTCACTACCGGCCGCAGGTCGCAATCCTCAACAACCTGGAATTCGACCACGCCGACATCTTCGACGACGTGGCCGCGATCCAGCGCCAGTTCCACCATCTTGTGCGCACCGTGCCGCGCCGTGGCCGGTTGATCGTCAATGGCGAGGACGAGCGCCTGGCCGAAGTACTGGCGATGGGGTGCTGGACGCCGGTCGAGCGCTTCGGCCTCGATATTGAAGGCCTCGACTGGACCGCGCGCCTGCTCGCCGATGACGGGAGTGCCTTTGTCGTCATCCACGAGGGCGGCGAGCTGGGCGAGGTGCGCTGGCCGCTGCTCGGCCGACACAACGTGATGAATGCGCTTGCGGCGCTGGCGGCGTGCAATGCGGTCGGCGTCGACGTGAAGGGCGTGCTGGCGGCGCTGGCGGAGTTTCGCAGCGTCAAGCGGCGGATGGAGTTGCTCGGCGAAGTGCATGGAGTGACGGTCTACGACGACTTCGCCCACCACCCGACCGCGATCGCCACCACTCTCGCCGGGCTCCGCGCGAAGGTCGGCGACGCGCGGATCATGGTGGCGATGGAGCCGCGCAGCAATTCGATGCGGCTGGGCGCGCATGCCGACGCGCTGGCGCCGTCGCTGGACGGTGCCGATGCGGTGGTGTTCCTGCAACGGCCGGAGCTGGCCTGGGACGCGGGCAAGGTGGTCTCGGCCCTGCGTGGAGACGGCATCGCCGTATCTGATGTCGACGCGCTGATCGGCCGCCTGCGCGAGTGCGTGCAGCGGGGGGATCACGTGGTCTTCATGTCCAACGGCGGTTTCGACGGCGCACCGCGGCGGTTCCTGGCGACACTTCGCGAATCGGCCTGAAGGCTGCCGGCATCCCGCGTACACTGGGGCCGATGCCGGAATCCGTCCCCGCCGTCGAAGCGCTGCCCCTGTTCCCCCTGCATGCCGTGCTGCTGCCGGGTGCCTCGCTGGGCCTGCGCGTGTTCGAACCCCGCTATCTGGACCTTGTGCGCGATTGCAGTCGCAACGGCCATGGCTTCGGCGTTTGCATGATCCTGGAAGGCGAGGAAGTCGGCGCCGTCACTTCGGCTGCTGCGTTTGGCACCGAGGCGGTGATCGAGGACTTCGGCACCGGCGACGACGGCCTGCTGACCCTGCAGGTGCGCGGGCGGCGGCGCTTTCACGTCCATCGCGTGCGGGTGCGCGACAACGGCCTGCAGGTGGCCGAGGTGAGCTGGTGCGCGGCCGATGCGGTCGAGCCGCTGCGGCCCGAGCACGGCCTGTTGGCGACGTTGTTGCACGAAGTCATCGACAAGTTCGGCGGCGAGCATGCCGGCGCCCCCGAAGCGCGGTTCGACGATGCCGCCTGGGTCGGCTGGCGGCTGGCCGAGATGCTGCCGCTGCAGAATGTGCAGCGGCAGGCGCTGCTGCAGACCGAGGATCCGCACGAGCGTCTGCAACAGGTGCTGTCGCTGTTGCCATGAGTCCGGGCGTCTCAGCTCTTTCCTGCTGCGGCGTCCCCGCGACGCCTGGCGACGGAACGCGATGAAGTATCCGGGCTATTCGATACCGGGCGTGGTGCGCAGCCGCAGCACCGGAAGGCCGGTGGCCGGATGTGGAGCCATGATGTGTTCGAAGCCGTCCAGCGCCGCGCCGACCTGATCGAGCACTTCGCCCGGGTCGGGGTCCGGACGCCACAGCGAGGCGGCGCCGAGCGGCCGCGCCAGATGCAGGTATTGGGTGGCGCCCAGCCACAACGGCGTGCCATCGTCCAGTGCGGCCGGCGCCGGCCACAGCCGCAGCGCCTGCAGGCGGGGCCGCCCATGCGCGTCGGTCTTGGCCGCCTCGCGCACCATCAGCAGCGATTCGGCGCGCGCGTCGAGGGTGGCCGGCAGCACCGGCTGCAGCACGGCCGGGGTGTCGTCGTCGAGCAGGCCGATCGTGGCGGTCCAGTCGGTTTGCGGCTGTGCCCGCCAGCCGTCGGCTTCCAGCGCCGCCTGCAGCGGTTCCAGCGGACCAGCGACCTGGACATCGAGCCGCCAGCGCTGGCGCGCCTCGCTTTCGTTGCGCCGTGCGGGCAGGGAGGTCCAGCTGTCCTGCCACCAGGCCTCGTGGCCGATGATCCGCACCGGAGCGGAGGCCTGGAACTTGGCCAGCAGCGGATCGGCCGCCCGTGGCGCATGCCATAGCGCTGCCACCAGGAAGCTGCCGTAGAACATCGCCGCCAGCGGCCGCATCCAGAACGAGCGTGCGACGTGGCTGCGGTAGGCCAGCCCCAGCACCAGCAGCCAGAGGATGCCGAACAAGGTGCCGCCAACCAGATCGCTGAGCCAATGCGCGCCCAGGTACAGGCGAGCGAAGCCGATCAGGGTCGTCGCCACGCCGGCGATGAGGTAAGGCCAGACCCGCCTGCGACCCGGCAACTCGCGTGCGATCAATACCGCGAAGAAGCCGAACACCACCGTCGCCATCGTCACCGCCACCGACGGGAAGCCGAATCCGACCGGCGCGGTCGGTGGGCGCGGCATCTCGATCGCCGCCTCCAGCAGTGCAGTCAGCGCCAGTCCGAACACGATCGCGGCGATCCAGTGCGCGGCGGCCATCCAGCGTCGCCGCCATAGCAGGTAGACCAGCGTCACCGCCGCCGCAGTGCCGAGCACCGCGGTATCGCCGAGACTGGCGAGCGCTGCCATCAGTCCGTCGGCGAGGGGGTTGCGCAGGTCCCACATCCATTCATGCACGGCCTGGTCCAATGCCAGTGGGCCGCCGCTGGCCAGCAGTGCCGCCAGCAGGGTGAACCAGGCCCAGCTGATCGCCAGCAGACAGGCCGCCAGCATCACCAGCGAGGGCGACTCGGGCCGGTTGGGATCGACCAGGGCGGCGGTGTAGCGGCTCAGCCGTGGATGCGCGCGGCTCCAGGCCAGGCCGCGCGCGAGCAGGTTGCCGGCGTGGGCGGCGAACCAGCGCCAGGTGTAGAGCACCAGTGCCCAGACCACACCGAGCGCCACCAGCAGGGCGCCGAGCACGATCACCAACCGGTCGGCGACCGCAGCGACCGCGTCGTAGGACGCGCCCAGTGCCCAGCCCGGGGCCAGGAACAGCGCTGCCCAGGTGACTGCGGCGAACAGGCTCGGCGCCAGATAACGCGGGAATGGCATATGCAACATGCCGGCGATGGCGGGCACGAACGGCCGCACGGCGCCTACGAAGCGCGCGGTCACGATGCTCTTGACGCCGTGGCGGCGGAACATTGTCTCGCCGCGGTCCAGCCATTGTGGGTAGCGTGAAAACGGCCAGCGCTGCCGCAACTGCGGTCCCCACAGCCGGCCGATCCAGTAGCTCAGCGCATCGCCGAGGAAGGCGCCTGCCGCGGCCGCGACCAGCGCATACGGTCCGTTGATATGGCCGAGGCCGACCAGGGTGCCGACCGCGATCAACAGGGGCAGCGCGGGGACCAGCAGGCCCAGGACGACCAGCGCGTCGCAGAACGCGATCAGGAAGATCAGCGCGCCCGCGGCGACAGGGTGTGCTGCGATCCAGGCGGTCGCGCTTTCGATCCAGGTCGGTTCCATCTGTGAATTATGGGGGAGGGCCGGCGCGAAGGCCTAGGACATTGGTGGGACAAGCCGGACAGGGATGTTCCGCGCCCGGGTCGTACACTTGGGGCCTGCCAACGTCATCGGGACAGGCCAGGTAACCGTGTCAGTCGAAGTTTCCGCCCTCAAATCCGACAGTTTCGGCCGCATCGCGCTGATGCGCGGCGAGCACGGCCTGTTTGTCCGCCGCGATCTTGTCCACGTGCCGCTGTGGCTGCGCCTGCCGGCCTGGTGGCTGGCACGGCGCGAGGCGCGCGCGCTGCAGGCGGTGGTCGGCCTCGACGCCGTGCCGCAACTGCTGGCCTGGAACGGTCGCCGGCTCGACCGCAGCTACATGGACGGTGCCGCCATGTATCAGCGCCCGCCGCGGGGCGATCTGGTGTATTTCCGCGAAGCGCGGCGCCTGTTGCAGCGCCTGCACCGCCACGGCATCGCCCACAACGACCTTGCCAAGGAGGCCAACTGGCTGGTCCAGGCCGACGGCAGTCCCGGCATCATCGACTTCCAGCTGGCCGTGCGCGGCAACCCGCGTTCGCGCTGGATGCGCCTGCTCGCCCGCGAGGACCTGCGCCACCTGCTCAAGCACAAGCGCACCTATTGCCCGGCCGCCATCACCCCGGTCGAGCGCCGGGTGCTGAAGCGGCACTCCTGGTTGCGTGAGGTCTGGTTCGCGACCGGCAAACCGGTCTATCGCTTCGTCACCCGCCGGCTGTTGAAGTGGGAAGACAACGAGGGGCAGGGGCCGAAGCCGTGACAGCCAGTAATCCACATTCAACCACTGGACTCCCCATGTCTCTTTCCGGCAAAACCCTTTTCATCACCGGCGCCTCGCGCGGCATCGGCCGTGCCATCGCCCTGCGTGCCGCCCGCGATGGCGCCAACATCGCCATCGTTGCCAAGTCCGGCGTACCCAACCCCAAACTGCCGGGCACCATCCACTCCGTCGCGGCCGAGGTCGAGGCCGCCGGAGGCCGTGCGCTGCCGATCAGATGCGACATCCGCGAAGAGGAGCAGGTGACAGCCGCGGTCGCCGCGACCGTCGATGCCTTCGGAGGCCTCGACATCCTGGTCAACAATGCCAGCGCGATCTGGCTGCGTGGCGCGCTCGACACGCCGATGAAGCGCTATGACCTGATGCAGCAGGTGAATTCACGTGGCACCTTCCTGTGCACGCAAGCCTGTTTGCCGCACCTCCTGCAGGCCCCCAACCCGCACGTGCTGACCCTGTCGCCACCGCCCAGCCTCGATCCGAAGTGGTGGGGGCCGCACGTCGCCTACACCTACGCCAAGATGGGCATGAGCCTGCTCACGATCGGACTGGCGGCCGAGTTCGGCGCGCAGGGCGTGGCGATCAACTGCCTGTGGCCGCGCACCGTGATCGCCACCGATGCGATCCGCATGATCCCGGGCATCGATGTCGCCGGCTGTCGTACGCCGGAGATCATGGCCGACGCTGCCCATGCCGTGCTCACGCGTCCGGCCGCCGGCTTTTACGGCCGTTTCCTGATCGACGACGAGGTGCTGGGCGAAGCCGGCGTCACCGACCTGTCCGGCTACGCGGTCGACCCGTCGCAGTCGCTGCATCCCGACCTGTTTCTGGACTGACGTGCCCTCGGCCAGGCATTCCCACATTCCCGCCCCCACTGGAATCGAAGCAATGAAATACCTCCACGCCATGGTCCGCGTCCGCGACCTCGACGCCTCCCTCAAGTTTTTCTGCGAAGGCCTCGGGCTGGTCGAGACGCGGCGCAAGGACTTTCCGCAAGGCCGCTTCACCCTGGTCTACCTCGGCGCACCGGAAAATCCGAAGTCCGAGATCGAACTGACGTACAACTACGACGACGAGGACTATGGCAGCGCCCGCAACTTCGGCCACCTCGCGTTCGCGGTCGACGACATCCATGCCACCTGCGCCCACCTGCAGTCGATGGGCGTGACCATCAACCGTCCGCCGCGCGACGGCCACATGGCCTTCGTCCGCTCGCCGGACCTGATCTCGATCGAGCTGCTGCAGAAGGGCGACCCGCTGCCACCGGCCGAGCCGTGGGTATCGATGCCGAACACCGGCAACTGGTAACCCTTCCCGACCTTCCAGATATCAACGCCCACATGACTACCGCCAACGACGCCCTCTGCGCCCTCGCCGACGACTACTACGTACCGGTCTACCGGCCGCGCCGCATCGTGCTGGATCGGGGCCAGGGTTCGCGCATCTTCGACATCGATGGCCGGGAGTACGTCGACTTCGGCGGCGGCATCGCGGTCAACGCGCTCGGCCATGCGCATCCGGCACTGATCGAAGCGCTGACCGCTCAGGCCGGCAAGCTCTGGCACACCAGCAATGTGTTCGTCAGCGAACCGCCATTGCAGCTGGCCAAGGCGTTGGTTGAGGCCAGCGGCTTCGCGCGCCGGGTGTTCCTGTGCAACTCCGGCGCCGAGGCCAACGAGGCCGCGATCAAACTCGCCCGCAAATGGGCGGCCGGGCAGGGACGCCCGCCCGAACGGCGGGTGATCCTCACCTTCCGTGGCAGCTTCCACGGCCGCACCCTCGCCACGGTCACCGCGACCGCGCAGCCGAAATACCAGGAAGGCTTCGAGCCGTTGCCCGGCGGATTCCGCTACAGCGACTTCAACGACCTCGCCGCGGTCGAGGCAGCGATGGCGGCCGGTGACGTCTGCGCGGTGCTGGTCGAGCCGGTGCAGGGCGAGGGCGGGGTGATGCCGGCCGCACCCGAATTCCTGCGCGGCCTGCGCGCGCTGTGCGATCGCCACGGCGCGCTGCTGATGCTCGACGAGATCCAGTGCGGCATGGCCCGCACCGGCACCCTGTTCGCTTGCCAGGGCTACGGCGTCACCCCCGACGTGGTGACCCTGGCCAAGGCACTCGGCGGTGGTATGCCGATCGGCGCGATGCTGGTCGGCCCGAAGGCCGGTGAAACCCTGCAGTTCGGCAGCCACGGCACCACCTTCGGCGGCAATCCGATGGCTGCCGCGGTAGCCGGCGTGGTGCTGCGCGAGCTGTCATCGCCGGCGTTGCTGGCGAATGTCGAACGGCAAGCAGCCGCGATCCGCGCGTCGCTGGCGGAGATCGACACGGAGCTGGGGCTATTCGATGAGGTGCGCGGCCGCGGCCTGATGATCGGTGCCCAGTTGCGCCCCGAGCATGCCGGCAAGGCCGCAGAAATCCTCGACCGCTGCGTCGAGCATGGTCTGCTTCTGCTGCAGGCCGGCCCCGACGTGTTGCGCTTCGTTCCGGCGCTCAACATCAGCGATGCCGACACTGATGAAGGCATGTCCCGCTTGCACGCCGCGCTGCGTGATTATGCGGGTTGATTTTTTGTAGCGGGAGGCACGTGCGGGGAAGCCGGAGGCCATGGGGTTTGCGGGACACGCTGTGAACCCATCCATGGGCGCTCATCGTCGGCATCCTGCCTCCGAAGGTCCCGCAAACCCCATGGCCTCCGGCTTCTGGACAGGCTATCGGCGCTTTTCCACCCGAAGCGGTAAACCGTAAATCTCGCGAAAGTCGCTGATCGGCGGGGAAGGGGTTGCGGAGAGTGGACCATGGATGGTCCACGACCCGACTTAAAGACACGACGTCGTCAGGAGGGCGGAGCAACCCCTTCCCCGTCGGGCGGCGACTCCTGCCGAAGCCAACTGGTTTCAGCCCCCGGCCACTTCCGCAAACGCCGACCGCGCCGCCAGGATCGTATGCGCGATCTCCGCATCGCCATGCGCGCTCGACATGAAGCCGGCCTCGAACGCCGACGGCGCCAGGTACACCCCGCGCTCCAGCATCGCGTGGAAGAACCGCCCGAACTTCCCGGCGTCCGATGCTTTCGCATCCTCGAACGTCTCCACCGGCCCCTTGCGGAAGTACAGCCCGAACATCCCCGGCGCCCGGGTCGTGTGGAACGCCACCCCGATCTCGCGCGCCGCTGCCTCCAGCCCGTCGCACAACTCATGCGTGCGGCGCTCCAGCGCCTCATGGAAGCGCGGCGCCTGGATCAACTCAAGCGTCGCCAGCCCGGCCGCCATCGCCACCGGATTGCCGCTCAGCGTACCCGCCTGGTAGATCGGCCCCGCCGGTGCCACCTGCGACATCAGCTCGCGACGACCGCCATAGGCGCCGACCGGCATGCCGCCGCCGATGATCTTGCCGAACGTCGACAGGTCCGGCGTGATTCCGTAACGTTGCTGCGCACCGCCCAGCGCGACACGGAAACCGGTCATCACCTCGTCGAAGATCAACACCGCACCGTGCTTCGTGCACAGCTCGCGCAGGTGCTGCAGATAGCCCTCGCGCGGCAGAATGCAATTCGCGTTGCCGACGATCGGTTCGATGATCAATCCGGCGATGTCATGGCCGGCTTCCTCGAACAACCTCGCTGCCGCATCGAAATCGTTGTACGGAATCGTCAGCGTCAGGTCGGCCAGCGCGGCCGGCACGCCCGGCGAATTTGGCAGGCCCAGCGTCATCACGCCGCTGCCGGCCTTGACCAGGAAGCTGTCGCCATGGCCGTGGTAGCAGCCCTCGAACTTGACGATGCGGCTGCGTCCGGTCGCTCCGCGTGCCACCCGGATCGCCGACAGCGTCGCCTCGGTGCCGGAGTTGACCATTCGCACCATTTCACAGCTGGGCACGATGCGGGTGATCGCCTCGGCCATCTCGACCTCCAGCGCATTCGGCACGCCAAAACTCAGGCCGTTTCGCATCGTTCCCTCGACCGCCGCCAGCACTTCCGGATGCGCATGACCGGCGATCATCGGCCCCCACGAACCGACGTAGTCGACATAGCGGTTGCCATCGACGTCGAAGATGTATGCACCTTCGGCACGCTGGGCGAAAAATGGCTCCCCGCCGACCGACTTGAACGCGCGTACCGGCGAATTGACACCGCCCGGGATAAGGTCCAGCGCACGGGAAAACAGGGTGTGGGAGCGTTCGTGGTTCATGGAGTGGGCTTCGGAAGTCGAGAGAGGGGGCTTTTGCGGGAGCGTGACGAGCGCGATCAATCCACCGGTGCGAAACAGTCCCGGTACGCGCGCACCGCCGCCGCCGGGTCATGGGCGTCGAAAATGCCGCTGATCACCGCGACCAGGTCGGCGCCGGCATCGACCAGCATGCGCGCATTGTCCGGAGTGATGCCCCCGATCGCCACCCGCGGTACCTCCAGCTCCGCCGCTGATGCCAGCAACCCGGTCGAGGCCCGGCGTGCGTCCGGCTTGGTCGGCGATGGGAAAAAGGCGCCAAAGGCGACGTAGCTGGCGCCCAGCCCCACCGCGCGGCGGGCCCGCTCTTCGCTGTCATAGCAGGACGCGCCGATCAGTGCGACGTCGCCCATCGCTTCGCGGGCAGCCATGATGTCGCCGTCGTTCTCGCCCAGGTGCGCGCCATCGGCGTCGATATCGGCTGCGAGCCTCCAATCATCGTTGATGATCAACGGCACGCCCCGCCCCCGGCACAGCGCCAGCAACCTCAGCGCCTGTTTGCGGCGCAGCGCCGGCGCTGCCGACTTGTTGCGGTACTGCAGCCAGGTGATGCCGGCGTCGAGCACGACCGACACACGCTCGATCAGACGCGCAGTGTCGGCTTCGTCAGGAGTGATCGCGTACACGCCGCGATGAGACTGGTTGGAAGGCGACATGAGTGGATTCATGGAACAATACGGGTTCACTAGCCGCACATTATCCGCTCATGTCCGACGCTGCCGTTACTGCCGCCCCCTACCGCACCTGGATGTGCGTCGTCTGCGGCTTCATCTACGACGAAGAAGCCGGGCTGCCGGAGGAAGGCATCGAGCCGGGCACGCGCTGGGAAGACATCCCCGACACCTGGACCTGTCCGGATTGCGGCGTCACCAAGGATGACTTCGAGATGGTCGAGGCCTGAACGGCCCCGGGCGTCGGATCAGTCCTGAGCCGCCAGCTTCACGACAGCCTTCTCCACCGCCGGCCCGAGCTGCATCGAGGTTCCGTCCTCCAGGCCCAGGCGCGCGGCCTCGCCAGCATTGAGCTCGAGCACGTAGCGCGCCGGCGCGCTGCTCGGATACGGCGGGCAGGCATTGCCCAGTGAGCATGGCGGCACGTCGCGCTGTTGCGAGACCAATCGGCGCTGGCTGTCGAAATACAGGATGTCCAGCGCGATCCGGGTGTTCTTCATCCAGTACGCCTGCATTTCCTCGCGCTCGTGGATGAAGATCATCCCGTGGTCGGCGGCCATCGCGTCGCGGAACATCAGGCCGCGTGCGCGGGATGGATCGTCTGCGGCGATTTCCACCGTATAGCGCGCGCCGCCCAGCTCGACCCAGCGACCACTTTCGGTGGCGCAACCCGGCAGCGCCAACGCGGCCAGCAGCAGGGCGAGCAGGGCCGGCAATGAGGCGGGAAGAAGGGGGCGTGTGGTTTTCGGCATACCGGGGAGCTCCAGGCTGGGAGCCCGACCATCGGGCAGTTCCGCCACCGCGGTCAAGGCGGCGTGCGCGCCCTCTTCCCAAACGTGCGGTGTATGTGCACAATGCGCGCCCCGCTGGAGCCGGTAGCTGGTCAAGCGGGAGCGGATTGGAGGCGGTTTCCGGGGGTGTATTGACGGTCCTGGGAGTTGCTGTAAGATGCGCGGCCCGCACCGGCCAGGGTTAATCTGAACGGGGCGGGAGGCGGCGAAAAAAGATGGCGTCGGGGTGTTGACGGAATCGGAATTCGCTGTAAGATAGTCGGCTCCCTCGGGCACTTAGGTGCGGCGGGGAAGCGGTAAAGGGAGCGCGGCGCTGAGGCCGGTTCTTGAGATCTTTGACAGTGTGCGCAGGTGACTTGTGCGGCCGTCTGGCAGGTGGATAGCTGTCCATATGCAGACGTCCGAACAGGAACCAAGTCAATTCAAATGCATGCAGATGCAAGCGATGTAATTTGGGACCTGGACGGCTCTGCACTCAAAGT